>NZ_CP144906.1:737500-917500 GCF_036699995.1 Clostridium beijerinckii | reverse complement strand
AGGAGTAATGTATCTACATAATCTGTTTTTAATCTCTTTAAACTAGCATCTACTGAATTTAAGATATGTTCTTTTGAAAAATCATACATTATTCCTGGTACTATAGAACACTTAGTCTGAATGATCATTTTTTCTCTTATGGAAGAGTTCATTTTAATTGCATCTGCAAAAACTTCTTCTGATTTTCCTCCCCCGTATATATCAGCATGATCAAAGAAATTAATTCCTTCTTCCAACGACGTCTTAATGATCTTTTCCGCATCGTTCTTTTCAACTGATGCCATTCGCATGCATCCAAGCCCAATTTCAGAAGCTTTGATTCCACTATTCCCAATATCTATATTCTTCATCTTTATACCCTTCCTTCTTCAAATCTAATATCTATTTAAAATTTTAAATAAAATATCTATTATATCACTCTATTGTAATTTCTCCTTATATCTTTCCTTCTGCAATAGATTGTTCGTGCTGACTAATCCAATTATATGCATCTTCTTTATCCCTTGTTAAAAGTAAATATAAGATTTCTATAACAACCATAGCCGATACTCTAGAAAAGCTAAACTCATCTAGAAATAATTTCTCTCTTGTTGAAGTATTTATATGATATTTGCTTTTGTTGGCAACAGGAGAATTCTCATGATTAGTTATAGAAATAGTTGTTGCCTGTCTTTCATTAGCAATTTCAAGTAAAGCTACAAGCTCTTTTGAAGCTCCTGAATTAGATATTACTATAACTACATCTTCTTTAGTTAAAGTATATGAAAATGCAAGTTGTGTTTCCCATATGGTATTAGTAACAGATGATATTCCCAACTGATTAAACTTATATGCTCCATCCATTGCTACAGGTATTGTATTACCAACCGCTGCAAATTGAACAATTCTCGCTCCTTTAATTGCTTCTAATATTCTTTTTATATTACCTTCATTCATCATTGAAATTGTTTGTTTTAATTCTTCAATTTTATTTGCTAATATATTTTGAAGTGATTGCATTATATTATTGGAATCTAATTCATTTGATATATTACTACTTTTTAAATTAACCATTTCTTTAGCTATTTTAATTTTCAAATCATAGAAACCTTTTAAATCACATTTTTTACAGAACCTAACTATTGTAGCTTCACTAACACTACTTTCTAATGCTAACTCAGAAACAGTCATTTCAATGACTTTTTCTTTATTATTAATTATATAATCAGCAATCTTTTTTTCTGCTTCATGTAAACTTTTATAAATACAAAGAATTTTATCTAGAACACTCTTTTCTATCTCTCTCACTTTAATAATTACTCCCTTAATCATCGTATCCAAGTAATTAATTTATAAAACTTGTTACTCAAAAGTATAGCTTAAATTCCATTGTTTTCTTACCTCATCCATTATATCCATAACATCAACAGACAATCTTAAAGTATCATTACCTGTTTTACTCATTACCATACTATTTACGCATTCAATTTCATATTCTAATGCTTTTGAACCATGGCCTTCTTCAATAATTTCTACACTTCCATCAGGATATGTAATTGTTGCTTTATCTGCTCTTGGAAAATTTTCAACAGTTATATATCCTAATTCTCCACATACAATTCCTCTCTTTGGCTGTTTTGCTCTCATAGTTAATGATATAACTGCCATTTCATCATCAGAATTTTTAAGAATTATACCTGACTGCTCATCTACTCCAGTTTCGAATTTCTTAACTGTAGTTAAAATTTCCTCTGGCTGACTAGAGAGAAAGTACCTTGTGAATGACAATGCATATGTTCCTATATCAAGAAGCGCACCTCCTGCTAAATCTGGGCTAAAGAATCTATTTGTCACATCATACTCTTTAAGGCTTCCAAAGTTAACTTGAATCATTTTAATCTTTCCAAGCTTGCCATCATCAACAATTTTACGTAACTTTTTATATAACGGCATATGATAAATAGTCATTGCTTCTGCCACTATTAATTTTTTCTCATTTGCTAAATCAACTATTTCTTTCAATTGCTTTCCATTTACAGTAATTGCTTTTTCACAAAATACGTTTTTATTATTATTAAGACTCTTAATTATATATTCGTAATGATTACAGTGAGGCGTCGCTATATAAACGACATCTATATTATCATCTTTTAGCATCTCATCATAATCTCCATAAGCTTTTTCTATGTTATATTTATTAGCAAAATCCCTTGCCTTTTCAATATTTCTTGAACCTACCGCATATATCTTCCCATTCACTTCATTTATAGCCTTTGCAAAATCTGCTGCAATTGTTCCCGGCCCTAGTATTGCCCAATTTATTTTATTCATATCCTTCACCTCATACGTTTTAATTTTAAATTTTATTCTTAATTAAATTATTTTTGTGAAATTTCTCTAATACCTTCTTCACTGGCAATAATTACTTTTGTAATTACATTAGTAAATAGCGATGTTTCTATAACTCCACAGATTTTTATTAGATTATCATTTAGTTTATGAATATCTTTTACATTATTAAAGAATACATCTACTAATAGGTTGCCATTATCACTTATAGTGAATCCATCTTTTATATCGCTACTTCTAATCACTGGTTTCCCATCTAATTCTAGTACTTTTTTTTCAACATACTTCAAAGAATCCTCTAAAACTTCAAGTACTACTGGAACATTAAATGTTAACTCTTTTTCAACTTTTGCTTCATCAACAAGGAGAATATATTCTTCCGCCATACTAGCAATTAACTTTTCCTTAGTATGAATTCCTCCACCACTTTTCAATGCATTTAATTTTTCATCAACTTGATCACAGCCATCAAAAGCAACGTCCACTTTATCCACAGAACTTGTGTGCAAAACTTCTAAACCTTTTTCTATACAAAGCATCTTTGTTTTCACTGATGGAGTAACTATCTTTACGTTAATATTTTTATCCTGTTTTATAAATTCTATTAAATAAGCTATGCTCCTCCCTCCGCCTAGACCTACTATCATTCCATCTTTTATATATTTCATGGCTTCCTTAGCACTATTTTTCTTTAAATCGTTATCACTCATTCTCAATATCCTCCTAAATACAGTATCAAGTTAATATAATCATAATATGATATATTTATTTCGTCAATATCATTATTTACGAAATAAAGTTTCATAAAGTGTCATATTTTATTATAAGCTTTATTAAATGCAAAAAAATGATGCTTTAAAGTAGTATAAATCACTTCAAAGCATCATTTTTATATATTTAAATATACTTTTTATATCTTCTAAGTACTTTAGCAATAGGTAATCCAAGCAATAATCCAATAATAATCTGAGTCACATTTCCAGGTATTGATGCAACTGGTGCTACCCAGTTTCCATAAAGTATTCCTTCAGTAATGTAGTATCCTGCTATCATCCAAATACCTGATAAGATAATTGCTAAAAGATTAAGTACAATACTATTACCTTCTTCATTTTTACTCCACGATATGGCACCAACCATGTATCCCATAATTCCTCTTACTACGAACGTAAATGGAGCCCAAAGTGCCCATCCTGATGATAAATCAAATATTGCCATTCCTACAGCAGCAGCTATAGCCCCCTTCTCTTTTCCAAACACAATTGCTGTAACAAATAACATTACAGTTCCTAAATGAACTAATCCGCCAGTAGCTAATATCGGCAATCTAATATTTATAAATGCTGTTGCAACAAATACTAGTGCTGTTAATAGTGCTGTTTCTACCATGTCTTTTGTTTTAAATTTACTTTTTCTTCTGTTTATTTCCATTCCTTGCCCCACCTTTGCTTAATTTAATAACTAACTATTTAACTATTTAAGTGTCTAATAAATGAATTCACTAATTCACCATTACTTTCAAATCCTAGATCTTTTAGTCCATTCTCAATTATATTTAATGCATAAAGAATCTTATCAACTTTTGCATTCTCCCCCATGTGTCCTATTCTTAAAATTATATCTTCATATGGATTTAGTGATGTTATAATCAAAGTATTGTATTTACTCAACATATGATTCTTAAGCCTCTGAGCGCCTATGTTTTCCGGTATTTTAACCGCTGTTACTGTATTTGAATAACCATCTTCTAAAAATAATTCAAGCCCAAATTCACTAACAGCCTTCCTAGTCGCATATGCTATTTTTTCATGTCTTTTAAGCACATTTTGAATTCCTTCATCCAAAATATTATCAACCGCTTTATCCAACCCCATGATATCACTTATCGGCATTGTGTAAGGAAACCACTTATTTGTGTAATAATTTTCCCAGATATTAAGATTGCAGTAAAACCCTATTACTGGAGTCTTTCTATTTTTCATTGCTTCTTTAGCCTTTTCGCTGATGCTTACCATAGTTAATCCAGCTGGAGCTGAAAATGCTTTCTGAGATCCACCTAATGCTATATCAATTTTCCAGTCATCACCCCTTATTTCTTCTCCACCCATTGCAGAAACAGAATCAACAACAGTTAAAATTCCATACTCATTTAATAATTGGCATATCTTAGATAAATCATTTAAAACTCCTGTTGGCGTATCGCAATGAACTATTGTTGCATACTTAAAATCATGATCCACATTTAAAAATTCATTTAATTTACTTTCATCTATAGCTTTGTTATAATCGCACGAAAAATATACCCCTTCTCCTCCGTACATTTCAACAAAGTCCTTAAAACCTCTCCCATAAATTCCATTGTCTAAGACAAGTACTCTATCACCTGGTTCAGTAAGAGATGCGCATGCCGCTTCTAATCCTAAAATACCTTCCCCACTTAGTATATATACCGGATTTTTTGTCTCAATTATTTTCCCTATTTTATCACAAGTATTTTTATAGAATTCCACAAATTCTTCGTCTACATCTGGATTAGTAGTTATCCTAGCTCTTTCTAGCCTTACATTTTCTCTAACACTTGTTGGACCCGGAGCATAAACGAATTTCTCATTCATAGAATGCATCACCTTCCTTTCTTTTGTATTTTAATATTAATTAAAATATCATATATAATAAAAAAAGTAAATTGTACGGATACAATGTGTTTTTTATTTTTAATTCTCTATTAAAACCTAGCTTTCTAAATCAACTATTTTCATATTTTATACTTACACAATGAATAATATCTGCAGATTTTCTAATGATATAATTTACCACAAAATAAAAAATAAGCTTTCAAAAACAACTTGAAAGCTTATTTAATAGAATTTATAAAATCTTCTATAAATTTTTAGGTCTATTTTTCATTTATTTCTTCTCTATTAACTTCAATGCAAAATCCAATACTTTTTGACCATTCATCATTCCATAATCAACCATAGGTATTACATCTACTGGAATTCCTAATGGCTCACAAATTTTCTTTGCCTTTCCTAATGTATATCCAACTTGTGGTCCTAACAAAGCAACATTTACGCCATCTAGATTTTTATCCATTTGACTTTCTGGAAAAGCTTCAATATCTACTTCTATACCTTTAGTCTTGGCTGCATCATTCATTTTATTAACTAAAAGACTTGTTGACATTCCTGCTGCACAAAATAATCTAATTTTTATCATAATTAATTCCTCCTAAACAATGTATTTATTCTAGTGCTATTACTTAGTTAAAGTATTTGCAAATTTTCTTAATTTAATTATTTAATCAATTAAACTCTTTTTTGTTATTAAATAATCTTGGCCATGTCCAAATAAAACTCTATTATAGGCCAACCTTAAATATTAATTTTTCCTTTTTATTGATCGGTATGAATTTATTATATAACAATAAATTTCCTTTGTAAATGTTTTCCGTTATATCCACTTAGGAAAAAATCAGTTTCAATAGGATAGTTGTGATTCATCTTTTATATAAATTTAATCATTTAGAACCGCCACTAATAGCAAACTATCGGAGTGCCTTCTTCAATATTATTAAATAGAACCTTTGCGAGATAATATGGTGCATTAACACATCCATGGGAGCCATTCGCTTTATATATGTTTCCACCGAACTCTGATCTCCAACTTGCATCATGTATACCAACATTCCCATAAAAAGGCATCCAGAAAGAAACAGGACTACTATAATTTTCACCTTTCAAGGTAGCATCCTTTTGCTTATAATTTAATTGATAAACTCCAGTTGGAGTCGGAGAGCCTCTGCTTGCATTACCTGTAACAACATCACCTTCTATTACAAGTATTCCATTTTTGTAATACCATAAGTGTTGAATATTCATATTAATTTCCACATAAGTATTGCCTATGTCATTACTATCATGAGATAAAGCAACTTGCTTATATATAGGCTCTTTTGCTATATTTTCTCCTTTCTCAATATATTTAATCAACTCTTTTGCTTCCTGTGAAGTATCAATTAGCCATCCATAATTTCCTCCACTAACTTTTGTTATTGTTCCTAAAGATGTTTTGAAATCTCTTGTTTTTCCTGAGGTATTATACGTATTAGCAATTTTTTTCATATACTCATAGACTTTTTTTTCATCAATTGCAACAGAATAATCTTGATCTACTTTAAGCCAATTGTGTATTATTGATCCATCAATAACTTCATTATCTTCGCCGAAGGAATATGTAATTTTTGATGATGCATATTTATCGAGTATATTTTTAGCGTCTAAAACTTCCTTAGATGTTGATATATACTTAGGATTCTCATAGCAATTAATTGATTCTAAATTAATTTTCTTCTCCCCACTAACAATTGCTTTTATTAAGTGTTCATACAAATCATCTTTATTAATCTTATTTCCATATATCTCTTTGTTAATTATATATCCATCATCTTTATATTCTAATTCAGGATTTTTAGGTGCCACTACACTGCTTCCTGTTATACCAGAAAGATTATTAAAGCTTTTCTTTAATAAATCTTCGTTATATGATACAGAATCCGTGATTGTATAATTCTTCTCTCCTAAAAAAGATAAAATCCAAGTAAATGGAATCTGCTTACTTTTCAGTTCTTTAATTTTATCTCCTAAATCATATCTTAAGTTAATATCCGCTCCTTTTATTTCTTCCTTTGCACCATAACGTTCTTCTAATTCCACTGAATATGTGGACATTTTAGATAATATTTCTTCTTCTGCCTCTTGCACTGTTTTACCTGAAACGTCAACTCTGTTAATTGTTGAACCAAAATAAAAATGATTGATAAAATGTATAGAAACTATTGAATATATAGCTACCAGGGCACAAATAATCATCATTATTCTTTTTGGATATTTTATGTATTGTAATATTTGTTTTATCATACTTATCCCACCTGACATCATTCAACCTTACAATTTTCATTTTTAAATTCTAAAATTATAGCTTGTACAAAAAATATATTAAGTAACTTTTATTAAAGTTTTATATTTTAATAATTATGTAATTATAATTGTATTTAGAACATTTTAAATTCAATTTATTAATTATAAAATGTTTATTATTATTTATAAAAAAAGGAAAGTTCTGACCTAAAAAGATCAAAACTTTCCTTTGTATTAATTATAATTAAATAGAGCTTTTTACTCTCGTGTGCTGATTAGAAATATCTCTAATATTACTCATGAACAATAACAGGGCAGCCTGGGCTAATATTATCAAATATTGCCTTAGCTACATAATATGGCAGGTTTACACATCCATGTGAACCATCCGTCTTATATATTTCTCCTCCAAATTCATCTCTCCAACTAGCATCATGAAGGCCAATATCATTCTTAATAAAAGGCATCCAAAAGCTAACTGGTGCTGCATAATCTTCACCTCTTAATACTGAATCTCTTTGCTTCGAATTTAGGTAAAACACGCCTGTTGGTGTTCCATGCCCAGTACTTTCATTACCTGTAACTAGATCACCTTCTACAACAAGATATCCATCTTTATAGAACCATAAATGTTGTTTACCTTTATCAACTTCAACAAAAGTATCACCAACATTACTAAAATAACTGGATGTAGAGGTTTGAGTATATATTGGATATTTACTTATAGTTTGTCCACTCTTTATATTATCTATCAGAGCTTTTGTTTCCTCAGAAGCATTAATCATCCAACTATGGTTATTACCATTATCTCCACCGCTAACCTTTATGCTTGTACCAAGTGATGATGCATAAGTATTTGCTATATTATCAACATAGTTTCTAACCATATTTTCATCAATTGTTACATTAAAATTATTATCAACGCTAATCCAATCCTTTATTATTGAACTATCTAAATATTGTGTTAGTCCTCCAAAATTATAGGTAATTTTAGAGGCTAGATACCTATTAAGTGTATCCCTAGCGCTAACAACTACTGGGGAGTTTATTTTAAATCTAGGCTCTGAACTTTCGTAACAGTTAGCAGCCTCTAAATTCAATGTTGTGTCTCCATTTTGAATCGCTTTTACTATGCTTTTGTATAATATATCTTTGTTTACTTTGTTTCCATAAACTTCTTTTGATATTACATAATTATTATTTACTAAGACTAAAGTAGCATTTCCAGATTGAACCACTTTACTATCATCAGAACAACTTAGTTTATTTATAGAATCCTGTAACAATTTATTATCAAATGTGATACCTGAATCAGTTTTCAAACCAATGTCAGATCCATTAATTTGTTCCTGAACTCCTCCTCTTTCTTGTAATATTAATGCATATGTTTCAGGTGACTTTTGTTTTTCATTTTTAGTTTCAGCATACGCACCTATACTACTAATAATAGAAATTAAAAATACAATGCTCAGACAATAAAAAAAGGCTATCATCTCTTTAGTAATTTTATTAGATCTATTTTGTTTTTCTTCCATAAAAACCCCCTTATATAAGATTCTATCAATATTAAATTTTTGCACATACAAGAAATTTTTATATAAGTATTATAAAGCTGTTATATACATTATTCCCCCTTTAAAAGCTCTTTGTAAAATATAAAATCTCTTGAATAATATAACATGTTATTAGCAATTGTACATTACATATTATACAATATTTTCCATATAATAATCAATTGTCATATAATATTTCTCTTCAATTAATCATATATTTATGTTAAATAACAAAATATCAGTTGACTATAGGGCCAAAGATTTTCCTACTCATATGCCTTTTTAAGCGCATGTGAGAAAAATTTCACAGGTGGATATACTGCCTATTTTATTATCTTTATAAAATTTCTCCTTCTTAATCAGCCTTTTCCATATTTTATCTACAAGTTTGAATTCAGATAGATTCCTATAAAATAAAAAGGCATGAATTTTTCACCCATACCTTTAACTATCCTATTAGATTAATTTTAGCAGATCTAAAATTTACTTATTCTAGTTGTGTTTGGCATAATGATAAACACTTTAAATATGCATTTTCTAAACACTTAATAGTTTGTCTATTGTATCAACCAGATCACTTACTTCTGGCTTACTTAGCTGTGCATTTGCTCCTACAGATTCTCCCTTATGTCTTAATTCTTCTGTAATTAATGATGAGAATATTACAACTGGAAGTCTTTTTAATGTTTCATTTTCTTTTATTTTTCTTGTCAATGTGAGCCCATCCATCTGAGGCATTTCTATATCTGTAATAAGTAATTGAGCTTCTTTAATAAAGTTTTCACCTTTATTTCTTGCTAATTCTTCAAAGAAATCTAATGCTTGTTTACCATCATCAAAAATTCTTAAATTCTTAAATCCTGCTTTTGTAAGAGTATCTTTTAGTAACCTTCTAATTAAAGCAGAATCATCAGCCATAACTAATTTTATAGACGATCTATCCTTATAATCTACTTGTATAAGTCTGTCTTCACTTATTCCAACACTTGGACAAATATCTGTAACTATTTTTTCAAAATCAAGCATAATTAATACTTTTCCATTTAAAAGTATATTTCCGACAGCTAATGAGTTTTCTGATAAATCATCAGGTTTTCTTATTTCATCCCATCTTATACGATGAACTCCAACTATATCATCAATATTAAACGAAACCTTTATTTTATTAAACTCACAAACTATAACTTTAGAGCCAAGATTTCCTGCCGATCTTTTTGTTAATATGTATTTTAAATCAATCAAAGTAAGTATTTCATCTCTGCATAGTATGAGGCCAGCTATCTCTGGCTTAGGATCTGGCAATTTAGTTAAGTTTGAAGGCATTTCTATTACCTCTTTAACTTTTACAACATTAATTGCATAATGATTTCCATTTGCGATAAATTCTATTATTTCTAATTCCCCAGTACCCGATTCTAGTAATATGTTATTGTTCATAATATCTCTCCCCCTTACTTAAGATCTTGTAATTGTAGCATTATCTTGCAAAATATATCCTTTCACTTTTTTGTAGTTATCACAGCATTGATCCTATGTTTTATATCGTATTCATAATTATAGCTTATGTATATGTTAAATAAACATATTATTCTATTTATGCCTATACTTTTATTAAATACTTACATCTATTATCGTTACCATATATAACTTCTTTAATTATATCATTTATATATGATAATTTGTAATTAAAAAAACTAAAATTAATACTCACTGTGAAAGATACAAAAAAGTTTTACCTTAAAATAATTAAAACGGAAAACATTATTATTTTTTTATCTTTGTCTCATTTGCAGAAGCCTATCTTTCAATTTACCTTCAATTTCTTGTAATTCGGCTTCAGCAGCTTTACGTTTTTCTCTTCCTTCACTTTGTATTCGTAAAACTTCATCAAGAGTTGATATCAATGATTCATTTGTATTCTTTAGAGTATCAATATCAACAATTCCACGCTCAGATTCTTTAGCTGTCTCAATTGTTGACATCTTTAGTGTTTCTGCATTCTTACGTAACAGCTCATTGGTCATATTTGTAACTTCATTTTGAACCTTAGCCGCATTGTTTGAATGAGCTACTCCAAGAGCTAATACAATTTGACTCTTCCATAGTGGAATAGTATTCACAAGTGTAGATTGTATTTTTTCTGACATTAATGAATCATTATTTTGAACAAGACGAATTTGAGGTGCCATTTGGAGTGAAATCATTCTAGTTAATTCTAAATCATGTATCTTTTTGTCAAAGCGATTGCAAAGAGCTACAAAATCATTTGTCGCCTGAGCATCTTCTGGAAGCCCACTTATTCTAGCTCTTTCTGCTAACTTAGGTAGCTCTTCCTTTTCTAATTTTGAAAGTTTCTTCTTCCCTGCTAAGATATACATGGAAAGTTCTTTAAAATATACTTTATTTATTTCATACATTTTGTCAAGCATAGCAATATCTTTCAAAAGCTGTATTTGATGATTTTCTAGAGCACTACAAATCTTATTTATATTACCTTCAACCTTTTCATACTTTGCTTTCATTTGCGTAATCTTCTCTGCTGATTTCTTAAAAATGCCTAAAAATCCCTTTTTTTCTTCAACAGATTCAAAATTTTTAAGCTCACACACTACATTTGTTAGCATCTCTCCTACTTCGCCTAAATCTTTTGTTTTAACATTATTTAAGGCTGTCTCGGAAAAATCTGCAATCTTCTTTTGAGCTCCTACTCCATATTGAAGAATTGAATTTGTATTATTTACATCTATTTTATCTACAAATTCATTGACCATCTTCTTTTCTTCTTCTGTTAGATAGCTTTCATCAAAAATTTCTTTTTGCTTACTTTCTTCTACCTTAGCAACAGGAACTTCCTCCTCAAAAGGCTCAAATGTTAAGCTTGGCATCATATCTATATTTTCCTTAAATCCATCATTCACTTTTAATTCCTCCTTCTTGTTTAAATACTATTTTTTAAAATCATCTTTTTTAAGTCCTTCTTGAGTAAATAGTGTTTCAAGAACAGAAATATCTGTAGAAATATCTAATGCTATTTCTTCAAATAAGTCATCTAATAAATTTTCAAATGCATTATTTATGGTATCCAAAGTTTTCTCAATTTCATTTTTTGCATTTCTTATATTTTCACCATGAACTGGCTGATCATTCAATTCCTTATATGCATTAAGAAGTTTTAAAGTCATAGGCAGATAGTGCTTTGCAAATCTATCAACTTCTTGAAGCTTTTTAGGATTCTGCTCAACATACTTAAGTATTTGATTTATGATATTCTGGAGCCTATTTAATTTTTTGGAAATTTCTTCTTTATCTATAGAATTAATTATATATCCTATTTGCTTAATATAATCCCTTCCCATTTCAATTGTATTCCTTAGTTCCATCTTCACTGGATCATTGAAGTCTTTTTTTAGTTCCTCTTGTTTTTTTAATTCATCTTCATTCCTTTTCTTCAAAGATTCCTGTGAAGTCAAATAATTCTCATAAACTTCATTATTTAACATGAAATAAGTCTGCTTATCATCAATATGTCCTTGTGGAAACATATTTAATTCAATCATTTTTCTTAAATCTTTAACTACAAATTTATTTTTCTTCCTGACAGCCTCAGCTAATTCACTAATAGAACAATAGCTATTACCTCGTAGCAATTTCACATATTCTTTGAAACGCTTCACTCTCTTTCTTAAATTTATACCTCTTAAAGTAAAAGCTAGACTCGCCGCAAGAAAAGAAAACAATATTCCTAAGCTAATCAAATTACTCATTAAAAATTCATTCTTAAAAGAAATAAGTATTGAGTATGAAATTATTAATATTCCTAATATTCCGCTTAATATAGATCCAAATATTGTATATAATATTCCTGATATGCTTCCAACTGGTCTCTTAGCAATATATCTCTGTATTTTATTTTCAGATTTTGGAACAACATTCGCAATATTTTTATATCTATTTTTTAATTCATCTTTTATCTTTTTATCAAAATACTGTGATTTATTTACAAATTTATTTCTTGTCTCTCTCACAGTTTCTTGAGCTTTATCATCAATATCTTTTTTTATCTTAGCAAAATCTATGACATCGAATGCATTTTTTATTGTATCTCTAATTTGATTTTCTAAATTAGAAAAATCTTTTTTATCCATTCCCCTGCCTCCAAATTATTTTATTAAAACTTAACTTAAAATTAATTTATTTGCAACGATATATTGGCTTTATTATATCTTATTCTTGTATCTATTACAATTTGTAACATCTCTATCTCCCTTTAAAATTCTCATTCTAAGACATAAATATCCATAATTTTTTGTTTTGTTTTTTATAGAAATACAAAATCTACTTCACAGGCTGTATATTTCTAATATCTTCAAAAATTATTCACAGATTTGACTTTATTATAATTCCCCCAAAAAAATAAGCCCCGCGATAAATTATCGTGGAGCTCTAGTTTCAATAAAACGCAACCTTAAATTTTTATAATTCCATTAAAATTATATTATATATATTCTAATCCTCTAATTCATCTGAGAATACCCTTTCAATGTGCATTGCAAGGTATCCTATTTCTACAGCCTTAATCTCTTTTCTTAACTCCTTACCCAATTTCACACATATATCTTCAGCAATTTCGAATGACTTTGGAAATCTTTCACTAATGTAATCATTCATATCAAGTTTTATTGTTTCCCCTTTTAACATTCTTGCCGCCATATACTTGATATGGTTCATAAGACGATTATAGGATAATGATTCTATATCTATTGTCTTTCCTGTACTCTCTTCAATTGACGTAATGCATGACCTAACTAACATTGCTACTTGCATTGCTTGTGATACTTTTTCATTTCCCAGGCTTGAATGAATATGAAGCGCTATATAGCCAATCTCATCTTCATTTATTTCAATTCCTTCTATTTCTTTAATAATATCTTTTCCTTTGCAGGCTACCTCATATTCTTCTGGAAATAAAGCTTTGATGTCTTGTGTTAACGGATTACTAATTTGTTCATTATCTTTTATTCTTTTTACTGCAAATGCAATATGATCTGCAAGTGGGCATAAAATGTTCTCGTCTACTTCCTGAAATTTCTTTTCTGCTTCTACAATAATATTATTCGCAATTTCTAAGATCTGAGGCTCTATATTGTTTATTATCTCCTTGGTCAATCCTCTTTCAGTTTCTTGTTGCAAAAGATATATATGTGCATTTTCTGGAGCTTCAATACGTTCATTAACTTTTTTACCAAAACCTATACCTTTTCCGAGTAATATATACTCTTTATAGTTATCCATATTTATAGCGAGTACACCATTATGATTTAGTGCTTTTATCACTCTAAACATTTTATGCCTCCTCATCCTTATATATTATTCAAATACATCAACTGCAATTAAAGCTTCTCCAGCTTTTATATCTCCAATTTTTAACAAACGCACCTTTTGATTGCTATTCAATGCAGTGCATATGCATGGTGATGCAATAGATGGTGCATTATTTTTTATAAATTCTAAGTCAAAGCTTAATATTTTATCTCCAGCTTGTACTTTATCTCCCTCTTCCACATAAGTTTCAAAGGCTTTTCTATCAAGCTTTACTGTATCTATTCCTATATGAATAAGTAATTCAAGTCCATCAGTTGTTGTTAACCCCAATGCATGTTTTGATGGGAATACAAAACTTATTACTCCATCTGCTGGAGCTATAACATTTCCATCACTTGGAATAACCACAGCTCCATCTCCCATTATCTTGCTCGCAAATACTTCATCTGGTACTTCTGATAAATCTTTTGCTTCGCCTGTTAATGGACTATTTAAAATTATTGTACTTATAACTTTTCCTTGAACGTCTTTTTCAATACCTTTTTTAGTATCTTTTTCTGGTTCTTTTTTTATTATTGTATAACTAGCATTTTCCTTATCTGGTGCTGTAACTAAGTAATCTTCTAAATTTGATTTTATAACAGTTACTTTTGGACCATACATTATCTGAACACCTACACCTTTGTGAAATACTCCTGATGCTCCAGTTTGCTTTAACAAATCCTCATTCACCAATTCGGAGTTATGTACTGTACAACGCAATCTAGTTACACAGCAGTCAACATCAGAAATATTGTTCTTTCCTCCAAGACCTCTGCATATCATAGCAGAAAGTTCGTCTGCATCTTCATTTTGATCATTCTTCTTTGCTTCTACATCACTTCTAGTATAAAGCTTAACCTCACCAGAATCTTCACGACCTGGAGTCTTTAAATCAAGTTTTTTAATTAAGAAAGTGAATAATAAATAGTATACTACAAAATATACAATTCCTACAATAACAATCCACATCCAGCTCGTTTTAGCATTTCCCTGTAAAATACCAAATAAGAATAAATCAATAAATCCACCTGAGAAGGTCATACCAACTCCAACACCTAACATGTGCATTAACATATAAGCAAGTCCCGCAAACACACAATGAATTCCATACAGTACTGGTGCTACAAATAAGAATGTAAATTCAATTGGTTCTGTTATACCAGTAAGCATTGAAGTTAGTGCTGCTGATAATAATAATCCACCCACCGCTTTTCTCTTTTCTGGTTTAGCACATTTATACATAGCTAGTGCTGCTCCTGGCAAACCAAATATCATGAGCGGAAATTTACCTGACATGAACCTTGTTGCAGAAACACTGAAGTGCGCTATTCCTGGAGTTCCTAGTTCTGCAAAAAAAATATTTTGGGCACCTTCAATAACTTTGTCACCTACTTCTGCCGTGCCTCCAACAGCTGTTTGCCAAAATGGTAAATAAAATACGTGATGAAGTCCAAAAGGTATTAGTAGCCGTTCCATTAAACCATAAACCCATGTTCCTGCATAACTTGATGCAAGCACTATATCTCCAACTTTGTAAATAGCACCTTGAACTGGAGGCCAAATATAAAACATTAAGATTCCAACTATTAAATATACAATTGAACTTATAATAGGAACAAATCTAGTTCCACCAAAAAACGATAATACTTGTGGTAATTCAATTTTATAATACTTATTATGTAATGCTGCTGTACCAAGTCCTACGATAATACCACCGAAAACACCCATTTGTAATGAAGTTATACCAAGTACTTCAGTTGATGCACCACTTAAAAGAGCATCTGTTCCACCATGAATTTTAATCATTGCACCAATTGATGCGTGAATTATAAGAAATGCAATTCCTGCTGCTAACGCTGCAACTTCTCTTTCTTTCTTAGACATGCCTATTGCAACCCCTATTGCAAATATTAAAGGCAAATTTTCAAACACAATGTTTCCTGCATCATTCATTACTGAAAAAAGTGAATTAGCAAATGTGCCAGGTCCAATTAAGCCTGTAAGTCCATACGTATCAAGCATTGTTTTATTGGTGAATGACTCACCTATACCTAAAAATAAACCTGCTACTGGTAAAATAGCAATTGGAAGCATAAAAGATCTTCCTACACGTTGCAAAACGCCAAAAACTTTGTCTTTCATAATTCTTCTCCTTCATAGGATTATTTTTGCACATTATGAATGCCTTATCATGCCTTTTGTGTGCAAAAAAACATTAACCAACATAAACATCTTTAATAAATATTTATGTATAGTTAATGCCTACCTACAAGTCACATACTATATCACATTTTTCACTCTAGCATATCTATAACTGCATGTCAATGTTTTCATAAAATATTATCGCGGTCATTTTTATAAAAAATAAAAGGTATTAGTTGTTTAACTTTTCTTCCTATATATTATATAATATTCTCATAATATATTTTAGGAGGTCAGCTTTCTTATGAATAATATTCTAACTGAAGAAAATATTAAAAAGTTAAGAGAAGAATTAGATTATAGGATGACAGTTAAAAGAGCTGAAATAGCAAAAGAGAAATTAGTAGCTGCTGCTCACGGAGATAGATCAGAAAATGCTGAATATAAAGAGGCTTGCAGAAACTATAGAGAAAATGATAATAGAATCCAGTATCTATTAACTATGATTTCAACTGCAACGGTAATAGATGATGATAGTATAGATAAATCAGTACTAGGAATTAATAGCAAAGCTAGAATTAGGTTTGTCGAAGATGATGATGAAGTTGTTGTAACTCTAGTAACAACTATGGATCTCGATCCAGAAAATATGATTATAAGTATTGAATCAGACTTAGGTAAAGCATTATCTGGGAATAAAGCTGGTGATATTGTTGAAGTCAATGCTCCAGGTGAAAAATATTCAGTTGAAATACTCGAAGTACTATAATACCTATTAGAGATTAGTTTTAAATATTCAAATGATGCCATATTTTGAATCCCCTAGCTAAATTGGTGATTAATCAAAATCTTTGCTAAAATATAATCATATAATAGAAAATAGTGCATATAACAAAGAAGCTTTTTCTTTGTTATATGCACTATTTTTACTGATCTAGTTATGCAAATTTATATTTTCTATTTCTTTGAATAATTCTTTTCTTTAAGTAAAAGATTAATTTTTTCAAGGCGTTTAGTATATAAATCATAATCATCTAGCAAAATTCCCATATAAAGCATATCCACAATAGCTAACTGCGATATGCGAGAAACCATTGTCTCACTATAAAATGTAGTTTCTTCACCACCAGTAAAAAATGTTATGTCTGCATATTCAGAAATAGCTGGTGCTTTAAAATTTGTTAATGCAATAGTTCTTGCCCCAGATTCTTTTGCTATTTTTAAAGCATTTACAGTATCTATTGTGCTTCCTGAATGGGATACACCAATGGCAAGATCATTACTTGTTAGATGACTTGCACAGATTTGCTGTATATTGCTATCAGAGTATGCTCTGCACTCTAATCCTATACGTAAAAATTTATTTCTAATATCACTAGCAACACTTCCCGAATTACCCACACCGTAAACATCAATGATATTTGAGCTTCTAATCATTTCTATTGCCTTTTTATATTTATCAATATCAATTATTTTTAAAGTATCTTCCAAAGCCTTTATAGTAAGTCCAATCATTTTTACTGGCACATCTTCTATTTTTCCATCTCTATCAATGTGAAGTTCTACTAGTAATTTGGAATCATACTGCTTATCTACAGATTCCCTTCCCCACTCTTTCATTAATGCCATCTTAAATTCACTATATCCACTACAACCTATACTTTTCACAAAACGTATAATTGTTGGTTCACTAACCCCTACTTGACGAGAAAGCTCAGCTAAAGTCATTGTAGAAACAGAATGCCCGTTTAATAATACATAATCAGCCACTTTTTTTTCAGACGATCTCAGTAGATTATACATATTTTTTATTTTATATTCGTAAGACTCAGTATGGTTCAATTCATCCACATCCTTTGTTTTGCAGTTTTCCTTAAATATATATTACACTAATGTAGTAAAACTACAAATTCAATATTTCTTTAATACTATTCTAAGATAATTCTTTTATATTGTAAATAGTTTTACTACATTATATCAATTGACATTGTAGTAAAACTACATTATAATATATTCAAAAGGAGGAATACCTAAATAATATTCAATACTGCATAATTACTACATTAGAATATTAAATACTAAATAGGTGTTATCGAAAATTATGATACCAACAAAAAAAGCTGCCGAAATGACTATAGAGGAATTAGGATCTTACATTGATCAATCAGTGCTAAAGCCAGAATTTACTTTAGATGAAATTAGAAAGTATATTCAAAAAGGTGTAGATTATAAATGCAAAACAGTTTGTGTCTATCCATCCTCAATAAATATTGCTAAAGAGTTAACAGCTGAAACTCAAACTGGGATATGTGTTGTATGTGATTTTCCTTTTGGTACATCAGCAACATCCTCAAAAATTTTACAAGCAGAAGAATGCTGCAAGCAAGGAATTGATGAGCTTGATATAGTTGCAAATTGTGGCTGGACACGAAGTAATTTGTGGCACTCAGTTGAGGCTGATATAAAAGCTGTCGTTGATGTGTGTCATGATTATGATATTCTTGTAAATGCAATTTTTGAAACTGATGCTCTAACATTAGATCAAATAAAAAAATCTACAGAAGTCGCTATTTCAGCTGGTGTTGATTTTATTAAGACATCAACTAATTTCCTAACAGGATTTGCTAGCAAAGGTGCTACCCCTGAAACCATAAAAATAATAATGGATACTGCGAAGGATCGCTGTAAAATTAAGGCCTCAGGTGCCATAAAGACAAGAGAGCACTTTCTAAAATTGATTGATATGGGAATTGATAGAATTGGGATAGGATATAAATCTACTCCTGTTGTCTTAGGTCTTTCATAATGAAAATAATAAATAGCTCAGTTATCATTGAAACTAAAGCCATAACTCATTATAGAAATATATATAAAATAGGAATGTAATGAATAATTTATATACATATTAATCCATCACATTCCTATTTTATATCTTAAAACCAAATTATCTGGATTTCTAGTTGTCATTAATTATAGGGATTTTTACATTTATTTTTACCAAACTCACTATGCTAAAATTTGGATTACCATATTGGAAAGAAAAACTAAAAATCATTTACTATCAACTTCTTTTACATATTCCCATGTTAACCCTTCATCTTTTGATTCATACAAAGCCTTGCATCCTCCATTATAATCTCCATCAGATCCTTGACCTATTAAAACATTAAGGATTCCATCTTGCTCATAAGGCATATCTGGCAAATCAAAAGGATTATATTTTTCCCCATTATCTAGTGTTACTTTTCTCTCTGGAAAACTTACTTTTTTATAAGATACACCGCCATCCTCGGTACGATACAATTCTCCATTACTGCCACCACTATGAGACAAACATAAAAAACCAAGTTTATCATTCAAAAAACTTATTCCAGCTGCCACTCCTGTTTTCCCTGCAAAAGGATCTTCATTTACAATTTTCCATGTATTTCCCCCATTAATTGTGCTCTTCAAAGAATACGATCTGCTTCCAGCTGCAGCCCCAGTCACTTCTAACCTATAACCAACTTGATCAGACATATAAAATTCATCCTGATTATTTGATTTTTGAGAACTACTTTTATCTTTGTCTTCTTTTAAAGGCGTATGCGCCTTAATGTTATTTAAATCTTCTGTTAGAATATATCTAGCTGGAGTATATATTTTTTCTTTACTAGGTACGAATACTGAAACAGCATAGCCTATTATCTCTGAAGATGCATTTGAAGCTGCTTTTGTGCCCCCTTCTGGATTAATATAAGTAATTCCATCAGTATTATATCCAAAACTTCGATTACCGTAATAAAGAATCCCATATTTATTTTCATTCCATTTGCTCACTGTATCCTTAAGTGGGATAGCTTTCATTGTACTTAGCAATGGCTCTAACAATTTATCTTCATTATAATCAGCATTTACATGTCCATTTAAATATATTGTTATTTTATCTGATTTGTCGCTATTATAACTTATTAAATAACTTTCTAACTTACCCTTATTATCTTTTCCATAAAGATATGTATCAAACAACGTAATTGTTCCATCCGAATTAAAATTTAGATTAAAGTTACTTGAAACATACAATTTATCTGGCATATGAATTTCTTTATTAATGTCTGTGAAAATACCTTCTATTCCATTTTCATATATATTGTTATGTTCGAACTTCACTTTCTTTTTGTTTTTCAAATCACTTAAAAACCATGAAAGTTTTCCATTATAGCTTATTGTATCATTATATATTTTTGCTCCGTAAAATAATGTTGCAGCAGCTATAACTATCATAGCTATATAGATCCATATAGTTTTATAATTTGATTTAAAAATCTTTCCATCATTCAAGCTCTTCTTTATTATGCCTATTTCTTCATCTGTTCTATCTATCATACTTAAAACTAATATGTCTCTATTTCTAAGTGTTATAACAGCATATTTTCTATTTATTCTGAATGACTTTATATCTTGAAAATCTACCTCTAGTTCGTCTTCTTGTAAAACTTTTATATTACTTTCATTAAATTTATATTTTTCTATAATCTGTTGTGGCACACTTATAGGGTTTCTTATACTTCTTATTATTACATATATAAGCCACGCTAAAAGTAATGTTATACATCCAAGAAATATAATAGTGTTATTATGAAATCTTCCAAACCTAGAAATCGTATATAACTCATAAAGCGAAACACAATATATAAATACAAATATTGGGTTAGATATCATTGATAAAAATATTCTTCTTCTTATAATCTGCCTGTATTTTTTCATTTTAACCTCCTTGCTTTTTTATTAGTATATATAAATTATACAGCAAATTCCCAATTATTTGTATTGTTCTACTTTTTATATCTAATTTACAACTTAAATGATCAATATAAAATCTAATTATTATTTAGATTTTTATGAGCGCTATCACTCATTCCCATATTAATCAAAATATAAAAAATTAAAAATGACCAATGATTCACATTTAAAAATCATTGATCATTTTTATTATACACCTATTAATAATGCTCTTTTACTTTTTAGTTTGCGCTTATACTCATACATACGTCTATCAGCGCTCTTTATTAATTCATTAAATTCCATTCCTTCTCTTGGGAAGTTAGCAATACCATAGCTATAACTACAAACAATTTTGTTTCCTTCAAATACTAGTGGACAGTCTCTAAACTTTCTAATCAGTTCTTCCAGCTTATTAGTTAAACTTACTAAATCTGAATTCAAAAAGATTCCTACAAATTCATCTCCACCAAATCTTCCTATAATATCTCCCTCTCCAGCCAAAGCATTTAAGCCTTTTGAAAATTCCTTAATTAATTCGTCCCCAGCCAAGTGGCCATAGTTATCATTAACAAGCTTTAAATCATTTAAGTCAAAAACTACAAGGAAAAATTCTTCTATATTCTTATCTTCATTATAAATTTCACTGTGAATTAATTGTTCAAACCACGTTCTGTTACATACATTAGTTAATTTATCATATCTAGATAAATATAAAGTTCTCTCATGAAGTTTATGATTAGTAATTGCAACAGAAACTTGATTTCTCATGTATTCCATTAATTCCAAATCTCCTTCATTAAAACAATTATTGTAAATACTATCAATATTCAAAAATCCATATAATTCACCATCTATAATAATAGGTGAACTGATAATAGATTTTATTTTTATTCCCTCTGCCGTATCTAGCATTTTTATATTTTCTATTTTATGAATATCATTGAAAATAGTTGTTTTATCTATATTATTTCTCTCATTAGCCCATGCAAAGTGCTCTTCATACTTTAATTCGAATGCTTTAATATCCTCCAAGCTATAGCCTTTAGCCACAGCTATTTTTAAACTTTTATCTTTATCTAGAAGCAATACTGACCCACAACTTCTGCTGTCTATGCAATTAATAACTTCATTCAATATTAATTGTAGTAAATTATTAATATTTGATATCTCGTTAATTGAGTACCCTATTTTCAGCATAGACTCTTTTAATTTTAATAATTTACTTATCTTTTCCTTGCTCTTTTTTTGTTCAGTAGTGTCTATTATAACACCAACTAATCCTTTAACTTTATCATCTTCATTTACAACAACTGATTTATTAAAGATTACATCATGATATGTGCCATCTTTATGTGTAAGTCGTTCTTCATAAGCTTGAGATTGCTTTTCACTCATTATATTCTTATCTGAATTACTATAAACTTCAGCTAGTTCCTTTTCGAAAATATTATAAACGGTACTTCCCAAGAATTCTTCTTTACTCATTCCCAAAAATTCTGTAAATGCTACATTACAATGATTATATACTCCAAATTCATCCTTAGAATATATGGGATTAGGAATAGCATCAATAAGTGTTTGAAGAAATTTTGCATTATCATATACTTTTTTTCTTTGCACTTCAATCTCAGTAATATCAGTTAAAATTAGTATTTTACCAATTATCTTACCATTATTTTCAGATATATTATTAATATTTATCTTATAATATTTTAGCTGTTCTTCATAACTTATGCTCATCAATCTTTCATTACTGAAACCATTCTTTATAACATTTAATAATGTTTCGTGTTTCCTAAATACTTCATCAATCTTGTGTTCTCCTTGACCTATTTCTCTTAACTCTAGAATAATATTTTTGGCTGAATCATTAAAATTTACTATATTATTTTCAGAATCCAATATTATAACACCTTCTAGCATACTGGAAAATACTTTGTTTAACGCTATTGGTGTAAGCTCTAAAAATTTAAATCTTAATATGGCAAAACTATAAATTATTCCTGAAAAAGCAAGCGTAAATGGAGATAAATCAAGAGTAAATGGTAAAAGCTTCGATATATAAATGATATCCGATCCCCACGGAATTACCCATGCAACTATTATAAGCAAAATTTGTTTTCTAATAATTGATGCTGATTTTAAATATGCTGATACAAAAAATATTAACCCTGCAATCATTAGAATGTATGTATAAGCAATATGTATCCAATACCATGGCCCTTCTATTATGCCTACTATTGGAAAAACTCCAGTATCATTCATATATAGTTCTTTATAGAATAGATGATGAAAATCATTCGTACAATTCAGAATAAATGTAATTGAAGGTATTATATATAGTAATGATAGAGTATTCCTTTTAAACTTCTCTTTATACCCTGTAAAGTTAAGTGCAAGCATTAACCAACATACAGCTATAAATGGAATACCTAAGTATTCTATTTTAATCCAGAATTTCACTCCTTCGATGCTTGTACATAATATTTCAAATCCATATCCTAGTGCATAAATTGATACAGGAATCAAAGACATTGAAACATATAATTTATCTTTTTTCCATGAAAAATATCCTATATAAATTAATGTTAACGCAGATAATAATAGTATCAAGCAAAAAAAAATGTTTAACTTCAAAAACATCACCTCATACACTCCATTATACTAAATATATCTTGCAATATTCTACAGTTTTATATTTAAAATAAAACATAATGCCACCTAATTCTAAAATTATGGCATATATATCATTATAAACGTGTTACCAAATTGACACTGGATTATTATGTCTCCTAAAATAATCCAGTGTCAGAATTTCACAAATTCAGTAAAGACTTTGAATCTTATACTAATTTAGACTTTTTGTGATTATAAGTTTAATTATAAAGCATATTAAAGATAAATCCAATGTTCTATATAAATAAGAATGATATCAGTATAAGAAATACTTATTTTTATATTTTTTGTAATATTAAACTAAAGTTATAAAACACAAATATCCAATCTCTAAAATATCATCTCCAAAACCATCCCTAATGAATTCTATCATAGCATCAGTATTATTACCTATTATTCTTGAAAAAGCTACAGTGTAATTCTTTATGTCTTCCTCATCTATTTTATTGCCCATGCAATATTTTAAGAATAAGGAATACCTTAACAATAAATACTCTAATATAATCATTTGGAATGAAATAATCATCTCTTCTATATCATCACTGATACAATTGCTAAAAATTTTAGATATAATGCAATTTTCAATAAAGCTGCTATATCGCTCGAATAAACTTTTATAATCATTCCATTTAGATGAAAGTTTTTTAATTTTAGCATTTTCCGCGAAATTAGCAATATCTTTTAAAAGAATATTGAAAACAGAAACGTCTTTATAATTCTCTATGATATCTAAAAATAGATTATTGACTTCCTCAACGGAGTCATTTGTGTTTATCTTTATTTCCTTATACATGTCAATAATCTCTTTTACATAATTCCTATCCTTATACTTTTCTAATTCTTTTAATAAAACATCTTCTCCAAGATTCTCATTTTCTAAAATAGTCGATAGCATTTGAAAGCTAATAATAAGCTTATCTTCTAGTAAGAATTTTTCTTGCTGTATTATGTTTATGACGGTTTCTCTAACTTTAATTTCTAACGCATTACTTTCTAAATTATTATGACTTTCTGAAGTCATATTTATTTTGCCAGTCTCACTACCTATAAGCTCTAATACTTCTGGACATGAACACGATAATGAAAACTCTCTTCTATCCTTAAAAACATTTTCTATTCTAGGAAACATTTGGCATGTTAAAGATAAATAATTTTCCCCATGATCTTTTACTATATTGCATAATCCATGGCTGTCTAAAAGTGGGCATGCTTCATTTGTTTTCTTATTTATAAAATACTCATCTTTACCTTCACATCTTTTTGCTTTTACATTGCTTAAAATATTATTAGCTTTATCATTTTTCCAATTATTATATGTATTGTCATCTACACTAATATCCCATCCTTCACAACATGTGAATTTACACTTATCAGCTGTGCACCTAAACTTATCGTAGTTTGAAATTTTTAAGGTATCTATTTTATTCATATATATCTCCAATTTTTTATAATATTAACTTAACATTAACCATTATAGTTTAATTCTTTATTCTTAGTATACTATTTATATAAAATATTCACATTTATTTCTCACTTTAAACTATTTCTCTTAAATATAACGCTTTTATAAATAAGATGATCTTACTTTACCATGATATAAAACTCTAAAAATATAATATAAAAAATCCCCTTCACTATTATATCCTCATGTATAATAGTGAAGAGGTTAATTTTTTAATGATTGCTGTTATATTACTTCTGACAAAGTACATTTCACACTAATTTCCTGAATTTGCAGTTGTCCCACCTGCCGATGACTTTGTATCCACATTTTTAGTAGTTCCATCTGTAGATGTTTTCTGATCTGTATTACCATTTGCTCCACTTGTTGATGCTTTTGCATCTGTATTTTCACTTGATGTGCCTGATGGAGGCTTTAAGTTTGTGCTTCCATTTGTTCCACCACTTGTTGATACTTTTGTATCTGTATTACTTTGACTATTTGCATCTGTTGATGTTTTCATATCTGAATTTCCCGATGCTCCACCTGCTTGTGTCTTTGTATCTGGAGTTCCAGTATCTCCATTTTGTGGTGTCTTTGCGCCTGAATCTTTATTTGCTTCATTACCTGAAACTTTTACTGGAGAATTTTTATTTTTTCCACTTGTCGGCGTTTTTTCATTTGCATTTTTAGTCTGTTCACCTTCTGACTGCGATTCACTCGTTGATTCCTTCTGAACTTCAGTTTTTTCATCTGAAGTTTTTGCATTAGTAGACATCTCTTGAAAATATAATGCTCCTAATGCTCCAATGCTTATAATTAAAATGATTGATATAATAGCTATTAGGGCTTTTCTATTGTTATATGAATTTTTATCTCTACCAAATCTCTTACTATTTTCTTTACCAGATATTTTCTTAGCAGTTTGTCCCTTATTTACTGTAGATCTGCGCCCTCTATTAGAAGTTAAAGCATCATCCTTCGTTATATTACAAAGTAAATTTTTTATATTTTTAGGCATGTTAAGTAACGAGGATATTATTCCTCCTTGCTCAATTGATTGTATCTCTTTAAAATTTTCAGGTGATCTAATTGTAACCACAGGCTTTTTATATTCTCCATATTTACTTTCCACATATAATGTAGCTGAAAATTCATCATCTTTACTTAAGAAAGGTATATATACATCTAAAATATTATCTTCTATTGAAGAATCAAATTTCAAACCTTTCGTTATTTGAGCGTCCCCAATTTTCAAATCATTTTGTAACCCTTGTATATTTAAGGTTAACTTATGAATTGTTTTATTTGATATGTTTCTCACAGTAAGAACATATGCACATAATTTTTTGTTGTTTAATTCTAGTGGTACACCCTCTCCTATATTGCATAATATTTTAGGAGCCAGATTTTTATAATACTCTAACAGTAATCCAGATATAAATGATATTATTATAGTTATAATTGCAGTTTCGATAACACTTATCATAGTAATTTTCGCTTCCTTGTTTTTTAAAAATTGTGTAATTAAATTATAGAGTAGGGGGATATTCATGTCAAACTTGAAAATTAATTATAATTTCTCCAATAATTCATATATAGCAGTAAAGATTAATCTATAAATCCATTTAAATTACTATTCATAAATATTCTACATATGCTATATTTATGTTTATTATTGACTCTTTGTTATTAATAAAGTGCTTTTACTTTCAATAATAGATCTATTTTAACAATTGTAATGCACTTTTTTCTAATATAATAATTAAAAGTCCAATAATATGAGCTGCTCCATTTATAGATACAGTTCTTTTATTTTAACTGCTTACTATCATGAAAACACATCATATTACTGGATCTATTTATCCTAAATATTTATTTATCTTCTCTAATATCTATGCTATTTGTTTTAGTAGTCCGTTTTCAAAATTACTGTTTGTAAAAAAAGATATTGCAATAAAAACTCTACTGCAATATCTTTTGATATATACTATTTTGTAAAAAATATTCATTCTTAATTCTTACAAAATAAAGGAAAACTGCTATATTTATTTTGTAAAAGCCTAACAATTGGTACACCAACTATTGTAACAACAACAAACTCACCAATTGCAACTTCTCCGATTGATAATACAAGTGGAAGTTGATAAATATAGTTAAGCATCCATCCAATTATTACTCCATTAAAAATGGTAGGCCAAAGCGATGCTATTACTAATGATGTTTTCTTATTCTTTACAAACCTTTCTGTAATTGAGACAGCATAAACACTAATAAATGTTGCTAAAGTACCAAATATTATATCTGCTAAACCATTAGGTCCAAGAATATTTGCTATAAAACATCCAAGAGTAAGACCTACAATATAAAACGGATCAAAAAATGCCAGTAATACCATTATCTCTGAGACTCTAAATTGTATAGGACCATAGCTTATTGGTGCCAGAACAAGCGTTATAACTGCGTAAAGTGCGGCTATGATAGCTGTTTTAACTAGCCTTTTCACTGTATTATTATTATTCATATAAACTCCTCCATTTTACTAATAATATTTTTAAAGGTAACCTGCTTAATCAACCTTTCCCATAATTTCCGTACCCTCAAAGAACAAAATCTCCACAAATTTTGCTTCAATATATATTCCTAGAAAATAAAAAAATCGCAGGAAAAATCCTACGATAAATATACTCAACAAAAATAAAAGATTCCATTAACACAAATTAATTTAATCTTTACTATTATCAATTATTTAACCGTAGTTTTATTTTAAGTCAGGAGGCTTTCGAACTGACTATATGTTATTTTTTACTCTTATGATTATATCAAATAGATGAACTCACCACAAGCTATGCATTAGCTTTACACTATATATTCTATATTAATTTATTAGATTTATTCTAAGTAAATTAATATAAACTTTCAATAAAATCTATATTTTATATTTCTATGATTTTAATAAAAAACATAATATGTCCGACTAAAGTATCAATAATTTCTGTATTATTAGAATTTTCTTAATCAAATTACCGTCAATGTTAACTTTTAGTTATACCATTAAAGGCGCAAGTGACCATATTCCTTATAAAATTCTCATCTACTATATCACCTGTTATTAATAATCTGTAAAATAATGGACCAAAAACTAAATCCATAACTAATTCTATATCTAAATCCTCTTTTAGTTCTCCCCTTGAAATACCACGTTCTAGAATATATCTTGAATCAAGTCTACGAGGCTTAAAGTATACTGTTCGGTATGTTTCAGCTAATTTTTGATCAGATTGTCCTTCTGCTATTATCTCATTAATTACCTTCCCCTCACGACTAGTTAGAAAATTTGCTAAGTTATTTACTTGAATTATTATATCATCCATAGTTGATCCTGTATCCGGAACTGGGAGTCTCACAACAGCTGCGTCAAAAAAAGCATCCATAACAACAGCCGCCTTATTGGACCACCATTTATAAATAGTAGCTTTACTAACTCCAGCTTTTTCAGCAATCTTTTCAATTGTAACAGATCCAAAACCACTTTCAAGCAATAAATCATAGGCAGCGGAAAGAATTGCATTTTTAGTTTTCTCGCTACGAGGACGTCCTAACTTTTTCTCCATATGTAGTTACCTCCATTGTAATTAACTTATAGCCTATACTTAGTAAACTATACGTCTATTATACTATATATATTATACTTATCAATTCTAACTTATCTCTTTTAAACATTTGACTTAATTGTTAGTGATATTATTCCTCTTGTACCCTTTTAATAGACTTAAAAATAAAATTTTTATTTTAAAAAAAACTATTTACAATACTGAACGTTTAGTATAATATATATTTATAAACTAAACGTTCAGTTTTATCAACCATCTTATTATATTATTAAGAATTTTTAAGATATATGTCGGGAATTATATTTATTAATATTCAATTAAAAACAAATAAGTAATAGATCTTATAAATTTCATCAAATTATATGTATTATGAGGAGGAAAAATAAATGAAAGTTGTAGCATTTAACGGAAGTCCAAATAAAGAAGGTAATACTTATCATGGAATAAAATTGGTTACTGACGAACTAGAAAAGGAAGGAATCGAAACAGAAATAATTCATGTGGGCAACAAGTCTATAAGAGGTTGTATTGCTTGCGGATATTGCACCAAAAATAAAAATGGTAAATGTGCCATTGCTACTGATCCAGTTAACGAGTGGATTGAAAAAATGAAAGATGCTGATGGCATAATCTTAGGGTCACCAGTACACTATTCAGCAATTGCCGGAACAATGAAATCATTTTTAGATAGGGCTTTTCGTGTAGCCGAAGCTACTGATAGTATGTTGAGACTTAAAGTAGGCATTGCAGTAGTCGCAGTAAGACGTGCAGGTGGAATTCCAACCTTCGATCAATTGAACAATTATATTAATCATTCTGAAATGATTATTCCTACTTCAAACTATTGGAATGTAATTAACGGAAGAGCCCCAGGTGAAGTAATGCAAGATGAAGAAGGACAACAAATTATGAGAATCCTAGGCAAGAACATGGCCTGGCTTATGAAGCTTATCGAAAACGGTCAAGGAGTTATAAAAACTCCTGAAAGAGAAGAAAAGATTTTTACTAATTTTATTCGATAAACTTTTATCAAATCTAACCCTCATATAATTGTAGCATTAATATTTATAAGAAATTTTTATTACTTGTAAATTAAACCTTTGCTCAATTATATGTATTATATAATTTTAAGGAAGTGATTTATAAATGTATCAATCAACTAATGCTGTATTAACAACAAATTCATCAATAGATAATACCAATACTAGACCTATATTAACTAAATTACTAATCTTAGTCATGTCAATAGCTTGTGGACTTACAGTCGCAAATCTATATTACATTCAACCTCTTTTAGGAGACATAGCAAAAACTTTTCATGTTGACCAATTAAGTATAGGTTTTGCAGCTATGCTCACACAAATAGGTTATGCAATCGGAATGATATTTATATTGCCTTTAGGAGATATAAAAGAGAAGAGAAACCTAATAGTAATAATGCTTTTATTCTCAGTAATTTCACTTATGAGCATGTTTTTCTCTTCAAATATATATATTCTTACGATCTCTTCTTTTGCCGTTGGGTTTACTTCTATAATCCCTCAACTTATTATTCCTTTGGCAGCACAGCTCTCAAATCCGCAACAAAGAGGACAAACTATTGGCACAATAATGAGCGGTTTATTAATTGGAATATTACTTTCTCGTACAGTTAGTGGCATCTTAGGAAGCTACCTTGGCTGGAGAATAGTTTATCTTATCGCAGCAATTATGATGTTTGCTCTCATGCTTATTCTTAGAAAATTGATACCATTATGCAACCCTATTTCCGACATTAAATATTCTGAGTTATTAAAATCGATGATACACTTAATAAAAACAGAACCAATCTTAAGAGAATCCTCTCTCAATGGTGCATTAATGTTTTCAGCTTTCAGTGCCTTTTGGACATCCCTTATATTTTTACTTGAAAGTTCTCATTACAATATGGGAGCTGAAGCAGCTGGCTTACTTGGATTAGTAGGTGTTAGCGGTGCTCTTGCTGCTCCACTGGTTGGAAAAGTAGCTGATAAAAGAGGTTCAAGATTTGCTATAGGTATATGTATAGTGGTGGTTATAGTTTCCTATTTATTATTTTTCCTATTCGGATTCAAAATTTGGGGATTAGTTTTAGGGATAATCCTTCTAGATTTAGGAGTACAATCTTGTAATGTATCTAATCAGGCAAGAGTACATTCTTTAAATGAAGAAACACGTAATAGACTTAATACTATTTATATGGTTAGCTTTTTTCTTGGCGGGGCGTTTGGATCGTTTTTAGGTTCCTATAGCTATTCTCACTTTGGATGGTATGGGGTATGTACTTTTGGTATAATAACTCAAATACTTGCGCTTATTATACACAAGATTAGCAAAAAAGCATAAAGTTCTATTTTGCATATTTAAATTTTATTGATTAGACTTTTCCTTTTATTCACCTGAGAAATAATCCTGCATTAATATATATGTTGCAATTCACAATGCACATTTCTCAATTCACAATTACGGATAAAATTATTGCAATGCTTTTAGAATTATTATGAAGAATTATTTATCAAATATATATATTAATATTATGTGATAACTTATAAAAGGACTTACCTTTATATGGTGAGTCCTACTTTTTAATAATAACATTGTCCGCTGCATTTGCCATCAAGTAACTTATTTTTTATATATTCTTCATAAGTTTCACTTATTTCAGTATTATCTAATATAGCTATGGCCTTTTTTAGGCTTTTTATATTCTTTTCCATATTCTCAATAGAATTTCCTCTTCCGACTACCTTTAAATGAGTAATGCCAGCTTTCTTTAACTTTTTTAACGAACATAATCCACATCCAGTTTCTCCAATAAAATATGAAACTTCCATTCCATCTTCGCTTTCACTTCCATATTCATTTTCTGGATCAGATTGATTTTCTATATAGAATTCTTCCTTATCCTTGTCATCTATCTCTTTGTAATAAGACTCAATTCTCTTATCAACTTCGCAAAAACTACTCTCATTTTTATCTATTCTTAATAGTTCATATGGGACTTTACACAAATGTATCATTTCATCACAATGTAGGGAGCTGCAAAAAGCACCAGTATAATGGCATCTTTCATTTAAAATAAATGCTTCATATTCAAGATTTTCTACTTCGTTGCTTCTTATACATGATTTCATATCTTCGATTGTATTTTTCCTATGAAATATGTATCGTGATATATTTAGTTTATTGAAAAATCCCATAGAAAGCCGGTTTAGCTCAGCGCATTCTCCACTTAAATGTATTGAGCACTTTATATTCCTTTCCTTTAAATATAATATAAGCGCAATATCTGCTACAATAAAATCATTAAAGCCAATATTTATCAAATCTTTTATTATGTTAGCTATCATTTCATATTGTTCTTCAAGATAGTATAAATAATTAAAAGTTATATTTACTTGTACTTTATAAAAATCAACCATTTTCTTTAGTATTTTCATGTCCTCAAGTGAACTTATTTGAATGTTATAATAAAGTACTTCTCTCCTATTTAAAGGAAATAAACTTCCATATTTTTTGTTCCATTCATAAGGAACATATCCACAGAACACTTCATCTGCTCCAGCCTTTACTAGTTTTATATAATCATCAATACATCCCATTCCTGCTACTATCTTCATTATGTTTTCCTCCTTTCATAGATAGACCTTATATACGTATGTGAAATAGTTACCTATCACCGTTAAACTCTACATAAGTATAAGCTCATATTTCGATATCTATAGAAAATTTAAAACAATTCTATCGATTCCGCTATTTATGTAATACTCTAATTCTTTTGGATTTTTAAGCAAAGTATCATCAAATGTGAATAGCGAATTATATCTTCCAACCATTTTTAAATGCTTTGGATAAGAAAATACATAATCGCTACAATACTTTGGGCAGTCAGTAACAAGTTTCTGATTTCCTCTATCCATAGTTGTACACATTGCATGTAGTGGACAATATTGAGATGTATTTGTTTGATAGAAAGGAATATGCATACTATGGTGCCCATCTGCAACAGAAATTTTATAACCACAATTTTCATATTCATATCGTTCTATTTTACATTCTTTCAAAAACTTCGTAAAAATTGAACTATTAAGACTGTTTGTTGCTATAAGATCTTTATTTTCTAAGTATCCTTTCTTGTAAATATATCTTGGATCTTTTTTTCTCTTATTTAATAAAACGCCTAGTGACAACTTGAAAATATCTATCTTATCTTTAAGTAATTTTAGCATTCCAAAATCATTTACAACAATTTCTATCTTAGTATTATTTTCATTACACCAATTATATACTGCCTCTATTATATCTTTTGTTTTTTCTATATAACACTCTCTCATATATGTAAAACATAATGTTATCTCGAGGCTCTCTTCTTTTGCTTTCTGCATCATACCTTTTAACAATTTCATTTCTGGAAATAAGTTATGACAAAATTCATTTCCAATATAAATCCTGTTAATATCTTTCTTAAATAGCTCATGACTCCCCATAAAATTTTCATTTAAGTAATCCATCTTAAATGTTTGGATATCATTATCCATAAACTTTTTATATAATATATCGTTATCTAAAGAAACAGCTATCTCCACTGAATCAATAATATCTTCATCCCAATCCCCATAATTTACGTTTAACAGCCACTCTTCTTTCTGTTCTAAATAGTCCTTATAAAACTCCTCATCTAGCTTTGCCGGATAATTAACCATTTCCTTTGAAAATTCATTGCCATCACCAAAAGCTTTTAACATAATATAATTTGAATACTTTTTAAAAGCACTTCTTACATTATGTGAGTATTTTTGTGTTTCAATGCTGAAAATATATATTAAACTAAAATCTTCTTTTCTTTTTTCCACTATATTATAATCTTGTATTATAACTTCTTCATATCTGTTTTCATCAAACTTATGAAATGCAACTTTTATACTGCTTATCTTTCCTATTTCGTCAGCCACACGCACTGTCAATTTTTTAGGAGATATTTTTATTATACGTACTTCTCTGTCATCTAATAAACATGTTATGAGTCCTGCTGGCAATAATTCAACTTCTTCTTTTTCCAAAATGATACCTCCTAAACTTTTTCATATACATCTTTAAAAACACTTCATATACCTTATTTTATCTGATCCCACTTAATTCATCAATTTAACTATATGTATTTCAATTGAGTTTCTAGATTCTAATCTTAATTGGACATTAGCTTTCTAGAGTTCTAGATTTAGATTTATTACTGGAATATAGATTCTTAACATTATATCTTTAATGTTATCATAATTGTAATTATTTCAACACAAACAATAACCCCTCGACTATTTAATTAACCGAGGGGTAAATTCCTATTTAATTTAAATTAACTTTCAAAATTTCATAGCTATACGCTCTATAGATCTAAAAACTAAAATTTAGTACTTTCAGCGAAATTTTCATATTCTTGCGGAACAACAATATTTCTACTTTCGATTGATTATCCCATAGCTCTAAATTTAATGTTGTTCATCTATAATACAAACTTATAAATTCTAGATTCATATGGCTTAAGCTCTATACTATCAATCCAATCATCTTCATTAACATTATAATTTGAAATTAAAAGTTCTTTAGATTTAAATTCAAATTTTCTTTCAAGTACAAACTCTGTCTCATTTCCTGTAAAGTTACATATAACTAGTAACATTTCATTTTCTAAAGTTCTTGTATATGCAAATATTTCTTTGTTTTCTTCTAACATCAATTCATATTTTCCGTATACAACTACTGGATTTGATTTTCTTATTTTTATTAGTTTTTTATAATAATTGAATATAGAATTTTCATCTTTTAATTGCGATTCAGCATTTATTTCTTTGTAATTAGGATTTACTTTTAGCCAAGGCTGTCCACTTGTGAACCCTGCATTTTGACTATCATCCCATTGCATTGGAGTACGGGCATTATCTCTACCTTTTGTATATATAGATAACATTATCTCCTCATGAGTATAACCTTGTTTTTTTCTTTCATTATACATGTTTAAAGTTTCTATGTCCTTATAATCCTCTAATGATTCAAATCTTACATTTGTCATACCAAGCTCTTCACCTTGATATATATATGGAGTCCCCTTCATTCCATGTAATAATGTAGCAAGCATTTTCGCACTTTCTACCCTATATTCTTTATCATTCCCCCACCTTGAAACTATTCTTGGCACGTCATGATTATTCCAGAATAAACTATTCCAGCCTGTGCCTTCTAGCTCTACTTGCCATCTAGATAATGCCTTCTTTAAATCTAATAATTCTAACGGCTTTAAATCCCATTTTTCTTTACCTGGCTGTTGATCTAATAAAATGTGCTCAAATTGAAATATCATGCTAAGTTCACTATCATCTGGATTTGAATATTTCTTAGCTATTTCTGTAGTACATCCCCAAGTCTCTCCAACTGTTAGTAAATCTTTGCCGCCGAATGTCTTCTTATTCATTTCTCTAATATATTCATGGAGTTTTGGACCATTATGCGTAACTTTTTTATCTGGAATCTTTCCTATAAGTTCAATTACATCCATTCTAAATCCGCCAATACCTTTATCAATCCAGAAGTTCATCATTTTATAAATTCTATTGCGCACCTCTTCATTTTCCCAGTTCAAATCTGGCTGTTTTTTACTAAATAAATGTAAGTAATACTGCCCTGTAGTTTCATCATATTGCCATGCACTACCACTAAATGTTGATCTTAAATCATTTGGTTCTTCTCCATTTACTGGATCTCTCCATATATAATAATCTCTATAAGGATTATCTTTTGATTTCTTAGCTTCGATGAACCATTTATGTTCGTCTGAAGTATGGTTTACAACTAAATCCATAAGAATTTTTATTCCTCTTTTATTTCCTTCCTTAATAAGATCATCCATATCTTCCATTGTTCCAAATTCATCCATTATGTCTTCATAATCGCTTATATCATATCCATTATCATCGTTTGGTGATTTATATACTGGAGATAACCATATTACATCTATCCCCAATTCTTTCAAGTAATCTAACTTCTCTATTATTCCTCTTAAATCTCCAATTCCATCTCCATTAGAATCATTAAAACTCCTAGGATATACCTGATAAACGACACTTTCTTTCCACCATTTTTTATCCATGACTTATTCTCCTTTTAATATTACTTATTTTATTTCGTTTAAATGCATTTTTATTATTTAACAGCTCCAGTTACAATGCCATTTCTTATCCATTTTTGCGCAAAGATGTATACTATAAACATTGGTAATAATGCTAGCAAGTATGACGCAAAAGCCAGATTATAATTTGTAGTAAATTGAGACTGGAATACGTATTGAACTAAAGGCAATGTAGCCATCTCTGGCTTACCTAAGATGATAAGTGGCAACATGAAATCATTCCATGTCCACAAACAAGTAGTAATTGCAACCGTAGCATTAATAGGTTTTAGTAAAGGGAAAATTATTCTCCAAAATACTTGGAATGTAGAAGCACCATCTATTGTTGCTGCTTCTTCAAGTGAAACTGGAATTGATTTAATATAACCTGAATATAAAAATATATTAAAAGGTAATCCAAATACAACGTATAAGCATATTATTCCAATTATATTATCCATATTTAGCATATTTACTTGCTTTACAAGAGGAAGCATAATTATTGGAAATGGTACAAACATAGCACTCAAAAAGTAATAGTATAATGCATTAAAAAACTTTTTCTTTCTATTTCTAGCTATGGCATATGAAACCAAAGAATTTGAAAGTATTGTAAGAATTAATACCGAAATTGTTATTGTTAAACTGTTTTTTAGAGCATCAAAGAAATTTGTCATTTCAATGGCTTCAGTAAAATTTTCAAAACGTAATGACTTTGGAAATGATAAAGCACTTGGTACCATATCTTGTGGAGATTTTACAGCTATTAATATGGTTAGATACAATGGAAATATTATAGCCACCAAAGCTCCTGCTATCATAAGCGTAGTTACTATCCAATTGGTTTTGTTTCTCCTCATAGTACTTTTTCCTCCCTCTTTTCAAGGACTCTAAGCTGAAATAATGATATTGCTACAATTACGATGAAGTAAATAACAGCATTTGCAGATTGATAAGCAAAACTTCCTTGGTTAAATCCTCCGTTATAAATTACATAAGATATTGACTGAGTAACAGTTCCAGGTCCTCCTCCTGTCATAGCTACAACCTGATCAAATACCATTAAAAATCCTTTCATACATAAAACCATGTTAATTGTGAAAAAGGGTGCTATTAATGGAAATGTTATGCTTTTAAATCTTTGCCATGAACTAGCGCCATCAATATCACAGGCTTCGTAAACATCAGTATCAATTGTCTGAAGTCCAGATAAATATATTATTGTATTAAAGGCTATTGATTGCCATGCTGCTACAAACACTATTCCAAGCCATGCAAGCTTTTCATCACCTAATATGTTTTTACTAAGCATAGAAATGTTCATAGTCTCTCCAATGTTTGGTATAACATGAGCAAATACAAAATTAAATATAAATGCCACTATTAAAGTTCCTAATATATTAGGAATAAAATATATTGACTTTAAAGTATTTTGAAATTTGATTTTTGAGTTTAAACCTACAGCAATTAAAAGACTTAATATGTTTACTATAATTGTAGTTATAATTGCAAATTTGAAAGTAAAAATGTACGCATGCATAACATTACTATCTTGAAATACTGCAATATAGTTTTTTAATCCAACAAAACTCCAGTCACCATATCCTTTTGAATTGGTAAAACTATAAAATACACCTTCTAAAAGAGATAATGTATGAAATATAAAGAATAACAAAACTGCTGGTATAGTCATAATATAAAAAGCTTTTTTCTTTTTCAAAACCTTCAGCCCCCTATTATTTTTTCATTTGACAAATAAATATTATTAACATATAACATAGGTTGTCCTAAAATTAGTCTATTTTCCTAAAAATATTATTTTTCATGTTTATCAATAAATATCAAGCTACAGCCATCTTTTAGGACATCCTTATGCCTTTTATTTTGTCTTATTTATTGCTTGCTATTAGCTTTATCATATTCAGTATCAAGTTGTTTTAAAAATTCTGCCTTATCTTTTTTACTATAGAACCCTTGAACTAAACTTGCTGCATCAAATGAGCTTGGATAGTAGTGATCAGGGAAAACGCCAATTTTTCCATTTTTAAAGCTTTCTTGTACATCTGTTACACTTTGATCATCTTGTGTCACATCTTTAACTGCAGAAAATGCAAATTGATCTTTTATATATTTTTGAGCATTCTCCTTTTGAGTCATAAATTCTATGAATTTTTTTGCTTCATCAGAGTGTTTTGACTTACTTGTTATTCCAAAAAACACATCTATACCAGATATTATATTATTTTTAGATGGATCATTACTTGCAGGTAATGGGAACATTCCTATATTTATATTAGGATTTGCTTTTTTTATTTCACTAATAGCCCAGTTTCCTTGTAAATACATTGCTGATTTACCTTGTGCAAAGGCTGCATTACCATCATTGTATGATACTCCTAAAATATCTTCTTGCCCAAGAGTTCCTATAGTCTCCATTTTGTCCACTATTTCTCCATGTGTAGCTTCAAAAGTTGTTTTTCCTGCTTTTTTATCAGCTAAGAAATTACTAGGCTCCAAGTCACTAGCTATAACATTCCAGAAACACATTCCAGTCCACGCATCTTTAAGTGTCAAATAAAGTGGTAATTGGCCTGCATCTTTAATCTTTTTCGATACAGCCATAAATTCATCCCATGTTTTAGGAATTTGCAATCCTAGCTTTGAAAATATATCTTTATTGTATAGAACGCCATCAGCATTAGTAGCATATGGAACTCCATATATTTTTCCATTATCATTACTTGCTATGCCATGAAGCATATCTAAATATGGTTTTTGTATGTTTTCAAGAATGCCATCATTAGTAAGATCAACAAGGGCATTTGCATCTACTAGTGCACCATAGTTTACATCTGCACCTAACGATACTAGATCAGGCATATCATTTTTAGCAAGTCTTGTTTTTAAAACAGTACCAGCATTTGCAGGTGAATTAATTGAAATTTCAATATTAGGATTCTTTTCTTGAAATTCATTTGCTAATGATTGTAATATTGTTTTATTTTCTGCCTTAGTCGAAAATAACTCTAATTTTACTTTTCCATTTTCTGTGCTGCCTCCCTTAGAACCACATCCTGCTAATAATGAAGTTCCAATTACTGCACTAATAGTAATTGACATTAGTAATTTTAATTTTTTATTCATTTCTCTTCCCCCTACTTTATAATTTCAGTATACGATTACATAGATTTAATATTATATTAACTATACTATTTTAGGTGTATCAGCCTTAAAAAGTACATTTTAATATCTTTTTTTACTTACTAATACTTAATCGTTTACGTAAACTATAAAAATTTACGTAATATTTTTCTCAACTCTTATATGAAATTATATTACAAAGCTTTGAACTTATAATGTATATAGAAACTTGTAATATAGCTTCATATTATTTTATAAATAATCACTAAAATCTTATATTCCTATAATAATTTATATATATTACAATTCACAATGTACATTTCACAATTCACAATTACGGCTAAAATTCTTGCAATATTTTTAGAATTATGATGAAGAATTATTTTTTGCAATATATATATTACTATTAATTTCCTACATTTCAGTCACAATTGAGCACTTAGTATACTAGAACTTTAAATAAACATTTATTAATGCAACTTATATATTTTTAATTTTTTTAACTGTTTCTCTTTCTATAATTTCAAATGGCATTATTATGCTTTCAACTTTTTCGTTGTTAGATATTCTTTTTATTAACATTTCAACAGACTTTTTCCCCATATCGTATAAAGGTTGTGCTACTGTTGTTAAAGGTGGGTATGACATCTCAGCTATATTTGTGTTATCATAACCTACTATAGATAGATCATCTGGTACTTTTAAACCATTCTTATGTGCTACTGATAATGCTCCAACAGCACAATCATCAGATGCCGCAAAAACAGCTGTAAATTTCTCACCTGTCTTTAGAAGTTCATTCATCCCTTCAACCCCATCTATAAAGCCAAACCCTTTTTCTTTAATAAGATTTTTCTTTATGGATATGTTATTATCTCTTAATGCTTGTAAAAATCCATTTAAACGTGGCACTCCTGCTATAGGGTCTTCAGTCGGTCCAGATATAATTGCTATCTCTTTATGGCCATTTTCAATTAAATATGATGTTGCTGAATAAGCAGCTTGATAATCATCAACCTTAACATAAGGCAATGAATACTTGTACGATAATCCTGAAACAAGAACTGTTGGAATATGTGAGTCTATTATTCTTTTGCATAAAGTATCATCTGGAGGTATGCTGCAAACAATTAATCCATCTACCTGTCTTTCAGATAATACCTGAAGATATTCTGACATTCTCTCCCACTTATCTCCACCATTACAGATTATAACGCTGTAATTATTGCGTTGCGCAAAATCTTCTATTCCATTTAAAATTTCTACATAATATGTAGTGCTTATCTTAGGACGTAACACTCCAATAGTTCGTGTTTCTTTAACCTTGAGATTTCTTGCAATAGCATTTCTTTGATAACCAAGTTCATCCATAGCTTCAATTACTTTTTTTCTAGTCTCTTCTGAATAACCATCTAGATTATTTATTATCCTAGAAACTGTGGCAACAGAAACATTGGATTTCTTAGCGACATCTTTAATTGTGGGTCTTTTAATATTACTAATCATAACATATTCCTCTTTTTCAGTAAACGTTTAAGTAATTAAATCTTATCATAATTGGTTTTAATTGTCTATATATTCGTATAATATTTTTTATATTTTTAATTCCTATATAAAATTAGCTATGTTTATATTATACGTTTACTCAAATATAAACGCTTAAATCTTCTTACAAAATATGGCTTTAAACTTCACTTAATATCTTGCAGAGCTATCCATTCAACACTATACTATATTATGTGAAGTATTTTTGGCATGTGCTAAAGCGTATTCAAAATAGCAGTCAATAGCCAGTCTATTTTATATAGAGTCCAGACTCTTAAAATACAAAATCTATAAGAAATTACGAGTTTCTAAAGAGAATGTTTTAGAGTCCAAGTATAAAATATTCACAGCAAATTTGGACATGTTATTTCATGTATCTAATAAAAACTCGGCGAAATGAGAGGGAGATTTATGAACAAAAAAGATATATTAGAATTAAAAAGACGTTTAAAAAAAGATGACTGTACTTTTACTAAAATGTGTGGTTGTTATGTAGATGGTCAAAAAGATATTGTATTAAAATTTAAAGAAACTTTTTTAAATCTAAGAGAGGAAGAATTCTTTAAATATTTAGAAATTGCCAAGAAAACACTATCTGGAACAGTTGGAAATAACATTCTTGAACTTAACTTTCCTCTTGATGAAGAAGGCATAGGTGGCAGACAGCTTTCCTTAATGGAGCTAAAAAAAAGTAAATTAAAAGATGATTCTATGCTCGATAGCTTTTATAAAATGATTATAAATAGTTATGAATATACTGGTAACTTTCTAATACTCGTTTTTCACGATGCCTATGATGTTATGACAAAAACTACGGATAACTCAAAATTAGATGAATCTGAAGAGGTATATGAATATATATTATGTGCAATCTGTCCAGTATCACTTTCAAAACCAGCTCTTGGATATCTTGAAGATGAAAATCGAATTGGAGCTCGTATTAGAGATTGGGTAGTTGGTCCACCAGACCTTGGATTTGTATTTCCAGCATTTATAGATCGTAGTACTGATATTCATTCTATTATGTATTACACAAAAGATGCAAAAGATCCTCATCCTGAATTTATGGAGGAAGCTTTAGGTTGTAGTTCAAAACAAACAGCTACAGAGCAAAAAGAAACATTCCAAAATATAATTCGTAAAGCTGTTGGAAGTGATGATGAAAAATCAGAGCATTTATTTATGGAAATTCAAGAAACTCTCAATACTATAGTAGATGATCATACTACTGTTAACGGCAAAAATGCTGAACCTATAGTTTTGAGTAATGATAATATTCAAGATATTTTAATCGAAAGTGGAGTTCCTGAAGAGATCACTGCAAAGATTGAAAAATCATATACAGAAGCATTTGGAGATACTCCGCCTGTAGCAGAAAATTTAATTGATAAAAAAGCACTTGCAGCAAATGAACAAAGAAAAAAGGAAGAAAAACTTGAAAAGAAAGTACGAATATTAGAAGAAAGACTTGAAAAGACAAAACTGGATGCTTTAGCAGATTCAGAGAAAGAAGCTGCTTTAGAATCAGAAACTGAATCAGCTTTGAATAAGATCTTAGATTCAGAGCCTAATTCTGCTTTAAAGACAGAATCTGATACCATCTTAGAAGTGGCTTCTGACTCTAATTTAGATGAAAATCTTGATTCAGAAACAGCATCTGATGCAAATAATACTGAAAACTCTGAAATAGAAACTGAGGTTAGTGATGCTCCAAATTATGATATTGTACTTAATGTAAAACCTCAAAAAGTATCTCAAATAAAATCACAAATAATAGACGGAAAGAAATGTATTATAATTCCTATAGATGATGATGAACAAGCTAAAGTAAATGGCGTTAATGCTTTGCTTTAACTGACTGTAAATAATACTTTTCTCATTTAAATAGCCATAAAGATCCTGATTAAGGGTCTTTATGGCTATTATAATCTGTATATAATTCAATAATGAGTTCACATTTAAAATTCAGAAAGTTATATACCTTATTAAACCTAAAATATAGGGGCTTGATTCTAATACATATAATATGATTCAATATTCATTACTTTATATACATTCCACCAGGAGTTTCTGATAAATTAACTATGATATTTTTCTTTTGAGTATACGCTTCTAGTATAACTTTGTGAGTTTCCCTGCCTATACCAGATTCTTTGTATCCACCAAATGTTGCACCTGCTGGGAAAGTATTATAAGTGTTAACCCATATACGTCCAGTCCTTATTCCTTTAGCAACTCTTATAGCACGATTTAAGTTAGTAGTAAATACTCCACCACCTAAACCATATTCACTATCATTTGCCATAGCAATGACTTCTTCTTCTGTCTTAAATTTAATTACAACTCCAACTGGCCCAAATATTTCTTCTCTAGCTACTCTCATATCATTAGTGACATCTGTAAGTAAAGTAGGTTTCATAAAGTATCCATTCTTAGCATCACCCTCGATGAATCTTTCCCCTCCTGTCGCTACTTTTGCTCCTTCTTGTTTACCTATTTCTATATATTTAAGAATTTTTTTAAGTTGAGATTCACTAACTTGCGCTCCCATTTGAGTATTAGGATCTAATGGGTTTCCAACTTTAACTTTTTCAAAAGCAGCAATTGCTTTTTCCATAAATTCATCATAAAAATCTTCTTGTACAAATATTCTAGAACCTGCAGAGCAAACTTGTCCTTGGTTAAATAAAATTCCCAATTGAATACCTTCTAATGCAATGTCCATATTTGCATCACTAAAGAAAATATTAGCTGACTTTCCTCCAAGCTCTAAAGTTGCAGGAATAATACGTTTAGCCGCAGCAAGTCCAATTTGTCTTCCAACTTCTGTAGATCCTGTAAATGCTAATTTATCAAGACATTCATGATTTTGTAAATATTCACCACTCTTTGATCCTTTTCCTGTAATAATGTTAATTACACCACTAGGAACAATACTTTGTATTAGTTTCATAAGCTCTAATACGCTCAATGAAGTAGTACTTGATGGCTTAAATACTGAAACATCTCCAGCTGCTAACACTGGGGCTAACTTCCAAGCCGCCATTAAGAATGGAAAATTCCAAGGGACTATTTGCCCTACAACACCAATTGGCTCACTTAATATTAAATTTAAAGTATTTTCATCTATCATTGTTGCAGAACCCTCATCAGCACGAATAACACCTGCAAAATATCTAAAGTGATCTGCTGCTAATGGAATATCTGCTCCTGTTGTCTCTCTAATTGGTTTTCCATTATCTAAAGTTTCTACTGTAGCTAAGTATTCTGCATTTTCTTTAATAATATCAGCAATTTTATTTAATATATTTGCTCTTTCTACAACAGTAGTTTTGCTCCATGTAACAAAGGCTTGTCTTGCAGAATTAACAGCATCATCTACATCTTTTTCTGTAGCATCTGCAATCTCAGCTAAAAATTCCCCATTAGCTGGATTATAAGTCTTTATTGTAGCTCCATCTGAAGCATCTCTCCATTCTCCATTGATAAATAATCTATATCTATTTTCTAATTTAACATTCATAATAAACACCTTTTTTCCTCATATAATCGATCTTTTATAATTTTATTATAGCACTAAATTAATTGTATTCAATATAAAATAATTATTTAACAATAATAATTATCCATATAATTATTGGTAAATATTTAAATTACATGGTGTTCCTGTATAATATTATAAAATTTTTTTATTTAAAGACAAAAAAGTATAATATAAAACAAACACTTTGTTAAGAATTTATTTTATATTATACCTTTCATATTTGAAAAAGGTGCTATATTTATTTCTTATTAATAATTAAAATTTAACTCTCTTTTCCTATTCCTTTATTAAAATGTCTAATGTATGTGCACTTGCTCCAAGCAACTCTGGTCTTTCACATGTAGAAAAATGATAGTTAATAAAAAGCTTAAATGTCTCTTCATCCATAGCATTTAAAACAGATCTCATGTAATTCGCTGGCCCATCTGCTGAAATTAATTTTATCCTTTTTAGTCTTACTTCTTCATTTAACTTATTGATATCTTCAATCCTTACATAATCATATAAATCTTTTGGTTCAGATATAACATGAAAATCATCAGTAAGCTTTCCATTTTTAATAGATGAACGAATATTATTTTCCTTAAAACCATATGTTATTACGCTATATTCATTCATACAATAAGCTACTAAGATAACTCCTCCAACCTTTGTTACTCTCTTCGCCTCTTGTAAGGCTTTTGCTTTATCCTGAAAATTGTATAAGTGATACATCGGTCCAAATACCAATGTCATATCAAATGTATTTTCTTCAAATCTTGATAAATCTAATGCTGTCCCTTGATATGCTTTTACTGAACTTCCTTTTGATTTTAAAATACCCAGATTATGCTTTACAAGCTCAATTGCTGTGACATCATACCCCTCATTTGCTAGCTCCACAGAGTATCTTCCTGTTCCAGCACCAACATCTAAAATTTTGGAACCATTATTCTTTTCTAGATACTCATGAATATATTTCATAGAAGTTAAGAACTCAACTTGTGCATATTTTCTAGTTAATCTTTTATCCTCACAAAATTTATTATAGTATTTCTCTAATTCCATTGTCATCTCTTTACGTTCCTCACCTATCATTTATTAGAAATTATTAAATATAAATATTAATTTCTTTCCTGATTTCTAACAACTATTATACTATATATTGCAACTATTAAAAATATAGATTTATTCTTTAAACATCTATGAATAAAGGTAATCCCACAAGAATCTAATTTCGAGATTCTTGTGGGGTTATAATGAAATAGAAACACTCTTTTTACAAATACACAACTATTATAAATCTAATTAGTAGTGAAATTACTAATTATGCCATATAAATTCTTTATTTAATATTCTCATTAGAAACTATTATGGTTTTAGGTTCTAGATGTTCTTGAAGTCCGTATATGCCGCATTCTCTACCAATTCCAGATTGTTTAAATCCACCAAATGGTGCTTTCATCTCAAGCATAACATCATTTATATAAATTGTTCCTGCAGCGATTTGAGAAGCAATTTGATTTGCCTTTTCTATGTTAGAAGAACTTATATATGCCCCTAAACCATATACTGTGTCATTTGCAATTTCTACGGCTTCTTCTTCGGTTCTATAAGTCAAAATAGATAAAACTGGGCCAAATATTTCTTCTCTAGCAATAGTCATATCTCTAGTTACATTTGCAAAAACTGTTGGCTTTACAAAATTGCCATTCTCCAATCCTTCAGGATGCCCTTCTCCTCCAACTATCAGTTCAGCACCTTCTTCTATACCAATCTTAATGTAACGTTGAACATTATTATAGTGATTTTCATTTATCATAGGCCCTATAAACGTATCCTCTTCCCATGGATATCCTACCTTGGTATTTTCAACAGCTTTTTTAATAAGCTCTTTAACTTCACTAAGACGATGTTCTGGAACCAATAGTCGGCTTCCAGCAATACACATTTGTCCATTATTTCCAAAGCAACTCATAATTGCACGTGGAATAGCTTTTGTAAAATCAGCGTCATCAAGAATTATATTAGGTGATTTCCCTCCCAATTCAAGAATGACTCTTTTCATGGTATCAACAGCACCATGATGAATAATTTTAGCAGTTTTAGTAGAACCAGTAAAAGAAATCATTGCAACATCTGGATTACGAGTTAATTCAGCACCGACCGAACCTCCTAGGCCATTAACTATATTAATTACACCTGATGGTATTCCTGCTTCATGGAAACATTCAGCCAAAATTTGAGTTTGGATAGCGCAAAATTCACTAGGTTTTATAACTACTGTGCATCCTGTTGAAATAGCTGTAGCTACTTTTATAGCTATCTGGGAATTGTTTGCGTTCCAAGGGGTAATCAAAGCAATTACTCCTACAGGTTCAAGGACAACCTTGGCTTTACCAATATACTTAGTGAACTCAAACTCTTCCATCACTTCCTTAGCCCAAAGAAAACTATTAGCAGTAAGTTGAGTTCTGCCTGCTGCTGCCTTAACTGCCGCACCATATTCTTCTACGCATGCTTGAGTTAACTCATCAGCCCTCGAGATTACAGCATCATATAACCTTTTAAGCATATCACTTCGCTCTTCTAATGTAGTTTTTGAGAATGTTTTAAATGCTTCTTTAGCAGCTGCAATAGCCTTTTGTGTATCAACCTCATTTCCTAAGATTACACGTCCAATTATTTCTTTTGTTGAAGGATTTATAATATCCATTGATTCTGTTCCATTAGGTTTTATAAATTCTCCATTAATGTAAATTTTGTCAATTACTTTAATATTTTCATTATTATTCATTCCCTTGCCTCCAAATTGAATTTCATATTTCTATATGCTATAATCACTTTAATACATTCAAGTAACTTTAAGTCAAGAAATTTTAGGAGATTTTTTTATGGAAAATTTTATTTATGGATCCGACCCCAAATATACAATCAATGAAGTTTCTAAAATAACTAAACTATCCAAGCCTACTATCCGTTATTATGAAGATATCGGATTACTCCAAGGAATAGCTCGAGATAAGAATAATATTCGTTTATTTTCTGATGATCAAATTATGAGATTACGAATGATTCAATGTATGCGAAGTACAGGAATGGGAATTGATCTAATTCGCCATTATATTGATCTATCTAATGAAGATAAAATGGGACTTAAAGAACGTTATTCCATTGTTTTAGAACAAGAGGAAATACTTTTAGCAAAAAAGGAAGAGATTGAAAGACAATTAGCTTTCATTGAACATAAAAAACATACTCTAAAGGAAAAGCATAATAATAAAAAAATCACCCACTAAAATCTAAACTTTAGATTTTAGTGGATGGTATGAAGTTAATGTAAAGTTCAAATTACTAAACCAACTATTAATTGATTTGATGATATTTTATAAGTCAATATAAATATAATTCCCTATTATCTTATAATTGTCACTGTATTTTCCTTCAATATTTTTTTCTCTGGCTTAATACCATCTATATAACCAATACAAATAGACCCACAAACCTTATGTTTTTCTGAAATTCCTAAGCGTGTAAGTAACTTTCTTACATTTTCATCATTGTCAAACCATGTTAATTGATTTATCCAACATGCTCCAAGTTCCAAGTAATTTGCGGCTAAAAGCATATTTTCTATAGCACAAGCACTATCTGCCATTGCATTACTATAGTTAGACTCATTCGATACTATAATCAATGTTGGAGCGTTGTAATAAAAATTGTAGTCATCTTTCTTCGATGCAACTTTACCTGCTTTTTTACTTTTATAGGTATTTTCATCAACTTCAAGCTTTTCAAAAGCTTCTTTAATATATCCATTTAACTCTAAAAGAATTTCTTTATTTTGAACTACAGTAAATTGCCATGTTTGAGAGTTACCTCCACTTGGTGCATGTTTTGCTGAATCTAAGATTGTAAATAGTTCCTCATCTTTTATTTGTTCCTTTTTGTATTTTCTTATACTTCTTCTTGATTTTATATTTTCAATTACATTTTCCATATTAATCCTCCCTTTTAATAATTATATTCTAAGTCTAATTCAAATAAAATGCTAATCTTGGATATTAGAAAAGTGATTAAAACCTTGCAATCAATTTTCTTTGCCTATTTAATGATATCTAAAGATATAAATTAATAAATAACGTACCATAACCTATGCCATATCAACTCTTTCTTTAATATTCTCTCCTCTTTTAGAATATAAAAGAAATAAACTTAACCCTAGTGCAACTACAAAGAAAATTGTAAAAAATCTGAAACCGGAATCTATAGACTTAACTAAATTTCCACTTATATTTACATTAGCAAAGCTTCCCATACCTATAATTGCCTTAGAGACTACATCCGCAGGTATAATAACTTCTATTGTTAATATGGCTAATGTCTGACTTAATGCTTTACCAACATTCATTATAGTATAATGCATCCCTGATGCTGAACCAGATTGTTCTTTAGGCACTGCTGACAATACAGTTTTCGCTAACGACGGCCAAGCTAGGCCATTTGCTATTGATAATAATATTAGTGGTGTAACTATAGCTTTAACTGATAGCTCTCCCCCAAGATTTCCAAGAAAGAATATTCCTATAATAAGAAACACAATTCCAAATGTAAGAGTCTTTAATGATCCGATATTATCTACAAGTTTACCTGCAAACGGACCCAATATAAGCTGTGGTACAGATAGTGAAATCATCAATAGCCCTGACATAGTTGGACTTAAATGTAATGCACTTTGCAAATATATACTCAACAATAAAGGTAATGAAAAATATGCAATACAATAAAATAATGTAATTACAAGTCCAATTGAATAATTTCTGTACAGGAGCAGCTTGAAATTAAATAATGGATTTTCTACGCGTAATTCTGTGATTATAAATGCAACCCATAATAAAATTGTAACTATACATAGCCCTAAAGTTTTATATGATACCCATCCTAATGATTGTCCTTCTGAAAGTACTATCATCGTTAATATTAAACCTAAGCTAAATGTTAATATCCCAATCCAGTCATTTTTTTGATTAATATTAGGTTTAGTCTCTTCCATTACTAAAAATGCTCCAATTATGCAAAGAAGTACAAAAGGTACTGTAATAAAGAATATTGATCTCCAACCAAAGCTGCTAATTAGAGCACCACCAGCTACTGGTCCAATTATTGCTCCAATAACCCATGAAGTAGCATTAATACTCAAGGCTAGCCCAAGCTCATTACTATGAAAAGTCTTAATTATAGTTGGAGTTGCAGTTGCCATTGCTAATGCTGCTCCACCTCCTTGAATTAGCCTATATAAATTTAAAGTCAATCCTGAGTCTGCAATTCCACAAAGTATTGTACCAACTGCAAAAATTATAAGTCCTAACACGAAAATACGCTTTGTTCCAACTGTATCTGCCCATTTTCCAGCAGGCAATATTAAAACTGTACTTGCAATAATGTAACCAGTAATTATCCACAATCCAGTAGTTACTGAAATATTTAATCCTTCCATCATATTAGGCAAACCTATTATTACAATAGTAGAATCTAAATTTGTAATAAATGAAACTAATGTAACAACAAGTAGAATGCTCCATTTGTGTGATTTAGAATTTGTCATATAATCTCCTTATTTATAAATGGAATAAATTTTCGAGTGTAGATAACCCCTTATATGATTAATCCCATCGAAGCCATTTAATTTTGTTTTCTATACATAGTTTACAAGAGATTATATATCATGTAAAATGATTATATAAGATATCAAGATTCACTTTTAGTGATTTATATATTGGAGTGATAAAATGGAAAGTAGTGAATTAAGAATTTTCAGAGCTGTTGCTCAAGCAGGCAGCATAACAAAGGCTGCGCAGGCTCTGGGATATGTTCAATCTAATGTTACAGCTAGAATTCAACAATTAGAGTCTGATTTAAATACACAACTCTTTTATAGACAGCGGGGTATGATTTTAACTCCTACAGGTGAGAAATTACTAGCTTATGCCGAAAAAATCATTTATTTATTGGATGAAGCTGATAAAGCCTTAAATGATTGTTGCGATCCTTCAGGAAGTTTATCAATTGGTGCTGTTCACACAGTATCTGCAATACGTCTTCCTGAAATCTTATCTCAGTATCATAAAGCTTACCCTAAAGTCGATCTATCTCTTATAACAAGTCAATCAGATGAACTTATTTATAAAATAAAACATTTCCAGTTAGATGGTGCTTTTGTCAAAGCTCAATCCTTTAGCGATGAAAATATCGTAAGTGAACTTGTAGTCGAAGAAACCTTAGTACTAATATCAAATCCTAAATATGATAATATAGAAGATCTATATTCAAAACCATTTTTGATGAGTACAGCAGGATGCCCTAATAGAACACAACTTGAAAACTGGCTTAAATCTAAAGGCGTTCATAATATTCGATATATGGAATTTAATAATTTAACTTCTATTATTGAAGGCGTTATTGCTGATCTTGGTGCATCATTTGTACCAAAGTCCACTATTGAAGATTATGAAAAGAAAGGACTTCTAAAATCATTCTCAGTGCCCGATAAATATAACACTACAAAAACATTTTTTATAAGGCGGAAAGATTCTTTAATGACTAACTCACTTTCAAAATTCATTGAAATGACCGAGCTAAATACACCATATAAAAGAACTTAAAATATTAGCTGAATTCCTCATGAAAAATCAAAATTTCGTGGGGAATAGTTATGACTCCAACCCTTGCACGTAAATCAAATATTAAGTCGTATTTTTCTTTTTAAGCTAAAAAGAAAACTCACTAAATACACTTTCGCCTTTACCTAAAGGCTTCCTATCCCCTTCATAAAAACCGAATTCATCATCCTCCTCGTCGGTAACCTGAATATCAGTATTTTTCCTTACATCTTTCTTTGACTTCTTATTTTTATTCATTATTAAAGGTACAGGGATATGGTCTTTCAGTCCGCTATTAATTTTTCCCGTGCTTATTATGTTCTTATTATCGCTGATTCCTGCATTTTTAATTTCTATGTTATTCTTAGTCTCACCGGTATTCTCTATATCACCCGCATTGTTATCTTTCCGCTGTTGCTTTTCAATAATTTCATTGCCAATCTCTTCTTCACCATCATGTTTTTCATCATAGATATTTTCAACACTTTTAGTCTCTTCGCTTTTTAACTTACTATCCTTTTTACTCATTTTTTCTTTATCCTCAGTGATATCTTTTACCTTTGTTTTGATATTTTGATGCTTTGCAAAATTCTTTACTTTATAAATATTTTCTTCAACAACTTCGACCATTTCTAAATCTATAAATGTATCTAATGCCAATTTTACTTGATTTTCATCTCTATTAAATTCTATAGCTAAAGTCTTTAATGTATATGGAATGTTCTTTGACATATATAAGTTGCCATCTAGATTAACTCTCCCAGCTAAAATTACAATTCTAGTCCAAATATAATAAATAACATCTCTTTCTGGCATTCTATCTATTATTTTAAATTTTGTATCCTCATACATATCAACTCTGAATCTTACATATCTTCTCTCTTTCATCTTAATTGCTCCTCCTAAAAATTTTTATTTTTCTATTCTTTTCAATTAAGATATATGTCCCAATTCATAAAATAACATAATATTTATAAATTTTTTTCTATAACTTTAAAAAAACTAAAATAACTCACGAAAATCAAAATGTTAGATTTTCATGAGTTTCACTGCTGAGTTAATCGCTAACTAAGTTTGCCTCATAAATTATGTTCAAACTAGTTTCATATAAAAAGGATAATTTTTATGATTTAGTTAGTAATATTGCCTTTAAAATAATCTTTTGCTACTAAATTAAATTGATGCTTTTCTTTAATTACATCTCTTAATAAAATTATTTTTACTTAATATTATTGGAGTTACAGGTTCACCATAAAAATCTTCTGCCTCTCCAATTACTTTGCATTCAAATTTCATTAACATATTTAGAGTTGCATCTCTTGCTTCAATGTAAATTTCGTCAGTATAAGAATTAAAAATTTCTTTTAATGAAGCTATAGCAAGCTTTTGACCTATTCCTATGCCTCTCAATCTTTTATCAACGGCAAATCTTCCCCAATGCCATTTGTCTTTTTCTTTCCATGCTGATACTACGCCAATAATATCTTCTCCCACTCTTGCGCACCACCAAATTGGTTTTAAATTTTCACTCACTGGAACCAATTCTGCTGGAATACTTTGCTCATTAGTAAATACTTCTGTTGCTAATTTAATTGCTTCTTTTATATAATTTTCAGAAATTCTTTCTATTAATATTCTAGAATCATTCTTCTTGAGATTGTTTTTTAATGCAAGAACGCGAAATAATCTAAATGCTCCTACAATATTTTCTGTATCCTCACTATCACCTAAATTTAAAATATCATTAATAAATTTATTTGCTTCATGGTCTCCACTATTTATAGCCTCAATACCTAATGGAAGAATACAAATATCTTTCATTCTTTTATCAGCTTCAGATTTCTTCAGCTCCAAATAATTTTTAGCCTCCAGATTATTAAGTATCCTGCTTAATGAAGCCTTATCAATACCCAAATTTATTAGCAATTCATTAAAAGGAGTTTTTCCATTTTGTTTTATGTAATTTAATATATGAGCTTGAGCTAGTGTCAATTCAGAATTTAAGCAATTGTGATTAAGCAGCCCTAATTCTCTCACAATTAATCTTACCTCTTTTCTAATTATCTCTTCGTTTCTCATATTCGCCTCCAAATTAATTGATATTATCAACAATTATAACTCACTTCCGTTTTTGTTACAAGTTAACTTTATAAATCAATTTATAATTTACAGAGCTTTTATGACTATTACTGGAAAGAAATAACGTGATACATTATTCTGAATTCTTGTGCTAAAAATATGGCATAATTATGATTCCATTAAGAGCAATAAGCTTAATGATAAATATTATTTATTCTAAGATAAGCTGTTTTAATTTATTTTTCGTGTCATCATCTATAGGCATTTGAATGGTGATACTTGCTCCCTCTATTTCTGTGGACCTAAATGAAATATAACTTAAGTATAAATCCCCTACTAAAGGATGATGCAAAAGTTTTTGACCTTCTGGTGTTCCCATAATACCTTGATTATTCCACCATTTATTAAATAGAGGATCTTTTTCATTTAATTCATTTATAATTGCATTTATTGTATTATCATTCTCATAATAGCCGTAATTTGCTCTCAATTGTTCAACACGCAATTTAGAATGCCCTTCCCAATTATCTAACAGTTCTTTTAGATAATCATCATTAAAAGCTCTCCAAACCGAGTTTCTTTCTTTTTCATTCATTTCTTCATAATTACCATAAACTTTTAGTGCCGCCATATTCCATCCAATCATTGTTAATTTACTATCAGTAACATAAGCTATACTTGGATTTTGATTGTCTAAGAATTTTTGTAATGTATTAGAAATAGTAACAGCTGCAAAGTCTTCTACAGGTAATTTCTTATCTGATAAATTAAATAAATATATTTTTTCTTCATTATTTAATTGCAAAACTCTACTCAAGGAAAGTAACACATCTATTGATGGATTAACATCTTGTCCTTGTTCAATACGCACATACCAGTCAATACTTACTCCAGCTAAATCAGCGACTTCCTCTCTCTTTAATCCTTTCACCCTTCTTTTTTTATCAAATTTGAGTCCAAATTGTTCTGGTCTTAATGTGGATCTTTTCTTTTTTAAAAATAATCCAAGTTCTTTGTTTTTAGATATCATTATTACCGCCCCATCTCTATTCATATAAACTTTATTATTATATATGTTGTAATTCACAATGCACATTTCACAATTGCGGCTAAAATTCTTGCAATATTTTTAGAATTATGATTAAGGTCTGCTAAACATAGTATTATTAATCATATGATAACTTAGGTTCTATTTAAAATAATACTTTCATTATACACTATCTTCATAAGCTATAGAGAGGAAGATGTGAAAATGAATAAAGCTTTAGAAAACAAAAATTTTTCAAACAAATTATTATTAATTTTATCAATTATTTGTGCAATTATAGTAGCTAATTTGTACTACGATCAAGTTTTATTGACCAATATTTCCAATGATTTTTTTATGCCTGCTTCATCATCTGGTAAGCTTGTAACAGCTATACAGATGGGCTATACAATGGGATTGTTGTTCATTGTTCCACTAGGAGACAGGTATAGTAGAAAACTATTAGTCATTTTAAGTATTATTTGTTCAGCTATATTATTATATTTAATGACTTTAGTCTCTACCTTTAATTTAATAGTAATTGTAGGCTTTTTTATGGGGATTTCAAGTGTTTCGGCACAGCTTATAATCCCATTTGTTTCGTCAAATATTTCGTCAGAAAAACGAGGTATAATAGTTGGTCACTTATTAACCGGAGTATTTCTTGGAGTTTTACTCGGTAGAGTTCTAGGTGGAGTTCTAGGCCAATTAATTGGCTGGAGAGGAGTACATGAATTTGCAGCAATAGTTCTATTAATTTTTGCAGTATACTTATTTTATTCTCTCCCAAAGGATAATGTAGAAAAGGAAAGTTCATATAAAAATATCATACTATCTTTACCTCCATTATTAAAAAAAGAAAAAGTATTAAGAGAAACAATAGTTTTTGGTGCTGCTGCCTTTTGTGCCTTTAATATTTTCTGGGTCTCATTGTCCTTTATTTTAGAAAGTTCTCCTTATAATTATGGAAGTGCAATAGTTGGACTCTTCGGCTTTTTAGGTATAGCAGGTGCGTTAGCCGCTGGATTTTCTGGAAAACTTACAAATAGCAAAAAAGTAAGCTTATGGAACCTTTTTGCTTTAGCTATAATGTTTATCTCTTTTTTAATCTTAGGTATAGGCTGGTCTAAACTTATAATTATAATTCTTGTGACCTTTACTTTAGATGTTGGTTCAAGAATGAATATGTCTTTAAACCAAGGACGTATTTATAAACTTAGTCTCCAAAATCACAGTAGATTAAATTCCCTTTACATGGTTGGATATTACTTAGGTGGGTCCCTTGGTTCATGGATAAGTACCTCTGTATATCATTCATTTGGTGTTATTGGAATTACAATTGCAAGTTGCAGTGTACTTTTACTAGCGTGTGTTTATTATTTAATCACTAATAATCTTTTAAATAGAGAAAATAACACTAAATCCTCAAGTGCATTTACCTCTAAAAATCAACCAACTCATCAGTAATTTGTGAAATGCTTCAAAATATAATACAAAAATAACAAGCTGATATTCCTAAAAAAATTATTTAGTAGTAATACTGCCATGACTATTTATCCTATGATAATTTATCATCTATTTAAAAGAATTCTTTAATTGTATAATGGATTAAAAAGAATTTACTTTCATTATATTTATGATTTCTAGTGAAGATATAAACTTAAAATTTTAGAAGCTTTATAAATATGTTCATCTAATAAATTGAATTCTTAAATTGGAAATCTATATATATCTTTAATACAATGATACCTATTAAATAAACCTTATTATTTAGCTGAATATGTTTAAAGTAAAGGAGAAGATAAAAATGAATTTGATAACTGTAAATCAAGATAAATGTATTAAATGTGGTTTGTGCGTAAATGAGTGCCCAGAACGTGTATTAGAACTTAGTGAAAATGGACCTAAAGAAATTTGCGGTGATGAGTGTATTTCCTGTGGTCATTGTGTAGCTATATGCCCAATGAAAGCAATTGATAATATAAAAACACCATTAGCCAATCAAACCAGCTCGAAAAAATTTCCAAAACTAAGTCCTGAGGAAGCAGAAAACTTTCTTCGTTCAAGGCGTTCAATCCGTTCATATAAAGAAACTCCTGTCCAAAGAGAAAAATTAATAGATCTTGTGAATATTGCACATTTTGCTCCTAGTGGACATAATCTTCAAGGAATATCTTATACTATCATTGATGATAGAAAAATACTTGATAAAGCTGTTAAAATTGTCATTGAAGAATTTGAAAAGGATAATGTATCGAGTGAATTTACAAAGCCATACCGTGAAAAAGGAATTGATACAATTTTGCGTGGAGCATCTAGCCTTGTCCTAGCAACTGCTAATTCAAACTTTCCACGAGGAAGAGAAAATTCAATTCTTTCATTAACATATTTGGAGCTATATGCGCCAACACTAGGCTTAGGATCATGTTGGGCGGGGATGTTTGAAAGAATTGCTATGAAAGATAATTCTCCATTACTTAAATTATTTAACATCCCTGAAAATAAGAAAATCACTGGTGCTATTATGGTGGGATATCCTAAATATACTTATCCAAGATTAGTTGATAAAGATCCATTAGAGGTTACTTTTATAAATCAGTAATACTATAAAATTAAAACAAATATTATTATCTAATTAAAATTCATTATAAATAGAGCTACAATAAAAAAACACGACCACTTGTAAGCAGCTATTTAAGCCACATGCAAATGGTCGTAGGTTTCATGGTCATGGTAAAGGAGATACATAACATTTGGAATCCGGCACATATTATGTTTTCATTATAAATTTATTTTTATTAATTAATAATATTTGATAGTCTTTATATAGATTTTCTTATTTACTTTGCTCTATATTAAGCGGCTGTAATTGTACTCCACTTGTATCAAAAATCTTTCCATCATCTTGAATAAGCTTATATTCCATAGTACCCACTCCAGCAAGTTGTCCATTCATATATAATTCTGATTTAACTGGAAGGCCATCTTCATTAAGATAAAGAAGATGCATTTCCTCTCCATTTTTGTCCCCAGATGAAATTTTCTTTAATACTTTCCCGTCTGAAGTAGTCTCTGTACCTTCATCTTTCCAATCTGCTGGATTAGCATATAATGACTTCATAGCAGCAAATGTTTGATTCTTTTGTATAATTTGTACCTCAGAATCCGCCTCTTTTTGAGTTACATCATATTCATTACCTTTTACTGAATTTCCATTATCATCTCTTATTATATTTGCTACGTGTTTTCCACTATTTTCAATATAAGTACTTGTGTACTTTGGGCTATCAGCTACTGCTGCCTTCTTTTTTTCTGCATCTTTTTTCGCGTCATCATTCTTCTGTACTTCACTTTCACTTACAGCACCTGATCTTTTTATATCCTGTCTAAAATCAAAAGTCTTTGGATTCACCCAAGTTTCAGTAATGTCAGATAACCCGTCTTTTTCCGTAGTATATGTTATTTTTGTATATTCTATGTTCCCATTAGACTTCTCTTGATTGTTTGTGACTTCTACACCATTAGACTCTACTGCCAAGTTTTGTGTACTTTCATTTGAAGCCTTTTGATTAATATTAGTTGCAGCATAACTTGAAATTGAAGTAACCATCACTGCAGCAATAGCAGCTACTATCATTGTTTTTTTCATGATAAATAATCTCCTTAATAATTTTATTTAGAATAATCTTAACTCTAAATTTCTTCTTAATATTATCACACATGTGAGTTATCTTTTTTTTAATCTTATCTAATAAGAGTTAAGTTCTATTCCATACTTCTATTATAGCTCCCATATATTTCAGAGATAATGACAGTTATTTCAGATTTGTAAACAAACTGTTTAATCATTATTTCTTATTACAATATCACATATTCTTGAAAGAAAATTCATATATTATGTTATTTACTATACATGACAACCTTCTGCTGTCTCTAGTCCATCTTATTGTAGATATATAGTTACGATCCGTATAAATCACTTCGTCATTACTAATATTATCAGAATTTATATAAGCCATATGTATATCTCTTGTATCACCGTTTTGTACAGTATAGGCTATTTTTTCTCCATCAGGAGATACCTGAATGCTTAATGCTTCTTCCCTAAGAATGTTTTTAAAGTCATTTTCCTTTATATTATATAAAAAAGTCCCAGTTTTTCCGCTTATTTTACCTTGTATCAATAACGTATCTGAAGATAAAGATACCATATTATTAATTATCCCTTGCACATCTGTCTTGGTAAAAGTCCCATCCTCTAGATTCACACTAAATAAGTTAGTCAAATTGTTTTCCTCTGTGTTTCTTGAAAAAATGTATGCATACTTCCCATCTTTAGATACCTTAAGATCAATGCCCCCAGTTAAATTTTCTAAAGCAAAGTTTCTCTTTTCTGATGCCTCGTCAGTAGTTTTACCTATAATCTCATCTACCTTTAACAAATTTTTTCTTTCTACGCTTTTTACACTTTGTATAAATAAATAGTCATCTACCCCTACAAATCCACTGCTATCTGGAAGCCAGCATACAGGAAAAGCTTCATCATAAGTAGATGTTTCTTCTTTAAGTGCAACATCATATAGTTTAGTTCCAATGGTATAGTCATCATTTGCAAAGAGTTCTAATATTTTCTGTCCATCTGGAGATATATCTTGATGAAATTCATTATAATTACTGCTGGTATCACTATACAGATTCATCATTATTTTTTGTTCAAAAGTATAAGCTGCATTCATCTTTCCCATATAGGAGGAATCCATATTATTATTCAAATAAGAAATATTACTATTATTTTTATCAAAGATGCTTAATTCTGGCATTCCCGTTTCTGAATCATATACCATGGCTTCCATTAGATGATTATCAATATAGTCATACTTGTTATAATAAATATTAGGAATCTTTATTTGTTCAACATGACTTATTACAAAGTCCTGAACTCTCTTATTTAAGTTAGAATCCGTAAACAGATCTTTTTCTATTATCACGGGATTTGTTGTGTTACTATTCTTCATGCAAATAAATCCTATCATATAAAAACCAAAGATAAAAATGCATAAAGTTATAAATAATGAGAAAGAATTTCTTAGCTTTTTAAAATCATTAAACTTTAGCATAACTCATGCTCCTCAAATCTTATAATTACTTCGGTGCCTTCATTTATCTTGCTTTTAACCTCAATATTTCCTCCATGTTTTTCAATAATGCTTTTGACTATAGTTAACCCAAGTCCTGCACTGCCTAATTCTCTGGAAATCTTTTTTGATGCTCTATAAAAAGGCTCAAACAGTTTTTCAATATTTTCTTCCGAGATCCCCTCTCCCTCATCCTTAACTCTTATAAGAATGGTATTACTCTCTTTATAAGCACTTACCTCAACTTTAGAATTCACCTTTCCATATTTTATTGAATTATCGATAAGATTAATCAGAACTTCCTTTAATCTTTCTCTGTCACCCTTTAACAAAAGATTATCCATTACACTACAGCAAATATTAATATTATATTTTTTCCCTTTAATCTTCATTTCATCAGTAGTCATTCTTATAAGTTCAGAAATATCAACATTTTCAAAGTGATAACTAAAATTTGTTGAGGAAGTTTTCGAAAGTTCTAATAATTCCACCACCATATTATTTAATCTTTTACTTTCATTAAAGATATAAGCAATTGATTTATCGAATAATTTCTTATTAGTGATCTCATTATCTTGTATAGCCTGTGCATATCCCATGATTACAGTAATCGGAGTCTTAAGCTCATGTGTTACATTATCAAAGAAAATTTTATTCTGAGCTTGCAATTCCTTTAACATGTCTCTATCTCCTCGTATAATTTCTATCTGTTCTTCTATTTTTTTTACCATCATTTTAAATCTTTTTGCCAAATCCCCTATTTCATCATCCGAATTTACATCTATGTTAATGTCAAAATTACCATTTGATATCTCTTCCGTAATCTCTTCAAGTTTTTTAATAGGTTTAGTAATTCTTCTTGATATGATAGCTGCTGCTATGAATACCATACTAAAAATTACTATAACAAGAATATTAATAACATATCTAAATCTTTTAGTACTATTGAAAAGTTGTGTATAATCTTTTGTGTATCTTAGAATTCCAATATAATTTTCATCTACCTCTATGGGATACGATAAGCTAACCTTGGCCTTATCCCCGTAAAAGGTTGTAACATAGCTGATTTTCCCGTTCATTGCATCAGTTAAATCTTTATTATTATCATTCTCTATATTATTTTTCTCTGAATTATGCGATATTTCATTACCATTTAAATTATAGATCTCCGCATTGTCTCCAACGATTGAACTCAATTGCACTGATATATCATTAGCATTTGCTATTATTGAAGCCTCATTAAAATCAATATTATTAATTAAAAAGTATTGTCTTAAATATTGATCCATATTTTTTTTTGCTTCAATCATATCAGCGTAAACTATGTTATTATCATTTTGCTCAGTAAGTTTATAGGAAGCAAAAAGAAGTATAGAAAGACCTATATATATAATAATAGAAAATGAAATTAAAATTTTCGATTGTATTGAATTTTTCATAATAGCTTCCTCATCCTATTAATTTGTATCCAACTCCAAAGACAGTTTCAATCACAGATACACCTTTTGTTTCATCTAATTTTTTCCTTATTCTTTGAATATGAATATCTACAGTTCTGCTGTCTCCAATGAAATCATATCCCCACACTTTATCCAATAATTCCTCTCTAGAAATAACTTTTCCTTTGTTTTTAGCCAAGAATAATAATAAACTATATTCCCTATTAGTAAATTCTATTTTTTCATTATTTTTTAAAATTTCATAACTTTCTTCATATATTTCAATCCCATTACTCAGCTTTATTACACTAGAATTATTAGCTTCTGAGGCCTCAGCTATTAGATCTATCCTTCTGAAAACAGTCTTTATCCTAACAATTACCTCTCTTATATCAAAAGGTTTTGTAATATAGTCATCTGCTCCAAGCTCCATGCCCAATATTTTATCTATAGTATCAGACTTAGCAGTAATCATAATGATAGGTATAATATATTTGCTGGAAATTTTTTTACATACTTCAAATCCACTTATGTCTGGAAGCATTAAATCAAGTAGTATTAAATCAGGTTTAAATCTATCTACAAGCTCAATGCCATCCTGGCCAGTATTAGATACTGTAGTAATAAAATTTTCTTTTTCAAGATATAATGAAATTAAATCTGATATGGAATCTTCATCTTCAATGATCAAAATTCTTTTTTGAGCCATAATTCCTCCTCCTTTTCACCCATTATAACTTAAATTATTCTTAAATATCACTTCGATATATAGATTTTACAAATACGATACAATTATGTTACAAATATTTTCTGCTCAACAAAAAAAACTAGATTAATATTAATACTAATCTAGTCTTATCCTAAAATTCAATCCATTCATTTGAAAATTTTTCACTTTTCTATTTAATACTTTCAACTACTAGCCAAAATCAAATTATTTTTCACCTAATTTAATCACAATTTCTTTAGTCCATCAACTCTTCTTAAATACCGATTTCACCGCTCTTTTTACTACATCAACAAAACTTAATGAATAAACCATATGATTTGGATCAACATAATTTCGAACAGCACGAAGCACTTTCTTTGCTTCTTTAGAAGAAAAAGTATATGTTCCATTTTTCTTCGTTCGAATTGCATATCGTGGAATCCATTTTCCTTTAAATAATACAGATGCAATGACATAGTCAACTTCTTCCCAAGGAATTTGAATAAATTTACGATAATCACGAGAATTATAGAACTCAAAACCTTTGTCACCTATCATAATCTTGCCGTAATCTGCAACGCCAGCAAAAGATGTTGCATCAATTGCTAGATCCACCTTTGTATTGAGTGACTCAACCATCCTATCTACCTCTTTTCTACTTATATACACATTTATTTTTATTATATATTCTTTACATGTTTTTATCAATTATTCCAAAGTCTATTAAAAGTGACACTATTAATATTGTTAACAAAAGCCCAGGCTAAAAAGCCTAGGCTAAGTAAAAAAGTACTACATTAAACCGATTAAGTGGAAAACAATACCAATTATGAATAATCCAAGAATTATGATAATTGGAGATACCTTCCTCTTAAGTAACCACATACAAAGAAGTGTAATTAATAATCCTACGAATCCAGGAATTAATGAATCTAAGTTATTTTGTAGTGTTGTAATCTTAGTATCAGTTAATGACATACCAGATGCTTGTTGTAATAGAGCTTGCTTAACACCCTCTGCTCCAGCAGGAAGTTTGCTCCAATCAATAAATGCACCATCACTTAATTTAACAGATGATACTACTGGTGCAAATTTAACAGATACCCATCTATTAACTAACGATCCTAAGATGAACATACCAAGGATAGATGCTCCTTTTGTAATATCTTGTAGCATATTACCTGATAAATCTTCACTAATACGAGATCCTGCTTTGTAACCAAACTCTTGTGTATACCACATAAATGCCATACGGATAATATTCCAAGCGAAGAAGAATATAATTGGCCCAAGGATGTTACCACCTAGAGCAAGTGAAGCAGCTAATGCTCCTAAAATTGGTCTTACAGTAAACCAGAAAACTGGATCTCCGATACCAGCTAAAGGTCCCATCATACCAATCTTAACACCTTGAATAGTTACATTGTCGATTGGTGCACCATTTGCACGTTCTTCTTCCAAAGCTAATGTTACACCAACAACTGGTGAAGCTACATATGGGTGAGTGTTAAAGAACTCTAAGTGACGTTCTAATGCTGCAGCTCTCTCTTCTTTAGTCTTATATAATTTTCTGATTGCTGGAATCATTGCAAATGCCCAACCACCATTTTGCATTCTTTCATAGTTCCAAGAACCTTGAAGGAAAAATGAACGGAACCAAACAGAAATACGGTCTTTTTTTGTTAATTTTAATTCTTTTGACATTTTCGTTTCCTCTCCCTTCTTAGTATCTATCTATTAGATCCCCTAAAGGATCACCAGTATTTGAACTTCCACCATTACCTGAGCCACCTTGTTTGCTAAGTGCTAAGTAAAGAAGTGCTAAAGCTACACCTATTGCACCAAGTCCGATAAGTGTAATTTGTGAAACAGTTGCTAATACAAAACCAATTGCGAAGAATGGCCATACTTCTTTTGTAGCCATCATGTTGATTACCATTGCATAACCAACAGCTACAACCATTCCACCACCAATTGCTAAACCACCAGTTAACCAAGTAGGCATAGCAGCAAGTAATGAACTAATAGGACCAGCACCGATTGCTAATATTAAAGCTGATGGAATCGCAATACGTACACCTTGTAAACAAATAGCAGCGATTTGCCACATATCAATAGCTCTAAGATTTCCTTCTTTAGCAGCAGCATCCATAAAATGTACGAACGCTGTAGCAAGTGTACGACAAATAATTGTTAATAATAATCCTGCAACTGCTAAAGGAACAGCAATAGCGATTGCTGAAGCAACTCCTGCTTCACCTTGACCTCCAAGAACTAAAATGATTGCAGATGCAACAGCGGCTAATGCTGCATCAGGTGCTACAGCAGCACCAATATTTGCCCAACCTAAGGCTATCATTTGAAGAGTACCACCTAAGATTAAGCATGGTAGTAAATTACCTGTAACCAAGCCAATTAACGTACAAGCAATTATCGGTTGGTGAAATTGGAATTCATCTAAGATACCTTCTACACCAGCTAAAAATGCTATTAAAATGACTAATATAATTTGAACTATATTTAAAGTCATGGTTATTAATCCTCCTTTTTCTCTAAATAACTAGATTATTTTAATTTTTTTAATTCATCTTGTGCTTTTTTAAGTATTTCGTCCATATTTGCTTTTGAATCATTTGGTACTTTACGCACATCAAAAGTAAGTCCAGCTTGTTTAAGCTTATTAAATATATCGATATCTTCTTGATTGAAAGCTAAAACTTTGCTTGGTTGAACCTTACCTGGAGAGTGAGCCATTGAACCAACATTGATTGTCTTTAGCGGTATTCCGCCTTCTACAGCTCTAAGCACATCTTTTGGATTTTCAAAAAGAAGCATTGCACGTTGGCCTCCAAAATGCTTATCATCTTTTGCAAGTTTAATCATATGATCAACTGGAACAACATGAGCCTTAACCCCCGGAGGAGAAGCTTGCGTGATCAAATTCTTACGAAGAGTATCTCTAGCTACATCATCTGACACGACAATAATTCGTGTAGGATTTACAGTTTTTGTCCAAGCAGTTGCTACTTGACCATGAAGTAAACGAGAGTCGATACGAGCTAAAACGTATTCAAACGATCCAGGTGCACCTGCATTAGATTGCCCTGCTCCCGCTCCTGAAGCATTACCAGTATCTGCTGGTTCTAACTCTTCGGGTTTAACTTTAACTCCTTCTTTACCTGCATTTAAGATATAAGCTGCAATTTCATGAGCAGATTCCATTGAAAGACGTGCACCATAAGTTTCAATCAACATTGGTAAATTCAAACCAGCTACAATAGCCCATTTATCTTTATGTTCTTCAAATAGCATATTTGCTTGGTTGAATGGTGTACCACCCCAAAGATCAACTAAGAATAAAACCTCATCTTGGTTGTCAAAGGATGCGATTGCATCTTTCATTTTTGCTCTAAGATCATCAGGTCCTTCGCTAGGCATAAGCGTAACAGCTTTTACGTTTTCTTGTTCTCCGAAAATCATCGCACCAGATTGCATGATGCCTTTAGCAAATTCTCCGTGACTAGCAAGAATAATTCCTACCATTTTTATACCTCCTATTTTTTATTTGTTACAAAAACAAAAGGCATAAGCATTTGGAAATAAAACAATAGTATATATTCGTATATCGTCACAATATTTGTACACTAAATTAAATCATAAAAAAATATGATAATACCCTATAAAAACTGTACAAAATATGTGTTTTAACGAATAAATATTACTTCATTTTACTTCTCTATGCTTATGCCTGATCGAATCAGTAACATGCTAGATATTATTTATTATTATTTCATTATAGTCTACTAAAAGCCCCTCTCTAAGAACCTCTCTCTAGACTACGTTTTCATAATAACACTTTTCTTTTAGTTATGCAATACATTTTTTAAGATTTTTAACTGACTTTCATAAAATAATTTTTATACTATAAATTTCCCACTTTTATAAAAAACATATTCTATTTAAACTCGCTTTATATTAGAAATTCCTTCACCATTTTAAAAACATCAAAAGAACAAAATGAAATAATATCTTCAAAATTAACATACACACTATTCATAAAGGATGAGAGAAGTCTAGGTAATAATTATTTATTTATATTCAAACTGTTTATAATTATTTTTCTTTATGCCAAATAGAAACCTAATTCTAGGAATTCTATAAACTACTTCGGATATAATAATTGTTACCACAAAAGGCAATATCAATACAAATATATAATTGAAAATTATTGGAAGTTTAATAATAATAAATTTATTTTCCACAAAATAAAAACCCACGAAAATCCGAATTCCAAATTTTCGTAGGTTTCATGTTGATGACGAAGAACTACCTTTATAATTCACCATCTTAAAGACATATAAAATCGCCTAACTAATTAGTGAATATAATCCGTACCAATCTTACTTTTCTTCGCATCCCATTGTGCAGTTTATGTATAAGCTTTTAGATCTTTTAATATTTTATAAATACTCTATTTATAACTGTTGCTATACTTAGTAACAACTTCTTTAAGTTTCATAACTTCAATTGGTTTACTAATATAATCATCCATACCTGTATTAATGCATATATCTCTATCTCCTCCCATTGCATATGCTGTCATTGCGATTATAGTAATATGTTTACCAGTTAACTTTTCTTTTTCCCGAATTATTTTTGTAAGTTCGATTCCGCTCATATCTGGCATCTGAATATCCATAAGAATTATATCAAAATCCTCATTTTCAAGCATATTCAATGCTTCTAATCCATTTGAAGCTATTTTTATTTTCCACCCTGCAAGCTTACATAATTGATTCATAAATCTCTGGCTGATAATATCATCTTCAACTTGTAATATACTAGTTTCATGATAAGCCTTGTTATCTATACACACTTTTTGAATATTTGATGATTCCTTACTATCACTAGCAATATCAAACAAACAAGTAAAGTAGAATGTACTTCCTTTACCATACTGACTTTCAACAGATATTTCTCCCCCCATAAGTTCAACGATATTTTTAGAAATAGCAAGCCCCAGACCAGTCCCTTGAAATTTTTTTGAAGCCGATATATCTAACTGCGTAAAATAATTAAATAATCTCGGAATGTCTTCTTCCTTAATTCCAATCCCTGTATCTTTTACAGAAAACATTAGCATCACTTTATTATCTTTATCCTCAACTTTATCTACGGATACTTGAATTTTACCTTTTTCAGTAAACTTAATTGCATTTCCTATTAAATTGCTTAAAACTTGCATTAATCTACCCTTATCTAATATAATTTCATTCGGTAAATTATTGTCAACAATAATCTCAAGCTTCAGTCCTTTATTCTCCGCTAAATATGTAAACAAATTTCTACTTTCATTCATTAAATTAAATATATTTATACGTTCTGGCTTTAGTTCGATCTTGCCTACATCCATTACTGAGAGATCAAGTATATCATTAATAATCTGAAGAAGATGTTTTGAAGAAGTTTCAATCATTTTTACTATGTCAATTTGCTCATCTGTCAACTTTGAAAATTCCAATAAGCTAGTCATTCCCATAATCCCATTCATAGGTGTCCTTATTTCATGACTCATATTTGCCAGAAACTGACTTTTAGCCGAGTTTGCTCTTTCTGCTTCCTCTTTTGCAGCCTTAAGCTTAGTCTCAGTTAACTTATGCCCTTCGATTTCTTCTTCTAACATACAGTTTGTTTCTTCAAGGTTTCCATTAACCTCCAACAGTTGAGAAGTACGTTTATCAACAAGAACCTCAAGCTCGTTATTCAATGAAAGAAGTTCCTCATTTGTATCAATTAATTTCTCATAAATCTTTGAATTAAAAAGCATTATTCCTAGAATTATCATGATTGTTTTTGATAAATCTAAGTATCTTTCCATATAATTAGGAAACATGATATCTTCCACTTCCATATAACCCATTAATTCATTATTAAAAGTTATCTTGAAAATAAATCCTGCTCCTGAGGAAGTAAGAAAATAACATTGCCTAAATTTTGAGTTGTCGATATCATATAGTTCACTTTTATACGACTTCTCTTGATGGAAAATTATTTCTCCTTTTTTATGTTCAATTATAGGAAGAAATGCGAGATGCTCAGCACCAGTCAACATTTCAAATAAAGTAAAAATATTCTTAATCAGTTCTTCACGTTTTAAAAGTGTTGCTTTTTTTTCAAGAAAATCAAATACAAGAGCATAATCAGTGACCTGCTTGTTTTTTAAATTTAAAATGTATTCTAATCTATTAACTTTCCAATTTTTATATGAATTATTTATAGTGCTTGAAAAGCAATCCAAACCTACATCTATAATTTCATATTTCATTCCTATATATTCTGAAAACTCTATTAAATCAAGTAAGATATTGCTATATACGCCACTGTCAATAAGAACCACCTTTTTACAGTATTCTGAAAAAAATTCACGTGCAGTTTCTTGATTAAATCCATATATGTCTATAATAATATGCTTCCATCTTTTTAGCCAACCTGGTGTAGTTAAATAATACCCCATTGAAGAAAGGTAATTTATTAGATCACCTCCGGCCAATAATGAAAGACATGAATTGAAAATACTTTCACCAACAAGATTCTCATCTTTTCCAGATCCCTTCTGAGTTGGTAGCAAAATAACTGAGTCGCTGCAATAACCTGATGCAATAAGGCCATCATATAATTTCTGTCTTTGACGATTGCAATTTATACAATCCATTGAATAGTATTTAAATTCAATCTCTCCATTTTTCAATCCCCCTAGCATACTCTCCACTTCAGCTTTGAAACTTTCACAAATTAAAATACATAGTTTATCGTTCATATAATCACCTCCAATTTAATGGATATCTTCCCCACTTATTTACACTCTCTGATATTTCATAAAGAATATCCTCACTAACCTGATAAGGAATGTCTCCTAAACTGTCGCACAAGATGAAACCACCACCAACTCCAGCTTTTTTTATCGCTTCCTTAACATTATATTCAGCATCAGATCTGGTCCACCTGCACATTTCAATACCATTTAGATTTCCAAGCAATGTAGCTCTTTTGCCGACTTTCTTCTTTATTTCAGCTAGATCGTCAGTATGGCTTACCAGAATAGCTTTAATCCCAGCTTCAAGGATTTCCTCGAGTATTGAGGCAGAACTTGCCGAGGAAGTAGCTATGGCTACATCACTTTTAATAGTGGGTATTGTTCTCTTTGCAGAAAGGAATCCAGTCTTTAAATATATACTTTTAGGAATAACTGAAGATACAGACATAGAATCTATATATGATATAAATGTTGCACCTGCCCTCAATTGCATATTTGCCCATTCAGTGCAAAACCTTTCATTAATTTTTATAAGATGATCCAACAACTCTGGTTTTTCATAAATAAGTTCAATATACTTATCAAAACCCATTTGAAGAATAGGAAGTGAAAAAGGAGATAACACGCCCCCAGCAATAGGGACCGACATCCCCACTTCCTCCTTCAGTATTGATATTGTCTCAAGACAGTTTCTAAGAGTTTTTGAATTTTTAACATCTGGTGGTTGTAATTTTAAAATATCGTCAAAGTTTTTTATTATTGGTTCACCAGCATTTGGAGAACCTGCTTCATTGAAAATAACTTCGCTTCCAAAAGCTGCATACTCATGAGCAGCAGAATAAAATGGATTCAAACAATCATTATTAAATTTTTTAAGAAGTATCATTTGTCCTCTTGCTACATTCTCAGGTTTACTAAAATAGTTTTTAATTGATACATCTAAAAATTTTGCGCAGTAATGTGTACACATTAAAAACAATGGAACCTTGTCTGGTTCATGCTTGCTCATAGTTGTCAACACTCTTTCCATCGAAGTATACCTTTTTTCCATTAAGAATCCTCCTTCATCCATTGTTCTATAATAACAATATTATCGGCTGCGCTTTTCCCCATTTTATCTGCGCCAACTTCTTCCCAAAGAGTGCTATCCATTAAAAAAGGTGCCCCCCCAACCAATATTTTAATTGAAGGATCCTTTTCATGAAGCATTTGAGATATTTTCTTAATTTTTAAAGCAGATGGATACATTAATACTGATATCATAAGTATTTTTATCCTATCTTCAGTGACTCTCTTTATTATCTCCTCTGGTCCACTTATAGAACCGTAGTCTATAAGGTCAAAACCACTTGACCTCACAACAGCACTTACGATTTTCTTTCCAAGAGTGTGATAGTCCTCAAGAGTCACTATTGCAATCGGCTTTGCATTCTTAATTGTGAAATTTTTTTCATCCAAAATAGAAATAGCAATTTCCTCACAAAGCCTGCTGCTCATATATATCTGTGATAAAGCTACTTCTCCTCTTTCCCACTTTTCCCCAATGGAAGTCAATGACTTAACTATATAATCATCGATAAAATCAATCCCATTTTTTTCAGCTAAAAAATGTTGAAGAATTTTATTAACTTCTAACTTATCGTAATTAATTAAAGCCTTTTCAAACGCCTCCCAATTCATCATTTAGCTCCCTTCTTTATTAAGTGAACTTTTTAATTTCACTTAATATTTTCTTGTTACTTTACACCATAGTTTTATGTTAAGAAATATTTATGTCTAAATAATTTAAAATTTTTATATAAATGTTGATGAATTCCCCACTAGTTATGTTAAAGAGTAATTAAATTATTAATAAAACTATTATACTCTTTATTATTATATTTTAACATTATTTGCACATAAATTCCTATTAATTACAACTTAAATTCCTTATACCCACTTTTTGGTACTATTTAAATATCAACTTAAATCTCATTAGTTATAAGTAAAAATTTTATTGAATTCATCAATTAAATTAGTTGCACAAGCAACTAATTTATGTTATTATAATATTAGTTGCAAAGGAAACTATTTTTACAAAGGAGAGATCATTCATGGAAAAAGATATACAAAAAGATAAGGTTCTTTGGACAAAAAACTTCGTTATTATAAACATAATAAACTTATTAATATTTTTTGGATTTCAAATGTTATTACCTACACTTCCGCTCTATGCTAAAAAACTCGGAGGGACAAACTCTATCATTGGATTAGTAACTGGAGCATTTGTAGTATCTTCAGTAATAATTAGGCCAATCTCTGGATTACTTCTTGATAAGTTAGGCCGACAAAAGGTGTTTTTAGTTGGATTATTTATATTTATTATATCAGTATTTTCTTATTCAATAGTTCCATTTATTAGTGCAATTATTATGATACGTTTTATCCATGGCTTTGGCTGGGGTGCAGTAAGTACAGCTTCTAATACAATTGCTTCGGATAATATCCCAAATGATCGTTTTGGAGAAGGAATGGGATATTTTAGTCTGACAAGTAGTTTAGCTATGGCAGTAGCTCCTACAATTGGACTATTTGTGATATCAAAATATAGCTTTCAAGCTCTATTTTTAACATCTACTATACTAGCCGTTCTTGGGGGTATTATTGCTTTTAAATTAGAATATAAAAAAATTGAAAATAAAGAGCAAACTAAAATAAAAGCTTCATTGTATGAAAAAATATCTATAAATCCTTCTATTATAGTATTTTTTGTAACAATAACTTATGGTGCATTAACCAGTTTCTTACCTCTTTATGCTTCACAAAAAGGCATAGAGAACATTGGAATTTTCTTTACAGTCTATGCAATATCCTTATTTATATCTAGACCAATATTCGGTAAAATAATAGATAAATTAGGTTTTGACTATGCAATTATTCCAGGTTTTATATGTGTAATTATATCTATGTTGCTGTTATCTGAGTCTTCAAATATTAGCATGTTTTTAATCGCCGCATTTATTTACGGAATAGGCTTTGGTGCAACTCAATCTACTTTACAGACAATGGCCATGGTTGGAGTTCCACCTTCACGTCTAGGTGCTGCCAATGCTACATTTTTCACTGCATTTGATTGCGGTATAGGATTAGGTGCAGTAATTTTAGGAGTAGTTTCATCAAACGTTGGATATGCTCAAATGTATCTGTGGGCAAGTGGGGCTGCTATTATAGCATTTATTCTTTATTTCATTATTGGCAGAAAGAGAAAACCTCAATTACAAGTAAAAAAGTAGTATTTTACCTTAGGATTAGTACGTAACACAAATTCTCAAAACGTATATTAATCACATACAAAGTTAGCTCTGCGTTTTATCAATGGCAGAGTTTTCTTTTTCCAAATAATATAATCTATATTTTAAAATACCAATTCATAATTTCAAAAAATATATATCCTAGTAAATCATTGAAACTATAATTATTTATATATATAATTTAAGATGGTTTTATCCGATAGCTAGCATCCGTAGCACTCCCTTTTCTTTAAGCGGGAGATAACGGCTGCACGCTTCTGGACAAGGTGCACCTTGAGGGTATAAGTTCAACTAAATTCAGCTGGAGTTAAAACTCTACCTGAAAAGTTTCACTTTATAGGAAACTAATGTAAAGGAGATAAGTAACTATGGAGAACATTAGTAAACTTAATGCAGCAATTTATAGAAATGCTCAGAGCATAATAAATTCAAAGCTTATAGATTTAAATATTAGAAGTGGCCAACATGATTTTTTATATGTGATTTCAAAAAATGAAGGTATAAGTCAGAAAGAGTTAAGTGAGTTTCTGTATGTAGGTAAATCAACTACTGCAAAAGCAGTAAAAAATCTAGTAGAAAATGATTATGTAAAAAGAATTCAAGATGAAAATGATAAGCGTATTTATAGGTTATATTTAACGGATGCAGGAAAAAAAGTTATACCTAAAATAGATGCAACCTTTTTAGAATTAGTTGCTATTTTTTCTAAAAACTTATCTAAGAAAGAAGAAGAACAAACAGTGATTATTCTAAAAAGAATCCTACATACGATTTCTGAAGAAAAAAATAAAATTAATTCTGATATTGATTAATTTATAGATTGTTTAATCTTTTACAAAATATATAAGATTAAGCCGCCAGTAGCAAAAAAACACGACCACCTGCAACCAGCTATTTAAGCCACATGCAAATGGTCGTGGGTTTCATAAATAATATCAATGAACATTTCACTTGGGGAATTATTTTACTATAAAACTTGTTCTGTTCTTTCAATTATATCATCTTGAGTTTGTTTCGATAATACATTAAAGAAAGCACTATATCCTGCTACTCTAACAATTAGGTCTCTATGATCTTCTGGATGTTTTTGCGCATCAAGTAAAGTATCTCTTGATACTACATTGTATTGTACATGAAAACCTTCTAAACGATTAAAGAAAGTTCTAATTAATAAAATTAACTTTTCTCTATCACTTTCCTTAGATAACATTTGTGGCGTTACCTTTTGATTTAATAATACTCCACCAGTAATATCGTGTGTTGGTAATTTTGAAACTGATTTAAATACTGCTGTAGGACCATTTTTATCCATTGCATGAGATGGTGAACACCCTTCAGCTAAAGGCTCTCCAGCTTTTCTTCCATCTGGAGTTGCTAAAGTTCCTGCTCCTTGTGGCACATTAGCTGAAATTGAAGAAGTTCCAGCATAATAGCATCCTCCAATTGGACCTCTGCCATACCTAGTATTCTTATATTTTTTTATCTCATCAATATAGATTTCATAAGCTTCTCTTAATAATAAATCTATATAATCATCGTCATTTCCATACTTAGGAGCATCATTAAGTAATATATCTTGAATTCTTTTACCATCTTCTCCTTCAAAATTATTAAGCAATGCGTCCCAAACTTGTGCTGGGGTAAAACTCTTATCTTCAAATACACATTTTTTAATTGCTGCAAGAGAATCTCCAAGGTTAGCGATACCTACTTGAAGATCACTGATAAAGTCATATACGGCTCCACCTTCTTTTAAGTTTAAACCTCTTTCAATGCAATCATCAGTTAAAGCTGAGCATAATACATCTGCTGTAACTTCTTCTATTGCTAAGTCTGCACAGCTATCTATTATTACGCTGTGTCTTGTAAATTCACGAATTATCTTATCCCAGGCTTTCATAACCTCATCAAAGGTTGTCATATCCTTAAAGCGACCTACCCCCTCGCAAAGCTTAGTTCCTGACTCGGGATCAACTCCATCATTTAAAGCTATTAATAATGATTTAGGGAAATTTAAAAAGCTCATTCCAGTACATCTATAACCCCATTTACCCGGAACCGCTACTTCAACACATCCAATTGCACTATAGTTATAAGCATCTTTTTCATCTATACCTTTTTCTATGAATGATGGAATAATAACTTCATCACTATTAAAGGCTGGCATTCCGAATCCTAATCTTACTACTTCTATGCATTCCTTCATAAAATCATCAGATAACCCTCTATGATAACGTACTGTTAAGTTAGGTTGTGGTAATTTTGTCTGAGCAACACTCTTTAGAATTAAGTAACTTAATGGATTTACTGCATCTTTTTTGTCTACAGTTTGTCCACCAACTGTGACATTTTGATATAATGGACTACCTGCACTAAAACGTGTATGTGACCAGCTTCTTATCTTATTTATTGTAAATGTCTTAAGCCACAAATTTGTTAATAATTCAGTAGCACTATCCTCAGTAATTCTTCCAAGTTTTAAATCTTTTTCATAGAAAGGATTTAAATATTGATCCATTCTTCCATATGAAAGTGAATGTCCATTAGATTCAATTTGCAAAACTAAGTGAATTATCCATAAGGATTGAACAGCTTCCTGGAAAGTTTCTGCTGGATAATATGGAACTTTATTTAATATTCTTAACATTTCAAGCAATTCTTCTTTTCTATTTTCATCAGATTCTTTTTCTGCTAATTCTAATGCTAAATCTGCATAACGTTTTGCAAAAGCTGCTACTGCATCAAGTACAATTAAAATTGCTCTATAAAAATAAGACTTATTTAAATTCCTATAGTCTGTAAGGTCTAGTTCCTTTAATTTCTTTTCTGTTCGCTCTTTATAATTAATTAACCCAAGGTTTAATACAGTTTCATAATTTACCGCTATATGAGCATCCCCAGAAGTAATATTACCCTCTGCTTTTATAATCCCTAGATCATAAAAAATTCTACTTTCAGCAGGCATCCCTGCAAGACCTCTGTCTTTTAAAGTTTTATGCTCCCAAAAAGGTGCTATTTCTCTTAAAACATTCTTACTTTCTTCAGTAATATAAAATACATCACCTGCACGTTTTTCAAATTCATCAAGTTCATCTATAACCCAATCCATTGCATATTCAGGAAAAATAGGAGCTGAGCGATTTGATTCTGCTTGATTTCCCGCGATTATCGAGTTATCTTCAATAAATATAGTCATATTTTTCAGTATATTTTCTAAACATAACGCTCTACGTAATACCATTGGCTTATCAGCGTGTTCTTTGTAACTTTCCGTAGTAAGTCTAGCTCTTTCTACACTAACCATAGATTTTGCATTTAATAATTCTTCTCTAAAATTATGCATTCTATCAGTTAATTCTCCAAAATGATTCATAAATATTCTCCCCTCATTATCAATTTCATATTATAACAAACTTTTTTACTTTCATTTGAAATTGTTTTTATTTTCTTTCATAACTAAATTATATATCAACAATATCATTTGTCAATATTACTATTTCATTTGAAACTTATGTAATTATTTTCGAAATAAATAACAAAATCCTTTTTATTTGAGATAATAAAAAAATACATAGATTATAATGTTTACTCACTAAAGTAAACACTATACCTATGCATCTTATAAATTCCTATATTATGATTGTTCTATTCTTATAAATCATATTAATTTACACTTACCGTTTGAACATCCACTTTTTCCTTCTTTAAACTTTCTAAAACATCTTCAGGAATATTAGTATCTGTAAATAAGTAGCTTATCTCTTCTGCTTTAAATTGAGATACCACTCCACGCTCAGAAAACTTTGATGATTCTGTTAATATTATAATTTTATTAGAACTTTCAGCCATGGCTTTTACCGTTTCTGTACGCATTAAGTTTTTTCCTGTAAACCCTATTTTAGAATTATAACCATCAGTTCCGATAAACAATTTATCTACAAAAAAATCTTTCACACATTTTCTTGTTAGAGGGCCTACTGATACCTGGGATTCCGGCTGGTAATCTCCTCCAAGCAACACTACTTTCGCATTTCCTTCTCTAATATAGTTTGCAATAAATGTAGAATTAGTTATTACTGTTATATCCTTTTTATTATATGCAAGTTCTTCAGCAAGTAAGGCACAAGATGAGCCTGATTCAATCATAACTGTTTCACCATCATTTACAAGTTTACTTGCCAATTGTGCTATTTTTCTTTTTATATCATAATTAAAAGCTAATCTGCTATTGATATCATCACTTGAAGTCATAACAGCATAACCATGTTCACGCTTCAATAATCCTTTTTCTTCTAATGCACCAAGATCTTTACGTATAGTCACTTGAGATACATTTAAAAGCTCTGATAATTTACTGACTTCTATACGCTTGTTTTCATTGACAATTTCAAGAAGCTTTGTATACCTATTTATCATAGAAACTCCTCCTTCTCTTAGGTAGATTCGAAAACTAACTAGTCGACATACCTAAATCCACTGGTAATTATATCATAAACTACTTACAAAATGAACTATTTATATTTCGAATAAAAGCAATTCTGTTTATTATTGATTATATACTACTTCAAATAATATTAAACATCAAATTATTATTCTTATGAAACTCACTTTTATTTCAAATAAAACTTTTTATTTACACTTATATTTTTTCATGTTAACATTGAATCATCAATTGAAACTTAAATTATTGCGGTTCAATCTTAATACTAATCTTGCTTTTACTAGGTAGTGTAAAAAATATATGAAAAATCAATCCAACTACCATTTAATGTTAAATTATGTTTGCTAGTTGCCCTTGACACACCTAAAGATAAATGGTCTTAGGCAGTTAAGGACGGGTGAATGATAATTTTGAACATGACTAATAGACCCGCCTATTGAGATATTTTACCATTTATCTTTGTGGGCGTGTCAAGGGTGCGTTTCACCAACTGCTTTAGATCATTAGGCAGTTATTGTACAGTTATTTAGAACAAAGTCTTGAGATAGTTCAATAAATTTGCACCATCTAGTAGGCATGTTGGACATTGACTCTAACTCTTCAAGGATTACAGGAGTTTTGCCTTCAAGGGCAGAATGTGGTCTTAGAAAGTTAAAGTATGCCACAAACATAGTTACAAATGCAACCGACCCGTTAGGACTTCCGAAGCCAGTAGTAGCTCTATAATTGCCTTTAAAGGTTCGGTTAAGACGTTCAATAATTTGCTTCAATGGCCTATATTCTTTTGAAACTTCATCTTTATTGGTTAAGCCTATAACTTGAGTAACATCGAATTTTATACTATGGCTTGCAAAGAAGTGCTGTGCAAGAAGATATATAGGGTTACCATCAGTTATAAGATTAAGATCTTCAGGTATTTCTTTTAACTTACTTAGAACATCATCGATGGCTTTTACAGCCGTTTCGGTATCTCTATGTGGTGATACTCTGTAAGATAGAATAATCTTTTTAACAGCATCAAAAAAGAAGAAAATATAGTTCCACTTACCGTTAACTTTTATGTAGGTTTCATCGCCGCAGAAAGAGTCAGAAAGTTTATAATCGTAGTTATCTATAAATGGCTTAACTACAATTGAAACGGCATTAACATAGTTTAAAATTGCTTGATGAGATATTTTAATATCATGAATATCTTTAAGCAATGCAGCTGTCTTTCTGGAAGATAAACCGTAGTTAACGTAGTAAGTTAGAATGAGTCCTAAGGTGTAAGAAGAAATCATAATGTTTGGAAGAGAAACCTTTGATTTTACCGGACTTTCTTTAGAAAGTGGCTTAAAGTCAAAAGTGAAATCTCTAAATATGTATCTAACTTTGAACTTACCAGGATTCTTCTTAAAATCTTGTTTTTCAGATTTTGTCATTGATTTAAGATTATTTTGGTAAAAAGAGCAATTATCATTCTTACACTTATAAACGTAGAAATCCTTACGCGCCTTGATTCTTTCAAGTGTTTTACTGCAGTGAGGACATCTTAACACTATGGATTTCTGATAGTAATTTTTAGGATTGAATGTGGTATCACAGACTTTGCAAAGATATTGTCCTCGGCCTCCGTTATTATCGTAAAGATAGGTATGTGGAGCACCACACTTAGGACAGATAACATCCTTAGGAGCTAACGCTTTGTTTTTGCGAGGTTTCACAGGAGCAAATTCTTTGCCGTGCTTAAACTCATATTCAGCTATTAGAAGCTTATAGTTAAGTTTTTCGGGAACATCAAAGATTGGTTGATCATCTACTTGAAGCTTTCGGTATTCTTTCTTAACAGGTTCGTCCGAAATGCTTTTAAGCAAGTTTTTGCCAACCAGCAAAGTCATGAGATACTTTATAATTTCAATAAGATAAATTACAGTTTCAAGAAGAAACTTATTAATCATGGTAATAGCTTGCCTCCTTTTTTAGTTCAGTGTTTTTGTTTTGCAAGTATAAAATATCTTAACTTTTTGGGGGTGGCAAGTTATTTATATAAAAAATAAGAAAAATTAAAGGGTTGCTGCCTTAGTTAGATAAAAAACTTTGACAGTACCTTTTACTAGGTAGTGTAAAAAATATATGAAAAATCAATCCAACTACCATTTAATGTTAAATTATGTTTGCTAGTTGCCCTTGACACACCTAAAGATAAATGGTCTTAGGCAGTTAAGGACGGGTGAATGATAATTTTGAACATGACTAATAGACCCGCCTATTGAGATATTTTACCATTTATCTTTGTGGGCGTGTCAAGGGTGCGTTTCACCAACTGCTTTAGATCATTAGGCAGTTATTGTACAGTTATTTAGAACAAAGTCTTGAGATAGTTCAATAAATTTGCACCATCTAGTAGGCATGTTGGACATTGACTCTAACTCTTCAAGGATTACAGGAGTTTTGCCTTCAAGGGCAGAATGTGGTCTTAGAAAGTTAAAGTATGCCACAAACATAGTTACAAATGCAACCGACCCGTTAGGACTTCCGAAGCCAGTAGTAGCTCTATAATTGCCTTTAAAGGTTCGGTTAAGACGTTCAATAATTTGCTTCAATGGCCTATATTCTTTTGAAACTTCATCTTTATTGGTTAAGCCTATAACTTGAGTAACATCGAATTTTATACTATGGCTTGCAAAGAAGTGCTGTGCAAGAAGATATATAGGGTTACCATCAGTTATAAGATTAAGATCTTCAGGTATTTCTTTTAACTTACTTAGAACATCATCGATGGCTTTTACAGCCGTTTCGGTATCTCTATGTGGTGATACTCTGTAAGATAGAATAATCTTTTTAACAGCATCAAAAAAGAAGAAAATATAGTTCCACTTACCGTTAACTTTTATGTAGGTTTCATCGCCGCAGAAAGAGTCAGAAAGTTTATAATCGTAGTTATCTATAAATGGCTTAACTACAATTGAAACGGCATTAACATAGTTTAAAATTGCTTGATGAGATATTTTAATATCATGAATATCTTTAAGCAATGCAGCTGTCTTTCTGGAAGATAAACCGTAGTTAACGTAGTAAGTTAGAATGAGTCCTAAGGTGTAAGAAGAAATCATAATGTTTGGAAGAGAAACCTTTGATTTTACCGGACTTTCTTTAGAAAGTGGCTTAAAGTCAAAAGTGAAATCTCTAAATATGTATCTAACTTTGAACTTACCAGGATTCTTCTTAAAATCTTGTTTTTCAGATTTTGTCATTGATTTAAGATTATTTTGGTAAAAAGAGCAATTATCATTCTTACACTTATAAACGTAGAAATCCTTACGCGCCTTGATTCTTTCAAGTGTTTTACTGCAGTGAGGACATCTTAACACTATGGATTTCTGATAGTAATTTTTAGGATTGAATGTGGTATCACAGACTTTGCAAAGATATTGTCCTCGGCCTCCGTTATTATCGTAAAGATAGGTATGTGGAGCACCACACTTAGGACAGATAACATCCTTAGGAGCTAACGCTTTGTTTTTGCGAGGTTTCACAGGAGCAAATTCTTTGCCGTGCTTAAACTCATATTCAGCTATTAGAAGCTTATAGTTAAGTTTTTCGGGAACATCAAAGATTGGTTGATCATCTACTTGAAGCTTTCGGTATTCTTTCTTAACAGGTTCGTCCGAAATGCTTTTAAGCAAGTTTTTGCCAACCAGCAAAGTCATGAGATACTTTATAATTTCAATAAGATAAATTACAGTTTCAAGAAGAAACTTATTAATCATGGTAATAGCTTGCCTCCTTTTTTAGTTCAGTGTTTTTGTTTTGCAAGTATAAAATATCTTAACTTTTTGGGGGTGGCAAGTTATTTATATAAAAAATAAGAAAAATTAAAGGGTTGCTGCCTTAGTTAGATAAAAAACTTTGACAGTACCTTTTACTATATGGGGGTGTTTTTATGAAAGATATAAAGGCTTGCATTTTCAATATTCAAAAATACAGCATACACGATGGTCCTGGAATCAGAACTGTAGTTTTTTTCAAGGGCTGTCCCTTAAGTTGCCTATGGTGTTCAAATCCAGAATCTCAAGATAGTAAGATACAAATCATATGTGATAAAACTAAGTGCACACAATGTCTTCATTGCATAGACGTTTGTCAAAATAATGCTATTTCCTTAAATGATAATCATATAAAAATTGATTCTAACAACTGTATTTCTTGTTTTGCTTGTAAAAATTTCTGTCCTCATAAAGCTCTTTCAGCAGAAGGTGAATTTTTAACCCTTTCTCATGTTATGAATGAAGTTATGAAAGATGAAATATTTTATGAAGAGTCAAATGGGGGCGTTACTTTATCTGGTGGTGAAGTATTAATGCAGCATGAATTTGCATCACAGCTTTTAAAGGTTTTAAAAGAAAAAAATATACACACAGCAATTGAAACTACGGGCTATACTTCAAATGAAATATTCTCAAGTTTTATAGATAATGTAGATTTATTGTTATTTGATATAAAACACTATGATAGAGAAAAGCATTTTAAAGTAACAAATGTTTATAATGATTTAATTATTAAAAATTTAAAATTTGCTATAGATAACGGTAAAGATGTCATTATTCGTATTCCTGTCATTCCAAACATAAACTCTAGTTTAGAAGATGCTAAAGAATTTTGTAAATTACTTGAGTCCGTTAATGCTAAGAAAGTAAACTTACTTCCATTTCATCAATTTGGGCAGAAAAAATACGAACTCCTGAACAAACCATATACTTTCCAAAATACGCAACAACTTCATGAAGAAGATTTATTAGATTATAAAAATATATTTCTTAAAAACGGATTTGATTGTTACTTTTAAGATATAAAATTAAAAATAATATCAATATTTTTAATAAAAACCTACGTCATTTAGATATAATCCACCTTTGCTAATTCTAAAATACTTTTCTATTGCTACTTTTTAATATGTTTTTTATAGTGATGTCTTTCTCTAAATGTCTATAAACTAAAATAACCCAAGATAATATTAATAAATATTGTCTTGGGTTTTATAGTTACAGTGCAGCGTAACCTTTAAATTTTTTATATTAAACATTCACCGTTTGTTTCTATTACTTTTTTATACCAATAAAATGATTTTTTTCTTTTTCTCTCTAAAGTTCCAGTTCCATCATCTTGTTTATCTACATATACAAATCCATATCTTTTACTCATCTCTCCAGTGGATGCTGAAACTAAATCGATACATCCCCATGATGTATATCCTAATAGTTCAACTCCATCTTCCATGGCTTCTTTCATTTCTATGATATGCTGCCTAAGATAATCAATTCTGTAATCATCATTTATTGAGCCATCCTCTTCTATTGTATCTTTAGCACCTAGTCCATTTTCTACTATAAATAAAGGTTTTTCGTACCTATCATATAGCGTATTCATAGTTATTCTAAGACCTAATGGATCAATGGCCCATCCCCATTCACTAACTTCTAAATGAGGATTTTTTATAGATTTAACAACATTAGCTTCGGTTTGATTTTCCATATCCTTAGATGCACATCTAGAAGCATAATAACTAAAAGATATAAAGTCTACTGTATTTTTTAATATATCCAAATCATTTTCTTCCATTACAATACTAACTTCTTTTTCCGCAAATACCCTCTTTGAGTATGATGGATACTTACCTCTAGCTTGTACGTCTATGAAAAATAAATTTTCTCTATCCTTTGTATGAGCCATCCATACATCTCTTGGATCACATGAATACGGATAAAAATCTCCTCCTGCAAGCATACATCCAACTTTATTTTCTGGATTTTGTTCATGGGCTATTTTAGTTACTAAAGCACTTGCTACTAACATATGATGAGCTGCCTGATACTTAACCTGCTCTTTGTTTTCACCTTCTTTGAAATATATACCTGCTCCCGAAAAAGGACTATGTATCAGTATATTTATTTCATTAAATGTCAGCCAGTATTTAACCAAGCCATCAAATTCTTTAAAGCAGCATCTTGCATACCTTTCAAAAAATGATATCATTTTTCTGCTCTTCCATGATCCATATTTATTAACCAGTTCCATTGGAACATCAAAGTGACATAATGTCACTAATGGTTCCATATTATATTTTTTACATTCTAAAAATAAATCTTTATAAAATTTAATTCCTGCTTCATTAGGTTTACTATCATCTCCATTAGGGAAGATTCTTGTCCATGCGATTGAAGTTCTAAAAACTTTGAATCCCATTTCTGCCATCAAAGCAATATCTTCTTTATAATTATGATAGAAATCAATTGCCTCATGACTTGGATAAAATTCATTATCCTTCAAAGTCAAATCTTCTTCTAACCCTAATTTCACTTTCATTCTGTTTATTCCATGTGGTATAACATCTACAGTACTTAAACCTTTTCCATCTTCTCTATAAGCACCTTCAGCCTGATTTGCTGCAATAGCTCCACCCCATAGAAATTCCTCTGGGAAACTGTATTTACTCATTGTCTGCCCCCATTATTTCAATATTATCTTCTGCTGGAATATCTTCAAATCCAAATATTAGAGTTAATACGAAAGATAATACGACTGCCAGTATCATTATTCCAACTATCCAAATAAGGCTTGATGGATTTTGTGGATCAAAAAACTGAACACTTGTGAATAAACCTGGTGCAGCCATAGATCTACTTGCAAGTCCTGCTATCCCTGCTACGGCACCACATACACCACCTGAAATTAATGATGCTATCAAAGGCCTTTTAAATCTTAATGCTACTCCATACAGTGATGGTTCTGTGATTCCTGCAATGATTGCAGAAGAAGCAGCTGCAATTGCAGTTTGTCTTAACTCTTTATTTTTAGTTTTAAAAGCAACAGCTAAAGCTGCTCCTCCTAATGAAAGATTCGCACCTATTTCTGAAGGCATTACCATTCCTTCCATTCCTGTTTCTGCTATAGTTGTTAATATAGTTGGAGTAAACACTCTATGCATACCAGTCATAACAAGTAGTGGCCATAAAGCTCCCATTATTGCTACTGATACCCATCCTAATTTGCTGTGAACAAAATAAACTAAACCTGATATTGCTGTACCAATCCATATACCTAAAGGTCCTATAAGTCCAATTGCTATTGGAGCTGCAATCAATACTATAATCGCTGGTTTTAAGAAATTTTTAGTTACTTCTGGTGTTATCTTATCTACAAATCTTTCAATATATGATAATATCCAAGTCATACAAAGTGCTGGTATTACCGTATACGTATACTTAACGGATGCAATAGGAATAAACGCTAAAGTTACTTCCTTACCTTCTGATGCGCTTACCATTAGTTTCATAAAATCTGGATGTACCATAAGTCCTGCTATTGCAACAGCTAAATAAGTATTAGTTTTAAATTTCTTAGATGCTGATACTGCTACCATAATTGGAAGGAAATAAAATGCTGCATCTCCCATAGCATTCAGTAAGGTATATGTAGTACTGTCTGCTGGTAGTACTTTTAACATAGATAAAATCATTACTACTAACTTTACCATTGAACCACCAATAATTGCTGGTATTAATGGTGACATTGTACTTACTAATGCATCCAATATATTAGTTCCAACTTTTTTGATAGTTAGCTTTTCTTTTTTTATCCCTTTTGCAACGTCACTTTGTTCTCCAAAGTTTCCTAATTTTAAAACTTCCTTATAAACATAAGATACATTATTTCCAATAATAACTTGATGTTGTCCACCTTGGTTCACATATCCCATTACTCCATTAATTTTTTTAATCTCATCTACATTTACTTTTGAGTCGTCCTTTAAACAAACTCTTAAACGAGTCATACAATGAGTTACACTTTCAATATTTGAGATACCGCCTAAATTTTTCGCAATCGTTTTCGCAATTAATGCATAATCCTTTGCCATTTTATTACCTCACTTATATTTATTATTTTCGAATAGCTATTGAATGTATCTTAATGTTAATTGAAAAAGCGGATTCTGTCACTATGTAAACCATTATAAAAAACAGGTCTGTTTTTTAATAATTTGTTATTGCAAAAAAACAAAATGTTTTTTTGCAATTAAAATCAAAATGTGTTCTTGACATTTCATATATAAAAAAACTGTGATTAACAAACAAAAAGAGTAATTAAAATAAGCTTTATCAACTTGAGTTAAAAACTTCAAATCAATAAAGCCCTATGTAAAATAATACTTTTATTTTTCGCGCATAGCTATTTACTCATCTTGTATAGATTCTTCTCGACGATTTTGTAGTTTCCTTCCAATTCTTTCTATTATACTGATTATTGGAATTTGAGTTGTAATATCATATATTCCTACTTTAACATATGGTACATAATATGGGATATTATAATCAGACATTTTTGCTATAGTGCAATTTTCAGTGTTAGTAATACTAACAATACAGCAATCATCTTTTTTAAATCTATTTATATGACCTATAATATCTTTTGATTCACCAGACACAGAACATACTATCACAACTGAATTTTCATAAAACTTACCTGTAGTAGGGTAATACGGATCATCAATGCATAAACTAAATTGTCCAACACTTGATAGATATCGTGCTCCATATCTTGCTACAATTCCAGACATACTACTTCCTATAAAAATTGTTCTCTTTGCTTTTAATATAGCTTTTACAATTTCCTCTATCTTCTCATCATATTCTTCAGTATTTGTTTTCTTAAAAAAATCAATTATCTCTGTATTATCTTCACTTACTTTTTTAATTTCTTTTTCCTCTATAAATAATTTAAATTTTAGTTTAAACTCTGAATAACCACTACACCCTACTTTTTTGCAGAAATTTAATATGGTTGTAGTTGAAACATGAGATTCAACTGCTAATTCCCTTATTTTCATATATCGGACCTTATCTTTATTATCCATAATATAATTATAAACAGAAATTTCTAAATCATTAAGACTTTTGATTTGACTATAACTGAACATATAATACTTCCTTCCATTGGACTATTGCATACATTATATCAACTGATAACGTTTTTTTCAATCAAGATAGATATAAGTTTAAGTCAATTAAAAGTTGGAAATAATTTTTATCTTAAGTTTTCCTCCAGTAAATTTTTCAGCTTCATTAAAAATTTCTAATGTATTTTCAGCATAATCACCTAATAAGTCTTTACTTTTTTGAAAGTCAACCCATTCAATTGTAACTGGCAATTGAACATCAGCAGTTAGACAATCCCAGAGTGCATCTAAGTTTTCACCGTAATGAGCAGGAAGCTTTAATTCCTGTTTTAAAATTTGGTGTAACATATTTTTATCCGTAAGCTTACTGCCTTGTATTACTACTTTATTCAAGCTATTCACATCCTTAAAAAAACTACTTTCCTTTATATAATAATTTGAATGTTTTATAATGATCTGAGGTAGAGTAAATTAATCCATCATTTGAATAAAGAATCCTATCATCCCCACGATGTCCTCCATTATAGTTAATATCGCATTCATGCCAAATTCTATTAGGCGCATCTGGTAGAGATTTTTCAGCATTCTTAAAAATATCTCCCCCTATGCTTTTACCAGGCGCTACTTTGCTAAGATCGTCTCCTGGCTTCCATCCAAGTTTATTAGCCTGCGCTTTTGTTATAAAATTTTCAGGCAAAGTTCCATTTTTATGTATATAATCTGCAACGCCTTGAAAATCATTAATAATTTTTTTATTCTTTGAATCTCCATCTTGGCTAGAATCTATCTTTTTATCTTCTGATTTTGTAGCTTCCACATGGTTATCCTGCTGCTTATTCTCAGCAGTTTTATTTGTTGCTGCACACCCAAATAAACCTATAAACATAAGTAAAAGTATAAAAACAGCAGAGATTTTATGCATAAATATTTTTTTCATTTTTATAACCATTCCTTTCACGCTTCGCTCAAGACACAAAACGCAATTAAATTTTATTGATTCTCGGCTTTGATCGAATCATTTTATATTCTTTATTCATAGAGATAACAGTTAACTACAAATCATGTAGAGACAAGTAGGCTACACCTATTTATAGCAATAAGCACTTTATCAAACCAAATTATATCAGCCGTAAAATGGAGTAATTCTGAAAATTCTTTTTCCATATGTATCTCCATCCCATAGATTCTCTTGCATAATTCTACTCTTTTTATTATATCTAATACTTCCTGTTTTTTCTATAATTTTACACATGAATAGTAAATCTACTATTCATCTATGCATTCTGTAAATCATAGCATTTATCTATAAATCCCCTAAAATATAATTTTCTACAAAATAAAAGACCCACGAAAATCCAAATTTTAGATTTTCGTGGGTTTCATGGTGGAGGCGAAGCGTGACCTTTAAAATCCACCAATATTTATTAACACTCTCTTATAGTTTATGCTTGCTCCCATAAATCAACTGCTTTTTGAGTATCCAGTTCGATGTTTAATTTTTCTAATTTTTTCTGTAAAGTGTTCATTTGCTTTTTGCAATTAGAAAGATTGACTACAGCTTGTTTATATTCATCCAAATAGTAACCAATATCACTTGAATTAGCAGCAAATAATTTATCAGAAAAGCTTGTACTTTTACTTCTGTCATATCCATATTTAATTAATAATTCATTAATCATTTTTTCTTGTTCTTTAATAACTAAATCTATTTCATTTTTTATAAAAGTAGAATCTAAATTCTCATCATTATATCTAAATTCTTCATTTGATAACTTAATAATATTATTCTCTATAACATTGGTAATGCTAACCATCTGTTTTTTTATCTCTTTTATTTTTTCTAATCCAAGCTCATTAGTTATATTGAATTGTGTTTTCACTGTTTGTTCGATATCATTCTTACAATTTTGTATTAATGTTCTACTTATTATTTTCATAACCGCTTCTTTTAATTTTGTATATATTTCCAAAAATTCTTTGTAATTACTTTTAGAAATGTTTAAGTTTTTCTCCGCTACTTCCAACTTTTTTCCTAATGGCCAAGTATTCGGTATAAGACTTATACATTCCCATTCAGAATTAATAATTTCATATATTGGTGTTGAGAAAAATTTTTCTGTTAATCTTTTTTCTATTGCAGGAGCATCAGTAAACGAATCTTTATTAACATGGTAACAGTATACTCCATTTTTATTTTCTTTATTTAAAAAAATATCAGTCCCCTTAAATCCATTTAATAAATATTCAATATATCGTTCTTCGATTGATATTATTTTAGCTTTGTTATATGGAATAACTTTCTGAACTAATATTTGTTTAATCTTTGCTTCTAGAGTATCTGTTTTTATATGATAAAAATAACTTGCCATTTATATTTACTCCTTTCTATACTTTAATTAATCTAGATACCAAATAAATTTACATTACATATTAAACTCATTCTAGCTATACACCGTCGCCTAAATAATATATAATAAAATCCTTCATTTTCTTTTAATCTCTTAACTTTTAATTTAATCAAAATAATCATCTCCTTATATTTAAATTTTATCATATTTCTTCTAAAATGGCTTTTCTATTTTTTGTTCATAAAATAGATTTTGATAATAATACTATGCTGTCTTCAAAGAATGTTATTAAAAATCCTTAAAGGTACAACTTTCTGAACTTCTATAAAATAATTATATTTTGTTTTTTCTTTATCTACTGTTGTATTTGAGCAACTTATTCTTATGTGAAAAATTCACCAAAGCAACTTTGGTGAACCTATAATATACATTTGCTAAAGCTACTCTTACATAGTAAAAAACATAATTACATATAATTTAACAAAAAGAGAAAAACTCACGACATTTCTGTCATTAGTTGCATGGTATGCTAAATCAACTAATTCCTCATGCGCAAGCCCTTCCATTATAACACTTTTCATTTGTAATCTAATGTTTTCTGGTGTATTGAACTTTTAACATCATGGTATAATATTGGGAGAATGATATTTATCTTTATTATTTATCATATTAGGCAATTTATCAGAAGGGCTACTTGGAAACTGTTGTAACGAATTACTCTCCGAAAAAGGAGTTGGCAAAATCCAACCAGCAGTATGTATTTCATGCATTTCTAGCATATAGATCAAATGCTGATAGTTTTCATTTAATTTACTATATCTAAAATGAGTAAATTTTTTAATAGGGTCATTCTTATCGTTTCTATGTTGGTCTAATCTAATGCGTAAATCTGCAGCTTTTCCTATATAATAAGTCTTTGAATTATCATCCCAAAGCATATAAAGTACAAATTTGCAGTCTCCTCTTTTTATCTTCTTTAACTCTTCTTTGCTACGCCATCTCGTTTCTTCCAAAAACAGCTGTTTTTCTTCTTCTTTAGCATAATCTTTTAATCCATCTTTTTCTTCAACATCTACCGATTTCATGGCAGCATTCTGCTTATCAATAGCATGAAATCCTTGGGAACGAATCATATCTATTAGGCATTTTTTATAGATTTTTGTTTCTGGATTATTTCCATTATTTATCGCTAATTTGTATAAAACTACAATCTTCTTTTCAACACTAAAAGCAAGTACTGCATTTTCTGATTCGTCAATTTTCCATTCTTTACCGTTTCTATACTTTACATATGTGTCTAAAAAAATGCTCTTAAAACTTTGAAGCAACACTTCACTTAGTCTACATCGATATCCTTTCGCATAAACACCAACTTTTTCATTTTCAACCGTAATGATTCTCATTTCCATAGCATTTATTGGCAAAAGTGAAATATACTTTGCAATATCGTCACCCATAAATTCTTTTTCTAGATTATCATATTTATTTTTCACATCATCATGCACATAAAAAAGATAATTACCTTTTTCGTTTCCCATAAACTGGTACGGTATTTCATTTGAATGTAAATCAGAATCATAAAATGAGGCATTGTTTCCTGGATAAAATTCTCCATATTCAAAAAATGATTTTACATTATCCCAAGTTAATTTGAGATGAATTAAGAACATGCCATTAATTTTCTTCTTACTCATAAGAATCCCCCTAGTAACATATTTAAACCTTCACAATATACTTTACATATTTGTATAAATAATTATTGCTTTAGTTTCAATCAAAACTACGCAAATTAGAAATTACATTAATAAAATTCTAATAATCATTCTTTCTTACCCAATCTAACTTTCAGCAAATAGTCTATTAGTTGCTTTCTCCAATAGTTCTTCCTCTACGTCATCAAATTCTTCGCACAAAACATCATAAGGATTAAACGTGTTTACATTATAAAATATATATCCTCCCTCATATAGTCCCCTTCTACAGGTTCTTGAAAATTCTCTTTAAACAACTTTATCATGCAATAAATTTCAGTTTCATTTGAATCATGTAAAATTGCTGTTTGTGGAATATGAATCATAAATAAATCATTTTTTACCTTCCATCCACCTTTCTGTCTAATGATGCAATTAGATATTAACTTCTTTTGTTCTTCACAATATCTTCGTGCTATTCTTTTTTATGTCTAGCTACTATTAGGGAATATACCTTGTTTTTTATCGAAATATGATATTATGATATAATGTACCATACCTTGGTACAGCCTTTGCTTTAGGTGTTATCTCATAATTCTTATTGAGTAGATCAAATCCAGCTTCACTAATGCAAATAATTAATTTGGGATTAATATTTTCGATTTCTCTTTCAAAGTTAATTCTACAATTTTGAAAAATATCCTTCATAAATTCCCTATCATTGTCTAGCATAGTATCCATAATACATTTTATCGCATTACTACAATATATTCCATTTTCATCTTTTCCCTTTATAGCATCTAAAATATCTTCTAAAATATACCTACGAAGTGGGCTATTTTCTCATTCATCTTCAAAACATATCTTGCTTTTGTTTTACCATCTTCTAACTTTGGTGAGTGGCCTAATATGAAAATTAATGGGTTAGTTGTTTTATAATATATTCTAGGTTGTTCCTTACACTTTACCTTTGGATTACTACAGCAACCAGTATATTCATATATAGAAGACTCAAACTCCATATCATTCCTTCTTTCATTTAATATTAATCCTGATTATATTGCCATAAGCTATATATATTATAATCATATCATATATATGTTTTTTCAACAGTAACATTAATGCTTCGTTAAACGCACCTTTAGTGAACATAAAAATGTATCAAGTCTGTTGAACTTGATACATTTTTTAATACCATTCTTAAATAAAAGATAGTCTTACAAATTATAATTATTTATTTTATGTATTTATACTTACTTTCCCTCTTTTTAAACGCTGTAATTCCTCCCTCCATTATATTACATATACCTTCTTTTATCATTTTTTCCTCAATGCATCCAGTTTTTTTTCCATCCTTAAATATGACCTTGCCTACTTGATTTCTGTTTAGCATAATAATGCCTTCTGCATCACCAAGTACAGGAATGTTTGCATTATGAGTTACAATGATTATTTGTCTATGCTTCTTTAATTTCCTTATATTTTCAACAATCAAATCCATAATTAAACTATTATCTAAATCATCTTCTGGTTGATCTATTATAAGAGGTTGATTACCTTGATTTAATATAAATGCAAGTATCGCAGCACTCTTTTGTCCTGGCGATCCCTCATTTATTCCTATTTGTTGCCCATCATTTATAATCTTTATCTCCACTCTATCTTCAGGAATAAAATTAAATAATGTATATAAAATTCCGTCTTTAAATTTTTCAAGCCATATATTCTCAAACCTTGGATCTATATTAATATCATTCCCCAAATAACACTTTATGTCTCCATTATCACTAGTTAACACAAATTTAAACCATTCATGTAATCTATTTATATTTAATATATCATTATTAAATATTTCGTTATATATTATCATAAAATTATCATCAAAAGTACCTATTTTACCTAGGTCTTTCCTTAGGTTATGAAGCCATCTTTTACCATGAGATAGAAAGTGTAAATTAATTTTAATATTAGTTGCATTACCATTTATCTCATTCACTATTTTATATCGAGTATCAAATAACTCTCTCCAAAGCTTTATATACTCAACAATTTTTTCTTCAATTCTTTCAATTAATTCATCTTCTTCTGGTTTTAGTTTTAACAAATTATTTAATTTATTTATCTGTTCTCTGTTCTTCACCTCAATCTGATTGTAATTATTAACATCTATTCCGTTAACTTGCGATATAATTGAATCATATAGAACTTTTTTTTCATCTAACTTAGCTTTTAATTCAGAGTTATATATTCTTTCAGTAATTACATCAATGATATCATTATTTTTGCGTAATGAATTAATTATTTCATTATTTATATTATTAATAGCGTCTACTGTATAATCGAGTATTTGCATTTCGTCATTTATTACTAAACTATTAATATCCTTAAAAACACTAGTATGTAATCTCTCTATTTGTATATTAGTTTCATCAATAAAATCTTTGTATCTAATTAAACTAGCTCTTATAGTATCATATATATTAGATAGACATGATATCTCATCTCGTTTTTCTAAAATCCCAGAGTTTTTAAACTTTTCAAGCTTACTATTTCCAAGTTCTATCTCTGCCTTAATTTTAGGAATATCCCTTAACTGATTTCTAATTGAAATTAATTGTTGAGATAATTGAGTGAGTTCCTGCTTACACTTACCAATCCTTTCATCAATATTAATTTTTTCTGTGATAATATTTTCATCAATAATTCTTAGCAATGGACTATCGTTAGATTTTTCTGGATTTTCATCATCTTCAACTAAACAATAGATTTCTTTTTGACTAAATATTGAAATTGGAAATTCAGGATATTCATCAGTTATACCTTCTTCATTTTCATAATCCCATTTCTTTTTATTTTTTTTACCACTTACACTAATACCATATTTATTAAAGTCTCCAAAATTATAGAATAAGTTTACACATGAGCTATCCTGATATGTATTATTTATTAATTTATATTCTTTTATATTCCTATCATCATATTTCTTCAATGCAAGTCTGATCATTTCAACTATTGTCGATTTACCAGATCCTCTGCCACCAATTATACAATTTAAATTTGGAGAAAATTTAAAATCTAAATTATCTACGTGCTTAAGATTTTTTATTTGTATGCCAGCTATATAATTCTGAGTAACATCATTTGGATTATGTTGAGATTCTTCTTCGCTCCTTAATACACAATATCTTCTTGTATCAGGGTCTAACAGTACCTGCCTAAGAGCTTCAATAGATGGTTCACTAATCTTTATCCATGTATATGCCTTGCCAAAATTCACTATATCATGTTCGGCAGGATTCTTACCCGGATTATCAGATCCAGTAATAGTAGCAACTTTGGGAATAGCTTTATTTCTAACCTTATTATTAAACTCATTGATATCATCTTCGTCTCTGACTTCTATTGCATCTATTCTTATTAGATCGACAAACTTTGCTGTACCATTTTGCCCCAATTCTTTACAAAGACCCTTGTTTTTATTAAAATGTGCCGGTATAACCAAAACCCTTTTATCATATTCCTTAATTAAGTCTGCAAGTATATCTTCCCTTACAGATTTAGTTGTGTCTGTCCACATATTTTTCGTAAGACCACATCTTATTATAAACTGTTCAATATCTTCTGTTTCCATTTTAGGATCAAAAACAACCAAAATATGAGTCAGACTTGTCCCAACACATAGTTCAACGCCTGGAAATATAAATAGATCTCTTTTATTATTTTCTTTAATAATCTCTTCTCTTGCCTTTCTTAATGTTCCTATCCATCCCACAGAATTATGATCTGTTACGACTACAGCATTTAATCCCGAATCAAGTGCTGCATTAATCCAATCTTTTCCTGTAACGCTTTTGTTATAAAAGCAGCGACTTTCAGGTGTATGTGTATGAAAGTCTATTTTCCACCACTTTGCTATTCCCATTGTTCTACCTCCATAATTACGATTTAATTCCAATAATATATTATACTACCATATTATTGATATAAAAATAAAAATCTACAATTTCATGTAGATTCTTATTTCAATGCTTTATTTCTTTACAAAGTAAGCACATAAAACTATGTCACCTATATTAATTAGCTTATTATGTGCACTACACCAATATCCACTATTAATTAGTTTTTTATTTTTACACCTCGAGCATTCTCCAACTTCCATATTTGCATATTCCCCTTTCTTTTATTTATACATTATTACTATGAGTTTGGCTTTGCATTTTATTACTAGAATAAAACTATCAATAATTATTTTTAGATAAAGAGCACTTTAGTAAATGAAATGTTAATTTCTAAATTATTATCAATGTAATCACATAATAGATTCCAACTTTCATTCTATTAACCTACCTCTATATAAAAACTCTGATTATGTCGGTCATATAAATCATGCTTGTCAGTTTCGCTTATAAACTTAATTCATTGACTATTTTTGAGCAAAGAAAAAAGACACATTGAAGACAACTTCAATGTGTTCCTTATACACTATGACTTCTTCTACAAATTCTCCTCTTGTGAACTTTTTGCTTCCGGAAGATTCCTATGAATTACATAGCCGCTGGAATTGCTTAACGAGTTTCTTACATCTGCTTCCGGAACTATTTAATTATTAAAGCTTGTAATACTTAAAATAATAATTAAAAAGTCGTTCATAATAAATAAAGTATTTAATCTTTTTTATTGAAATAAATGATAGTTTTTTATCCTTTATTTCTACATCAGCTATTATAGATAGTTTTAAAAACTTAATTTTTTATTGTAATTTAGTAGCTTCCTTCATTTCTTTATCTATTTTATTAGTTTGTTGTGCTTTGTTGTTTCTATCCCTTTTTGTTCTTTTGACTTCTCAACACTTCCAGATATTATTCCAAATGTTGCAAGCCCTACTCCGGATGCAGCTATACCTACTGGACCAAAAGGTGCTCCTAAGAACATACCAGTAGCCAAGCCTATACCCGCTTTCTGCACCTGAGGCTTATTTTGTTCATAAAAATCATCAAAAGCTTTAATGCAATCTTCCTTAAAATTCATATAATTATCTCCTTTTTATAAATATATTGCGAATAGTATCTCCTATTGTAAATTTTTATATTCAATGAACACTAACCCAAGTTGGTTGAATATAAACTTCCATTGTTTCTAGTATTGCTGATTTAATTATGAATATATTTGATGTCCATAATTTGAATTGGTTTCTTTAATTATATTTCAAATAGCAGTGTCATATATTATATAGGTTAAAAGAATTATACTTTTGTAGTATTTATTTTAATGGGGGAATGTCTATGGATGAGCTTTCTAGCTTAATTAATGATTATAAGCAAAATAAGATGAACGAAGATATAAAATATTTGAAAAAATTTGAACGTATGAACTTTAAAACCTTTGATAGCTTTCTTAAAGTTGCACTATCCTCATTTCCAATTCATAAATGGTTTGTTAAAGTGAATGAGGAAGCTTTGGACGCTATAAGACAAGTTTACAATTATATTAGAATAAATGAAGAGACATTAAAAAAAATGAATAGGTTCAATGATATAATCTTTTTTGTTAATTCAGCTAATATAAAGAATTTCGGTGAACTTTCTATTTATGATACTTCAGTAGCCCTTGGCATATATCTTGGTCATATGCCAACACATGTTTTTTTACATGCAGGACCTAAAATAGCAGTCGAAAAAATTTTTGGTGCTAATTATAAACATAAGGTGCATTTTTTAAAAGATAACAAACGACTTATGTACATTGAAGCTTCAGACCTTCCAACGGAATTCCATGAGCTTGCCCCATATATTATTGAGGATTGCTTATGCTACATTCACAGTAAACTCTAAATATAATTGCTAAATTTAAAAATTAAGACAATCGCAATGATCTATGTACCTTCTCGGGTATTAATTATATCTTAGAATGGTACATGTTACCTTGAAATCCCCATAATTTTTATTCTATTCTCATAAAATTCATATCAACTATTTATTTATATAAATTAAGATACTTAAATAACAATGTCTTATTCGTTAAAGATTAATTTAGCGCAAATTGTTTAGAACTAACTATTTACTACTTCTACACTAATTTTATTTATAATGACCAATAAAATACAGACCAGGTTTGGAATCATCCTAACACGGTCTGTACTCTAACATAATTTGGTAATGTATTTTTTTAATTTATGCGTTAATATTTTTTGCAGATAAAACACGAAAATGGTTTAGGTTTTATGCATAATAAGCATTTTAAATGATCATCAGGTTGCCTGATTGTATAATTTAGATTTCTTTTCACCTATTTTCCTCCTTGTCCTTTTATATTAACATTTATAATAATTAAGCAAATAAACATAATTTTGCTATATTTATAGTTATATTAAAAACAACGCTCATTTCCATTCACCTCCTATTGTCCATTAGTTTTACACTATAGTATTTTGATGAATAAGCTTATCAAATTCATCTTTGATTACGGAACAGATATTATCCCATGCCTGCTTTACATTTTCAGAATTTAAAATTTGATAAGATCTGTTATTTTACTAATACCTCTCTACCGAAAATCTCACTTTGTAATATTATGAGAGGTTTTTTCTCATTTTGGTTTCTCATTACCAATTATTAACATTTACTTCATGTAATAAACATTTAAAATAAAATTTTTTTAATATTTATATACTAACTTTTATTTAATAGCTATTACTTTATTATTACATCAGTTATACCTACCAATTTAATTTATAACATCTACGCCTCACTTATTTTTAAGTAAACTAAAAACAACATTGAAGATAATTTCTCTTACAAACTTTGTACATTCTCATTAATTTAGCTAGTCAATAAAAGTCACTGAATAATTTTCTAGCTTCTCATACTATGTCAACTTACCTTTATATAAAAACTCTGACTATATCTTTCATATAAATCATATCTACTAATTTCACTTATAACCTTAACTCCTTGACTATTTTTGAGCAAAGAAAAAGACACATTGAAGATAACTTCAATGTGTTCTTTATATACTATAACTTCTTTTACAAAATCCCTTATGAATTTTTTGCATTCTGGAACATTCCTACTTATTACATAACCGCTAAAATTACTTAACAAGCTTCTTACATCTGCTTCTGTCACTATTTGATTAATATCCTTAGACTCAATTTCTGATAACTTAACTTCTAATTCAATCTTTCTATTTTTAAGCTCATCCATTTTAGATTTGAATTCTTCTTGAAAAAATCCATTTGTTATAGCAGTTACTATATTATTAATTTGACCTTCAACTTCTTCCATTTGCTTTAATAATACAGCTTTCTTTTCTGAATCAACATTATTTTGTTTTTGAAGGTTCTTATTAATTCCTTCTGCTATATACGTAATTGCCTTATCATTAAATATTTTTCTTTCAAGTTCAGATAGCACATATTCTTCAATGTATTCTTTTCTTATTTCCTTATTATCACACTCATTCGTTCTTGTTTTCTTCCTAACTGAACACCTATATGACACATATAATGGTTTATTCTTAGGTTTTCTACGGTTGCCTTGATATGGCTTACCACAACATCCACATTTAATTAATCCTGTAAGCAGATAATTTTCTTTAGCTTTATTAGCACCTGGTTTTTGTTTTCTCATTTTTAGAATCTCTTGAACTTTTTCAAAATCTTCTTTAGACACTATAGTAGGCATACCACCTTCAATCCTAATCACTTCCTCAGGATTTTTATATGCATGTCCATTTCTTTTACCAAAAGCATCTTTTTTAGCAGTTTTATTGTAAATATATGCACCTGTATATTTTTCATTAGTTAATATACTATGAATACTATTGGGTCTAAACACAGTTCCTAACTTAGTTTTAAAGCCTCTTGCATTCAATTCATCAATCATTTCACTTCTTGAATGTCCTGCAATGCACATCTCATATATTAACTTAACACTTTCAGCCTCTCTTTCATTTATAATGTATTTCTTATCTTTATTAACATCATATCCTAATGGAGGAGTTCCTCCATTATGTAAAGCCTTATATCCATTCTCTGTAAGACCCTTCATGGTTTCTCTTGCTAAGTTCTTAGAGTAATATTCCGCCATTCCTTCAATAACACTTTCAAGTATTACACTTTCTGGGCTATCATCTAATTGTTCTGTAACACTAATAAGTCTGATTCCACATTGCTTTAGCTTTCTTTTATACATTGCACTATCGTATTTATTCCTCGAAAATCTGTCCAACTTATGAACTATTACACAATCAAAGTTTCCCTTTTCTGCATCTTTAATCATCCTAAGAAATTCTGGTCGTTTGTCACTTGTTCCTGATTTAGCTTTATCAGTATATTCCTCTATTATTTCATAACCGCTTCTTTGTGCAAAATCTTTGGCTGCTCTTAACTGCGCATCTATTGACTCCTCACGTTGATTATTACTTGAAAACCTTCCATAAAAAACTGCTTTAGCCATAACATCACCTCTTGAATTCATCTAAGTTATTATATATTAAGAATTATCATTTGTTTGAATGTCGAAGTTTTTATGCTCCGACATCAATTTCTCCTTTAAACACTGCATTTGTTAATATACTTTGAAGTTAGTATTTCAATTAAAGCCTTGTACTTATCAGAAGATGTAACTACATTACCTTCACCTTTTATTTTTTGAATACTATCTCTAGTGTAATTTCTATCATATAACTTTTTTCTAGATATTGATGTTTTAACATATCCACTCATCTAAAGTTACCTCCTATGAATTTTCATAACATTTATTATATTGTCCTAATACATCATCTGCTGGACATTTTTTCTTTAATCTTTGCCCTGTATATCCTAGATATCTTAACTCTAAATATGATGATATTTTCAATTCCCCATTAATATACAAATTGCTCAACCTATCATAAAGATTTAAAAATTCGTTTTGAAAACTATTTCTCTTATAAATTATTAATTCATAAAATTTTCTACCATCAGCACCAAGTGGAACAATATTAGTAATAATAGCTTTGAGTAGTGTATAATTAATCTTATCTATATTATTTTCTACCCATTCATAAAAAGGATGTGCTGCTATACCTACCCCTCCCCTAGCTTCTATATAATCCACAAGCTCATTAGATTTATTTGCTTTATTAAATTTAGTTAATAAATATTGTTTTAACATCTTAGGCCTCCTTATATAGTAATTTCAACTGTAAAGCCATTAATTTATATATTCTAATAAATAATATATAATTAACCTCTTTGCTTTTACAATTTTAACCAAATAGAATTTCGTCATAATATCTATCCATCATATAAAGGGAATCTTTATTTTGAATTTTGTCATCTATATATTTTAATAGTTCCTCCCAATAAGTATCATTATTTCTGCTACAATCCAATACTTCATTTCCATTCTTAACTTGATCTAATTCATTTAATTGTAAAACCTTTTTCATTTTTTCAGCATCCTTTCTATTGTTTTAAATAAAAGAAGTTATCAATATGATAACTTATAAAATTAATTTTTAAATTTTAACTGTCCTTAATGTCCTTATTTTATGAGCAACAATTAAAAGTTCTATTAACTTATTTAATTAAATACCAAAGGCAAAGAAGTTTACCAACAATAATTTAATACAGAAAACAAATTTGCCTTTAAATAAAATATTAAATACAAGTTACCCTAGAGATATTATAGCTACTAACTTACCATTGTTTTCAGCAAACTCTAGCTTTCTAAATGTAATAGAAGTAGTTTTTCCACTAAAATCCAAGTTAAATCTATTAGTTATTTCTTCAACTAAATCATAGGAGTATATTATTCCCTTTTTTCCTTCTTTCTCTCTACGAACAGCATGTTGTGCAACATCAGCGGTTGCTGAAAATTCCTGTGAAATTAAGATTTTTTCATTCTTATAATAGCTAAATTCTAGCTTGTCCGGAAAATTTAAATGTTCCATTACTTTACCAGCAACCGTAACGCGCTTACCATTTTTTTTAGAGTTTATAACTGTTAAATATCCTGGAGCACCAGATACTCCTCTTGAGCTACTTTTTGTTTTTGAAAATTCAATATCTGAAAAGTCGAATTGTACCAAATTCACTTTAGAACTAATGTCATTATGTTCAATATTTATAGTTTCCTTTCCTAAATCCTCTTCAGCATTGTTATTTTTTAATTTATTATTTTCCGCATAATTGTTCATGTACATTTCCTCCTAAAATTTATATTTTTATTTTTTATTTACACTATACTAAGTTTTTTAATACAGGCATCAAAATATCTGTCCTGATTGCCCTAGCTTTTAAAAGTGGTCAGTATACAATATTCTGAATGATTGGAAACTCATAACCACCAAGTGTAGCTGATTTAACTTTTACAGTTAACCCTTTACCAATGATATCCTTTGGATTAATTTTTTTATTTCTCGGTATATATCCAAGAGTTGCTTTTACTAAGTCATAGTATTTATCGCCAAATTTTAATGTATTGCTACAATCAAAGCTGAGTTCTTTAAATATGCCTTCGCTCACTTTTATTTTTACAACAAAAGATAATTTGATCCAAATTCCTCTTTTTCCAATTTGTTTTGTTGATTCATAGCTTGTTATTGTACAGTCTTCATAAGTCATACCTTCCTTAAATGGTGCCATTGAATCATACGCATCCAATACAACACAATCATCAGAACTTTCAAAAAGCTCACTAAATTCTTCATTATTCTTATAATTATTTATTATTTTATCGCTATGCATATAGCTATTATTTTTTGATTTCTTCATTTTTTCACCTCCCCTTATAAAATAGTAGGCTAAATCTTTATATAATTGCCCATATATATTTGTTGAATAATTTGTTCCAAGTGAAATTTGTACCATTAATCAAATATTTTTATTTATCATTTTCTATCTAATTTCTGTTTGATTTAGAGCTTGCATTACCCACAAGCCCTAAATTATTTTTTATATTTCTAAAAATTCTTTGTGTATGTGTAACAATCTCATTCGCACTTTTTCACCTTTCTTTGTTGATGGTACAGTTACTTTTCGAAGGTTTTGGTTATTTCCAGACTTAGATGATTCAATTTGAATCATCCTTGCATCTGCAAGGTTTTTCCATAGTATCTTTTCTGTAACAGGAAGCATCTTTTTATTCTTAGAAAGTAAACTATTTACACAAGTGTATGCTACTAAAGGATAAAGGTAATAAAACTTATCATCATAAAATCCTATATGATTATTTCCCCCACCAATTATAAGTGAATCATTATCAGGTGAATTTTTATCAAGTAGGTAAACTTTATTTGAGTTGATTAATTCATTCAACGTATCCATGAAAATTTTTTCTGGTTTTTGCTCTACAATTACCTCACTTTGATTTATAATTGCTTTTTTAAATAAGTTGTGAGCTATTTGTTTTAGCTTTTTATATCTTTTCTCCGAAATTGCTTTATTTTTTCTTGCAAAAGTAAGAAAAAGTGAAAAAGCTACTTCTAAATAAGCAGCTGTATCAGTTAACCTTCCATGTACATTTTCACCAAAAAAATCAGATCGTCGCTTGTAAAAATTACTTTTTACAAATTCCGGGAGCTTGGTTGAATTCTTTTGTAACCATCCAATGTAAGAAAGCATCGACTGATTAAGTAGTTCTCTATTATTCTGTAAAAATGTTAAATTTTCCAGGTTAACATCACCATCCAACAATTCAATAGCAAGGAATCGCGCATTGGCAGACTGTCCAGTTGGAAGATCTTCACCTGTAACCAGTGCCATACCACGAGGTACATATGTTTCTTGAAATTCTGTAGTTGAAGTTAAACGACCTCTAGCTACTCGATCTCCATAAATACGAATAGCACGTTCTGCAGTTTTAGCCATTAAATTCACTTCACTATCAGCTCCATTTGGATGAAAATCATCAATTAGAAGTAATGAATCTTTTACCACGTAAGCTTTTTTCTCAATGAAGTTTGCTGTATCCTTAAATGAAGCTGGTGGTGAGTTAAAGTAACCAAAGTGAGATAACATAGCTAATGACAATGCTGTTTTTCTACTTCCTGTACGTCCGTATAACCAAATAATAAAGTTTGGAGATAAATCAGCCTGTTGAAAAAAATAAACAAGTGGTGAAATATAAACAAGTGCTAATAATGGAATACTAATTTTCAAAGGTGTAGTTTTCAATATTTTTAAACTTGAACTTATCGCTTCTTTAATATTCATAGCCCTTGGTGGAAAAGAATAGCACTTTAAAGATGAATCAAGTTTGACATCGACGTTGTCCACACCTACTGCACCATTTCCATGCAAATATGCAAGTGAATCATCTTGTAACTTAGCCCATCCAATGTGCTTGTATAGCATTTGTATTTCAATATTTTTACTAACACGCTGAATAATTTCTCTAACTTTGTCTTTTACCCCATAACCAGAATAAATTACTGGAGCTACCCCCCAAGCCTTAATAAGCCAGTCTAAACGCTCAAATTCATTTATTTTCACTTCCTTTGGTTCCAATACTCTTCCACCTTCAAGTACTCCTTCGACTATAATGGAGCTATCTGTAACCATACCATCTGTCGCAACTACATTTTTAACTATTCTTAATATAAAATTTGCGATTACTTTTTTAGTACCTTCAGATGTTAAAATGCACATTCTTCCATTTTCATCTAGATATACCCCATCAATATCCTGTAATGCTTGAATGTAATCTTTATACACATCTAGTTCGGGTGGAACAATTTTTGTTACAGTATTTAGAAAGATACTTGGACTATAGTGTAAATCTCCATCATCTCCTTTTTTCGCACTGCCAAAACATAGAGAAATTTGCTTCTCAGAACAGCCAAAGCTTGTACATTTAGCTGGACCATATTTTTTATCTGCCGAATTTCTTTCATTTATAAGCTTCTCTATACGTTCTTCGCTTCGCTTATCATGTTTCTTTGATTTCTCCGAAAAAGCAAATGCAAGTTGATCATTTCCACAAGCTATAAAGAAATTTTCAAATTCAAACCATTCATCCTCTGAAAGACCACCACCTTCTTGAAGCTCTAACGCCTTTTTGCAGTGCAGGCATTTTGAAGTAAATTTGCCTAATTGGTAATTAATTATACTCTCACTAAGTAATTTTGAATCTTCAAAATTGTTTAGTTTACTTTGATTAACACCAGAACTTTCAGTCATTATTTTCACCATCCAATCAGGTGCATTTGCAATTTCTAGATCTTTATAGCTTTTTTTCTCCACCCACTCATATGTACCGCCATTTGGATGCAATGAACCTGGAAGAATAGTCTGCTGTCCTATACCTAAAAATGCTAACTCTGAGTGTTCTCCTTCTAATGTAAAAGTACGCTTTTTTGCATTAAGATTTTTAGGAAAACGATACAAATATCTCATCCCATTTCCTGGTGTTATATAAGTCCAGGTATCTGGTAAATCTCCCTGTGATTTTTCATGTAATAACTCAACTGCCGAGGGACCATCAATATCAATTCCAACAATACCGCAATCACCTCCTAGCACTAATCCAATCCCCGGGAACTTGGACTTTATAAACCAGTCTTTAACTTCTTCTGGATCCGTTTTGCTAACCTTGTTCCAACCTTTCTTTTTAGGTATTTTACTGTCACACTCGATTATGGGAAGGTCCATTTTAATATATTGTAATGCAATGTTTTTCAAATTTTCTAACTTCTTAATGTTCATAACTTCTTATCCTTTCATTTTTTAATTCTTTGAATTTCTAATTTTTTAACTCCTGAAGTATAACAGATAATTTTAAAACTTTATTTCACAAAAACACCTCCTTAAAAACTATATACAAAAAAATTATTTTTCGTTTTTTATAAGGTAGTTCAGGCAATAAATAAAATTTTATGCCTTCATAGAACTGTTAGAGTATGTTTTCCATGTGAATTTTGTACCATGTTATGCTACAATAAATAAAATATATATTTGTAAGGCGGTATGAAATGATAAGCTATGAGAAAAAGTATGAAATATTTGATATGTGGTGTAAAAATACCTCAAAAAGAGAAATATCAAGATTACTGGGTGTTCATAGAGATACAATAACTAAGTGCATTAAAGAATTTGAGGATAACTTTCAACAGTTTAAAGAATCGAATCCCAATGAAAATTATAACATTTATGATTCAAAAGACTTTATCATAAACCGCTCGAAATATGATACTCGAAATAGGCAGAAATTTAAATTAACTGAAGATTTGATAGAACTTATTAAAATAAAATATAGTAAAAATAATTATAGAAGTTTAGAGGAAGCCTTTACTAACATAAGAGATGATAACTGGTATGAGATTACACAAGGTAAGGATGGTAAATTTATAGCAGTAAGTGCAACCCCAGTTGGATTTTCAACTTTTTGTGAAGCTGTTAGAATTGCATTAAAAAAATGACAGAGTAGTTATTCTAATTAATTTAAGTACGTTATAAATTTATTTTCAGGACTATAAGGACAATTCCCTTATAGTCATTTTATTGTATTGAATTATTTTTAGGTCACCTTGAAAATCCACTTATTTCTCACTTTTCTATCCCCTGCATCAATTCTATTTTTAATTATTTTTTGGTCTCCCAAAATTAACATTATATTAAATAATTTTTTAGGAGGATGCAAAAATGCAAAATACTACAAATCAAATAACTAAAGTTAAAAGGATTTTTCTAAATAATCTCCAAATATTAAATGAGGAAAAGATTAAGAAACTTATATCAGAATTTAATGACTGTAAGGATCTAATCAAAAATCTAAGAAAAGAAGATACTTCTTCTATGAGTAAATCGGAATTTTATCACTATCAGAAAAAATTAGACTTACAAGTAAAGAAAAGATTAATATTACTTAGTAAACTATCAAGTTTTGGCTACCATGCAGATAAAAGAGGTCGCCCCAAGAAGAATGATAGTGAAAAATATAAGTTCAAACATACTAGAATGAGCTGTTATTTCACCAAAAATAATATTCAAGCTTTAAAGACTTTAAAAGAAGAAGGTATCATTGAAAATATATCAGCCTTCCTTAATGAACTGCTAGATACTTATTTTTCTTTAGTCACTAAGGATGGTGGTTACAATGAAAAAGAAAACTAATGCTGAAATAGGTATGGAAAAAACAAGAAATGCCATTGCTGTTCACAATAGACTTGCTAATGCTATTTTAGAGGAGAAGAAAAAAATGGAACGTGAGGGAATGGAAGTTCCCCTTTTTTCCATTTCTGTTAAAGGGGATACTAGACATCCATGGACACCTGAGAAGTACTTTAATAAGAATTTCAAGTCTTATATTCAACAAATTAAAAAGACATATGGCCTTTCTGTTGCTGAAATGGGTATTATTAGTATTCTATCCTATCATATAACATATGAGAACAACCTTATCACAAATGAAGACGGTACTCCAATGATAAAAAAAGATCTAGAAACAGTTCTTGGAATTAGACAAAATGCAGTAGATAAATATATGGCTTCCTTAGTTAAAAAAGGAGTATTTGCTTCTGTTAAGGTTAAAAGAAGTGTGAATTATTATCTTGACCCAAGAATTGCTTACCAAGGAAATAGAATTGATTCAACTCTTCTTTCTATGTTCCACATCAGAGCCAGCTAGTAAAAATGATTTAATTTTAAATACATCCCAAAAATCTAGATATATCTATATGAAATATACCCCAATTTTTGGGGTATATCTTTTTCTCAGATTCATTGATTTTCAAGGAAAATCAGCATTTTGGCTATCCAGTTCTTTTTATAAATATTAAGAAATCAAATGAATTTTTAATACTAATTAGACTATATTATTACTAATTTCAATTACTTTTTGATGCATTTATCATATCTTTTATTAAATTGAATAAAAAAAATAAGCAGCCATCATTATTTAACAGCTGCTATTTAGAATTCAGTACACTTAATAATTCTTAATTAATATTCTATCAAATATAACTCTTTTTTGTATCTTCCAATAACTCATTTATCTGATGTGATTCATGTATACCTGTTTTACACCAAATTGCAAAATGTTCACAGTTATTAAATATCAAATTATATCCTTTGCTCCCCATTTTACTCCTTGCTCTTTCTACAGTTTTTTCTTGGCTATATAATCTATATGAGATTTCCTTCATAACGTCAGTATGGTTAGATGGCATATGCAAGAAAATTTCAGATCTCTCTATCTTTCGAGGTTTTCCATATACTTTAGGAAAATTTAGTACAAAATAATCTTTATCACCTCTAAGAAAACCTCTTAAATTAGTTTCATGAATTACTTGATCTCCAAAATCACTATTTTTCGATGCAAAATGTATTATACAACTATCATTAACATATACACCATAATGATCATACCCAAGATCTCTATGCACACCTATTATATCTCCATATTCAGCTTCAGTTTTATATTCCTCGTCATGTTCATAATTTTCTTTACTATAAACCATAGGAACTTCTGATTGAAATACTCTTTTCACTCTTTCTTCACTACTTTTATATTTATAATCCCCAGTTCCAAAAGTAGCATCTATTCGTTCACCAAAATCTACAAACTTATCCAAACCCTCATTAATTTTTCTATCTGTCTTTTGAACTTCTCTATCCACAGCATCAATTACACCTGAAATGATATCAGCAAATATACTCAACTCTATCCCTCCTATATATTTATAATTATAGCCAATTATTTTACTTTTTTTCATATAATTCCAACATTCGTTGTTTTTTTGCGTATTAACTTCCGTTTTTTCTTACATCAATTAAAAGAAGCAGCCATCATTATATTAACAGCTGCCATTCTTACAATGTCTATCCTAATATTCTTCATTTTTATGTTCCTTTTTCTATCTTCCTAGTAAAATAACAATCATGTATCGTTTTTCTATTAATATAATATATATTTCAAAAACAGTTATTTTCTTATTATACAGCATTAAGCTATTATGCTTTGTCTTTAACTAAGTACTATATTTCTGCTTTCCTAAAAATACCGACTCTGTTCTAGACTTTATCAGTATAAGTATTAGTAATATTCTTCTGCTAAAATCATTGTAGAATATTCTCCATCATCAATTACATATATTTTTGCATCATTTTCTAATATAATCTCTTGACCATCTATTTCATATATAGCTTTATATTCTGGTATTTCCTGCTCATGGGTAATTTCTATTCTGCTCTTATTAATTTGTGATATATTAAATATCTGTAGATAGTCCACCTCCATTTGTTTCTTTAATTCATCAATTAAAGAAACAAATTATAATCTGTAATCTAATATCTACGTTTTCATTTACTCCTTTTGTAACATAACGATTTTCTTTATTAAACATAAAATTTCATTCCTCTCTTTTATTGTTTTTTACATAATAAAAAGGCTACCTCTCCTTTTAGAAAAGTAACCTTATTAACAATCTATTACTGCATATATATACTCTTGATTATCGTCATCCTCAAACATTGGTTGTGCATCCATATCAAGAAGTTCTTCAACCTCAACGCCTTCTACCAATTCATTAATGGCATCGCTTTTACTTGTTCCATCCCTCCACATTTCAATAAGCATTTCTTTTGTAAATAACTTATCAATATAAAATTCATCTTCTAACATATATTCTAATTTTTCTTTGGCAAAATCTCTTAAGTCAGCACCTTTCTTATATATAATAGTGTTATCATTTACTAAAGCACATCCATATTCATTTACTTCATCAAGTACTTTAATTAGTTTGCTTACCATTATATCTAATCTAGTATGATTTTTTATCCACAATAACATTTTAATTACATTATTATCCACATAATTATCACCTATATCTGTTGCTAAGTTCAATGCCATATCAAAATTCTGCAATAATTCTTGCTTGAATTCTTCATCATCAATTCTAGATATAAGTACCTCAACCTTTTTAATATTCTTTTCTTCTATATTTCCATATTTATTGATTATATTATTTATTTCATTGGTAATAAACATTTGTATTATTTCTGAAAAATTACTATTAGCTATAATCATTTTTATGTCACTCCATTTCTTATTTAAACTCATTATGTTTTTTAAATTATACCTTTTTCCTTTAGACTACAATATGAATCATTTCCTATGATTATATGGTCTATCAATTCAATACCAAGCATCCTTCCACTCTCTCTTATTCTTTCTGTTATACTTATGTCCTCTCTTGATGGCGCTGGATCACCTGATGGATGATTATGAAATAATATTATTGAAGCTGAATTTCCTAGAGTTGCAGGTTTGAACACTTCTCTTGGATGAACTATGGAACTATTTAGGCTACCTACTGAAACTACATTTATTGCAGTTGGCTGATTCTTTGTATCAAGGCAACATACTAAAAGTTGCTCCCTATCTGCATCATCTAGAAACTTTTTCCCTAGTTCTACGCCATCCTTAGGTGAGCCTATTTTTCTTATATCATATAAAACACTTGCTGCTCTCACCATTTTTATTGAAACAATCCTTATTCTTTTCGATGGAGTTTTATCTTTCACATTCATTACCAACCACATCTTCATATTCTTTAAAAGTTATTTTGCCTTTATTAATAATTAATAAGTATTTCAAATATTTCATCATGCTATTCCTCCTAAAAATAATAAAAACTTAATCACCTTCATATGGCAATTAAGCTTTTACTTTTTATTTAATTTCTCTCTAAGCAAATTTACAAATTCCTCTGAAAGCACTTTTCCTTCAATAGCTTTTCCAATCAACTCCAATAATTGCTTCTCCGTTAAATCCAAACTTCTTGGAATAAATTGGCGCTCCATCTTAAAAGTATTCTTATATAAGGCAAAACGAATTTCCTCTCTCTCCTTTTGCTTTACTCTAATTTTCTCAATACTGCTATAATATTCATCATCAATAATAGACACAGCTTTGTATATTTCACAATATTTAGTTTCTTTCACTATTTTCCTTTCTTCAATTATTTCTTTACTCTGCTTTGCCATATTAACTACAACACCTTTCTTAATAATAATTCATGTAACTCTTTGTTTGAATAAACCATTATTGCATAATCTGAGGATAATAGAAAAAGTGATGAATAGTATTTAGTACCATCATCACTCTTGATTTCATCAGTATATTCGGCAAGTAATCCATTCAACTTATCAACTTTTAATTCTTTTACGTCAGTCTCTGATTCTAATAATAAAACAAATCCCCCAAGATCAGCCTCCACCTCTCTACCAGTTCCATATTCCTCATCAATAGTAATAATTGCTTCTTTCATGCTTTCTACCACTTGCTCAGATATTTGTGATTTTATCACTTGTAACTGTTCTAATTTCCATAGTTTTTTCATTTATAATTCCTCCTTAAAATAGAAAAAGGAATGCTCAAAGTATATTGCTTTAGTATTCCTTTTATTTATTACATAGTTATAATATATATTTAATTTTATATTTTGATTCACTTTAGGAATTCTATATGTTTTGCTAATTGATTAGCCTTTTTAAAACAATTCAGAAAATATCATTTCAAGATCTTCATCATCTGTTGGCATAATTTCAACAACATCTTTATCAATAGCATTAAGCATTATTTTTTCTTTTTCTTTAAGTCTCAAGTATATTTCTTCATCCATCGAAAATTCACCATCAATATTTCTAAATGTTGTTTTTAAATAATAATACTGCGTATATTGATTTGGCAATAAACCTAATCGATGAATTCTATCTTTTGACTGTAACAAATGTACAAGATTATAACTATATTCAAAATATACTGCATCATGACAAACTGAATGTAAAGAAACAGATTCGGCAAGAGTATGAGGATTAGTTATCAAAACTTTTGTAAATCCATTCTTGAAATCTTCAAGGATTTGTTGTCTATCTTCAAGATCAACTTCTCCATCTACTATTTTAGTAGATATATTATTTTTATTTAATATTTTTGATATAGAGTGCATAGAATTTTTAAAAATGCACCAGATAATTACAGTTTTATCTTCTGCTATTAATTTCTTTACAAGATTTATACATGCAGATATTTTTTCAGAACATGGCATATTTTCAATTAAATTTCTAACTTCATTGGAATAATCTACAAAATCAATATCTTCAATATCTTCGCAATTGTCATTAAGCAAATATTTAAAATCTTTCAAATCAAGTTTACTCAATAATAATGAACTATCACTTTCAAGTTGCAAAATTCTTATCATTAGTGCAAGCTTATTGGAACGATAATGCATACATAAAATATTAAACAGCTTATTTTCTATTTCTGAAGCCTCAATCAAAATCATTTTATCTTCATTAACTGGCGGTACGGATAATTGCTCCTTCGTAGTGCGACAAAAAAAGGGCGCTATTGTTTTATTTATTTTATCAATATCCTCATTGCGAGGATTACGCAACATCCTTGTATCAAAGTTAAAAAAGTTTTTATATTCATGCGGATAAAGTATATTCAACAAATTATATATATCAAGATACGTATTAGGAATTGGTGTTCCAGTCATGGCAATACAATAACTAGCATTCTTTGCTATCTGAAGTGAACTTTTGGCCCATTTCCCATCATGGCGCTTAACCTTATGTACCTCATCATATACAAGTAAAGTCTCTTCATTAACAATAATTTTTACTTCATTTAAATAGCTTTGAACCGCCTCATAATTAAATAGAAATAAATTATATTTATCACTTTTATAGTTCAAACTTTCTTTACACTGTTTAACATTTTTGAATTTTTTATCATGAATATGAAACACTTTAAGTTTTTCTTTTTCTCCAAAACAAATTTTAAATTCATCAATCCAAGATCCAAAAGCGTTTTTAGGACATATAACTACTATTCTCTTAACATTTTGGCATTCTTTTAAAAATGCATATACACCAAGAACTGATGATGTTTTACCAGAACCAGGAACTGAAAAATTTGCTGATTTTTTCATCATACACATATAAAAAGAATCCCACATTTGTTTTTCTCTTAGTGTTCTCACCATATTATCATTAACAATTTTGCTATATTGTTTAAATTTATCAAAGTATTTAACATTTTGATGTTTTATTTCAATACCTGCACGAGAGCGTTCTTCGATGTGTAATTCAAGATTTTTTATATTTGATAATATCTCATTAGCAATTTCAATTTTTGCCTCTAATTTTCCACAATTTAATTGTAATATACTTATTATCTGTTTTTGTTCTATATAAACTAAATCTTCTTTAAAGTATATGTTATCTTCATCGTAACTCCTTGCATAACGCTTTAATTTCATCTTATACCATGAAGAAAATAATATACTTTCAATTTCTGATTTTGCAGTAAGAATTAAACCCGCCCCTTCTGTATTTAATTTCCAAACCTTCATATTTTCAAATCATCCTTAATTATATTTAAAGCATCCTCAAGCAATTTTATTTGACGTTCAAAACGTTGTAATTCACTATCATTCATTTTTTTCAGAAGATTAGTATCAATGCTTTCTAAATTATCTGTAGCATTTTCAGCAAGTCTAATTAATTCTAATTTTGCATTACTTTTTTTTGTTTTTAAATCAGCTTTTTTCAAAGATCTATCTAATTCTTCAGCTATATCTTTAGATTTCTTTCTTATATCAATTATAGTTGACATAGATGATATTTTTTGATGAGGTAATGCGTCTGCAACCTTTTCTACTAATACAGCTTGTTCTGCAATAAATTCATCACAATATTGTGATGAAACAATTCTACTCATCTGCCTAACTTTATTTCTTTTATCTTCTTCTGTTCCTACTGCAATAGTAGCAAATACAATATATTTTAATTGTTCCCTATCATCATCATTCATGCATTTTTTCAACATTTTTTGAAGTTCCTCAATAGCAGCATATACTTCCAACTGTCTTGCTAAATGAAATTGTTCTTTTGCATTAATAAACTCAAGAAATTCCTCCACTAAATTTGCTATTTCAATTTTACAATTAATACTTTTAGTAGTTTCGTTAACACTATGTGCGTATTCTTCAGCTGATAAAAGCTTATTTTTTATTACATCGTAATATATTCCTGTTATTTTATCAATCGAACTATAATCTTCTTTGCTTTCCTCTCCAAATTGCAATTGAAGCTCAAGCATTTTAATTTCTTTAGCATTATGTCGAATACTTCTATCTAAAATAGTAGCATTAAAATATGAAAAATCCGGATTTTCCTTTGCAAGCCTCCGCAAACAAGTAAAACGCCTATTTCCATCAATAATTCTACCATCTGACAAAACAACCCCAGGGTTTTCCTGACTACGCAATTTAATATTATTTTGAGTTCTTGTAATTGCCTTTTCATTAGTTTCAACAATAAATTCTTCTATAATATCGTTAAACTCTCCTCGTTCCAACTTATCTGTTGGCATAAATCCATTTTCTTCTCTATATTGACTCATCCGTGCTGCTATACGATCATTTTGATCATTATAATATAATAAATCTAATGGAATTCGATATACAGCCATAACTTCTGTTTTTCCACTCAAATGTACCCTTTTAGTCTCTGATATTTTTTCAATTCTACTATTAACCGATTCATCACTTAATAAATTCATTTTTATATTTCCTCCAAATAAATTTCATAATCTATATATACCTTCTCTATTATTTTATTATAATAAAGGCTTGTACTTTTAATTAGTTCTATTAATTTATCACGCTTTATATAACAGCCATACTTATCCATTAATAGATTGATAATATCCTCCAATTCCATACTACTACTTTCTATAACTAAATCTTCTATAAACTTTGAAAATGTTATCTCTTTATTTCCAAGAATAAATACTTTTGTTAATCCAAATTTACCATAACTAAATCTTTTTTTATCTTCAGTAATTAATGAAGCATAAAACCAATTATCAAACCCTAAATCAAAAAGTTTATTATCAAATCCGTCATTCAAAATTGATTTAATCGAAAAATATTCATTAGTAGGTACAAAATTATATACAGCATCTATAAACTCAACTATATCTTTCTTTTCAATATTGGCTGTTTTAAGCCTATTAAATGATATATAACTTCCAGGAGCATACTCTATAATGTCATAGTTTTCTCTTTTTCTATAAAGTTCAGCATTGAAAGTTCCATTATATATAATCGAAGTTTCTAAATTATCAAGTTTAAATATATCAACAGATAGCAACCTTCTAAAATATTCCACTGCACTTTTATATCTAGTACTAATTACATAATCTTTGTATATATTAAATCCAAGTTGCTTTATTGTATAAGCATTTATATCATTATTATTTGAATGTACATTTTTAAAAATTGCTTTAAGTTTATTTATAGTATAATAATCTTCATTTAAAATTAATTTAAGTTTTTTATACGCTTCGTCTTCAAGTGGTTTAACTCTTATTTCATACAATCCATCATGCAAATATTTATCAATAGGTTCTAAATAATTTGCTTTAACAGATGGTACTTTAACTCCATACTCCTCTTCATATTTTTCAGCAAAATCATCTATTGATATTTTTCTATCTGATGCACATTGTAATAATAAATCATATACCTGTTTACTTGTATCAGCCTTACCAAATACTATATGTGGCATCCTTGAAAATGAAACATCGATATTACCTATATCTACAACCTTTTTTAGCAAATTATGCAGTTCATATTCATCTCTTATATCATAGTCTTTCATAACATCTAAATGTTCTTTAAAAAATTTTAAAGTTGAAATTTCTACATCTTTATATTGATAAAAATCTATAGCTTTTAGTAGCTCATTAAAATCATATTTTTCAAATTCATAATATCTAAAAGATGAATGATTATTCCATAAAATATTTTTCCATTTTGCAAATTTATTTTCATAAGTTCCTGCTACAATTTGTAATTTATCTTCCAACTTCAATCCATTGATTTCTAAAAAAATGTTATACAATTCAACAAAATCTGTAAATTTAGTTTTGTCTCTACAATATGTCTTCGCAACAAAATTTGCAATTTCTGTACGTTCTTTTAATATATAATTTCCATCTATATTTAATTCATTTCTATGTACAATTTTTTCTCCTGCACGATGAAATTCAAAAGGATATGATTCATCATTTTCAAGTTTTTCTATTTGCTTATATTTTGATTTTTCTCTTTTATACTTAGTTTCTAAATAAATATAACATAATTCATTTTGATTAAAACCATAACAAAATAGTTCTTTATCAAATTTATAATCAAGAAATACCTGCTTATAACGATCTTCATAAATATGGTCAATTCCTTGAAAAACTTTGTTTTGAATTTGCCGAACTCTTTCGCGACTTATTTCTAATATTTTACCTATTTCTTCAAAGGTATCCCCTTTACTCCTGGATTCTAAAACATACCTATCTCTTCCTTCAGGCATATTTTCAATATATTCTTTAATACTAGGATAAAAAAACTCTATACCATTTTCTGTAGATATTAATTCATTTTCTTCTAAAAGCTTACTGATTATCTTATTGATATTTTTTTCATCAAAAACTTCACCATATATCGAATTTAATATTTTTCGTGAGCAACCATATTCAAAAGATTTTACCTTTTCCATTATTGAACGTATAAGAATGTTGTTAAACAACTTGAAATTATCATCAAAAACCATTTTATTTAACATATCATTCATATTTCCTTTATTATCTAATTCTAATGTTTTAGAAATAATCAACTGAAATTCCTTTGCTAATGAATTTTGTTCATTAAATCTAACATCAAAAATAGCATTAGCTTTTTTCATACATAAATTTAATATTGTTTTGTCTTGATTACTCATCTTTTCATGGATCTTTGAGTATATGTCACCTTTTTCAAATTCATCCTCATCAACTATTTTAAATTCAATATTATTTACTTCAGAAATTATATCTTGTGCAGTTTTTTTTCCCATATTTTTTATTTTGCATAACTCTTCAGTATCCATTCCAATAATTTGAGATATATAATTAAAACCAGCCTTTTTTAAGCAATTGTAACCACGTACAAATGGTTTTAATCTTTCTATTGATATATCAAAACAAAGAATACCTTGGGAATTGTAAAATATTTCATTTTGCAATTTTTCTGTCTTCTTAGACTTTTCTAGTAAATTTGCTTCGTATGAATCTCCAGGAATAATCCTTCCTTCATTCAATTTCTGTTTAACTTTCTCTATTTCATTTATTGTTACTTTGCCTATGTTAGGTAAAGTAACAATAGTTGTTGGATCAAGTTCATAAAGTTCCTTTACTGTATGAATTCCTATTCTTTGTAATGTATTAAAAGTACGATTTGACATTGAAAGTATATTAATTGGTTTATTGTCTATATAACATTCCATATATTAACCCTCATTGTGTGTTTATTATCACCCTCAATTGTATATTATTTATAATTATACCATTTATTTTTATTTAATACATTATATATTTTACTAATCATGACCCCATTAAAAATCAGGTGATATTCAGAAACACAAAAAATAAACTCGCAAAAATCCAAACTTTGGATTCTTGTGAGTTTCATATCTCATAACTTAAATATTGATACAATCTAGTAGATAAGATTAACGCTAAATTGTTTGAATATTGCTAAAAATTAAATGATTTTTGCTAAAAAGTGTCCCTTTATGAGCAACTTTATTTATATATGCTGCACTATCAAATTTTAGTGTAATGTTGAATATGGATACACTTTTTACAACAATCATTTAAAGTTTATATTATATCAATAATATAAATTATCTTTTATTGATGATATGATCGACGTAACGAGTATAACATAGATTTTTTATTGTTTAATTTCAGTAAAGCTTTTTTATCTTGTGGTGCAACAATTTCAAGTAGCTTATTCTAATTACTTAGAGTATCCTTTAACTTTGCATATGCTAAATCTCTTAAAATGTTTGCTTACAATAATGATACTCTCTTATAGGATCATAGATATAAACCCTTTCTCTAAATTCATACAAACTAAAATAAACCCACGAAAATCCAATATTTAGATTTTCGTGGGTTTCATGGTGGAGGCGAACCGTACACAATATCGCTCACAACAAATATATCAAGCCATAGGCATAATATTCATTAATATATAAAAAATGTGGCAAACAGTTATATTAAAAATTGCCACGTCTTTTATTTTTAATTTTCTAAATTATTTATAGCATATTGTGCTTCTTCTTCAGTAAATTTTTCTCCTGCATCTGACACCAATTGGTGATTTATAGAACTCTTAGACATATTCATTTCACTTTGATATATTTTAGCTTTTGCTAATGCATTCTTTTTCCAATCTGCTTTTACATTGTCTATAGCATATTGTGCCTCTTCTTCAGTAAATTTTTCCCCAGCATCTGATGTTAATTGATGATATAAGCCTTTTTTAGAAAAATTCATTGTATTAGCGTAATTATCCGCTTTTTTTAATGCATTCTTTTTCCAATCTGCTTTTACATTGTCTATAGCATATTGTGCAGCTTCTTCAGTAAATTTTTCCCCAGCATCTGATGTTAATTGGTGATACAAGGCTTTTTTAGAAAAATTCATTGTGTTAGCGTAACTATCTGCTTTTTTTAATGCTGCTTGATATTCCTTAGGTATATTCTCATCTGTAGTATCTTTCCCATTTTCTTGTTTAAGTCCATCTTTGTTTGCATTAGTAGTTGATGTGTTAGTAGTTTTTTGAGATTCATCTGTTGTATTCTTATCTTTGTTTCCTCCTGATGCCAAAGCACCTATTATAACTACCAGAACAATTAATATAAACCACCATCTTTTAAAAATAGGCTTTTTATTTTTTGCTCCGCAACTTGGACATATCTTTGCATTTTTTGCTATTTCCTTGCCACATGTTTTACAGTTTATAATTTTCGCCATCATTATTCCCCCCTAAATATTTTTATATATTAATTGTATATAACATGGAGATTTTGTCAAACAAATTTAATATAGTTAAAAATAGTAATTTCTATATACATATTAGTGAACCAATCTCTTATACTCATTTTTAAGGTTTTCTTGAGAAAGTTGAGCATACCTTTGAGTAGTCTCTGGACTTGTATGACCTAATATTTTTTGTACCCCTTGAATTGTCATTCCTGAATTTAAAAGATAAGTTGCTTGAGTTCTTCTAAATTTATGACAATGTACACGCTCTGCTATACCTGTTCTTTTTTTAATCCTTAATAAAATAAGTTGCAATGCTCTAACCTTAATATGTTGATATGGAGCTTTATCTGAAATAAATAAATATCCATTTGATCTGTTTTGAATATAGGCTTGTATATGTAATTTTGCTTTAGTAGAAAAATAAACAATTCTTTCCTTGCTTCCTTTACCAGTAACAATTATACTTTGTTCTTGCCAATTAATGTCTTCTATTTTCACCTCGTCTATTTCTCCTATTCTGCAAGCTGTACTATCCAGCAACTCGAATAAACATTTTTCTTTTTCCGTTACACAAGCTTCTCTTAGTTTTTCTAAGTTATCTGCTTTATACCCTTGTAAAATTATTTTAGGCACTTTTGTTTGCTTTAATTGAAAGGCTGGATTTTTAAGAATATATTCTTCTGCCTGTAGCCATCCAAAGAAACCTTTAAGCATTGTTATATATCCATTTGTGGTACCAGCTGCTTTATCTTTACTATATGCAGCTAAAAACATTCTTAAATCCATAGTTCCTATAGTAGAGCATGGTTTATTAAAAAACATATCTAATTTTTCTAAAAACAATACATAATTATATAATGTCTTATTACTTAATCCTTCTAATTTTTTGCAAGCAATATATAGCTTTGCTTTTCCTTTTATATCACTTGTGGTTAATTCTGTACATTTACTTGTTATTTCATAATCATATAGTATTTCATCCAATTCCTTCTTCAATTCTAGCTGCTTTGATAGATTTATTTCTAACTCTGTGAAAAGCAATGTTATTCTCCCGAGAATTTTTATTGCTAACTCTTCATTTAACACTTAATCACTCCTTGTATTTAAGGAAGCAATAAGCTATACTAATACTTGCAGATATTGGTGGTAACTTTTGTTGCTGCCTTATTTTTTTATAAAAAAGTGTATAGTTAATAAAATACATGGATATAATACTATATGTAAGAAGGGATTATCCCCTTTTACATATAGTAAAACCAGGCATTTATATTATCTCGACAATAATAGATTTCCCTGGTTTTATTTTTTTATGCACTATTCCCCTTTTATTTCATAGAACCAACTTCCAAGAATTTTTTTAAGCTCATTACATTTATCTAATCTTAGATATTCTGTTTCTATCCAAATACCTTTTTCATTGCCTCTTACATAACATTTAATATCATTAAAATAACTCAATACATAATTAATATCTACTCCATCATATCCTGTATAAGCTACAGGCAAATAATTGGTTACGACATAATATTTTCTATTATTTTCACTACTAGAAACTTCCTTAGGTATATTAGAATCTATTGCGTTGCAAAACACATATGCTAATTGCTCCCATGAGTATTTATTATATATATCAATGTCTTCCTGAGAATCGCAAAAACAGATTTCTGAAATAATATTTGGTGCTAATATATGATTCATTTCAAAAAGCTTTTGAAATTTAACACCTCTATTATAAAAACCTAACTCAGTAAAATTATCTACAAGTCTTTGCGCTACTGGATATGCTTTACTAGATTCACTAGAAACTAATACTTCTGTCCCTTTTGCCTGACCATTAAAAGAATTCATATGCAGACTAGCAAAAAAGTCTACATTACTGTTATTAGCTTTATTGGCTCCCTCACTTAACTCTCCATCCTCTGTATTAGCATTTGAATTGCAATCTATAACAGTATGGCCGTACTTTTCAAATACCGACTTAACTACTGCATAATACTTTTTCATTTGCTCATGTTCATCAACAATTCCTATTGCTCCTGTACAATTTTCACTATGTCCTGCTCTTAGTCCAATTTTCATTAAAATCAATTCCCTTCTTCAATAAAATATAATAAGGTGTTCTTGGCGAGCACCTTTAATTAATTACTTTCTGTTTTTGTTGTGCCTACTAAAGTTTGAACTTTATTTAATTGCTCTTTAAGAGATTTATTCTCTGATTGTAATAAGGTATTAGTATGTTGCAATTGCTTTATTGCATCTTCTTTAGTTAATATAGCTTGCTTTCCAACGTTAACTTGTCCTGCTATAGCTTGTCTTAAATCATTGAGATTTTCTTGAGATAGTCCTGGTATTCTTTTAAGTAATAATTTATCGAACTCATTTGATTTAGATCCTAAAACTTGATTTGCATTTTCTGTAATTCTATATTTTTCTTCTATAATACCCCATACTTCTTTTGCTGTTTTTAATTCTTCTTCATGTCCTGTTGCTTTGATTTTTTGCTCAATTTCTTCTTTCTTTTTGGCTAATACTTCTATTGTTGCACCTCCAACAGCTTTAATAAGTGCTACTAAAATTGCTACTACCGCAGTAGCCGCCACTGGTGCAACTTGACTAATCAATACTTCTTTCATTTTACATTTCTCCTTTTTCTATATTATCTAATCTGTGATGAGCTGATTTTGTTGATTCCTCAACCCTAGCAACTCTTTCATTTATTTGACTTAATTTTCCTTCTTGAGCTTCCATTTTAACTTGAATATTATTTACGCCCTGAGATATAAAATCAAGTTTGGCTGCCATTATGGCACCTTCTTTAGTTTCTGCTCGTATTGAGTTACCTTTATTTAATTGAAAAGTCGCATAGCTTATAGTAACTCCTAATAGCGTGCATATTAATGCAATGCTTATTGTTTCCATTATTAACCTTCTTTCTGTAAATTTAAGCAACAAAAAAGAACTCCTAAGAGCCCTTAATATTGCTTTATTTTTATTTAATTTTCTACGCCCCTTTTTCCTATGATGCAGTACTTTCTTTAGCTACGTCTTCCATAACTCCCATATCTACAAGAACTAATTTTACTTGCTCTTGTAAATTCAAAAGATTGGGAACATCTTTATATTCGTAAGTACCTCCTACCATTAATGTTACCCATACTTTTACACATCCACTGTTTTTATTAAATTGCATTTTAAACACTCTCCTTAAAATTAAATTTATTATACTAAGCATTGCTATTTCCCATTGCTACTATACTTGTTAATTCTGCATTTGCTTGTGCTAAATTATTTACCTGTTCTTGTAATTTTTCTATATCTGATTTTGGTATATCTTCCAAAACAGGTTCTTTTGTTTCTGTATTTATAGATTTTATTATTTTACCTTCTGGAATTTCTAATTCTAGGTAATGCAATTCTCCTGTTGGCTTTATATATCCCCCTGTTATTGGAGAACTTAAAATAGTTCCTGTAATATCATAAATTATTAATGTATTCATATTTTCACACCTTCTTTATATATTTAATAACTTTAACAACAAATAAATTTGCCACTACCACCAGTGGAGGTAAAACCAGTATCACTAATAGATATAAAATTATTACTAGATCCAGACCCATTACCTGTATATTTATAAAATCCCATGTTTAACGAAGGATTATATTCAGAATATACTTGCAAAAAATTTCCATCTATCACGACAAATTTAGGTCTAAATCCAAGTTCAACAGCGACATTTTTTGTACAGACACCAGTAGTATACGTACTTCGTATTGCAGTCCCAGATAATCCAAATATACTTTTACCTGCAATTATATTAGCAGGATTAAAATTCCCATCATCTACATATGAAGCAACTGAACCATCATAATACCCTGCTTGTGGTCTTACATATATTCTACCTGTGCTAGTACCTGCTATACTATTTGCAGAGCTGTCTGCTCCGCTATGATTTGGCATATTACCTGCAACTTTATTTCCGTTTATATAAGCTGTTTGTCCATTTAATATTTGTCCTGCTGATGCATTCGCATCTTGTGTATCTACAACGGAAGATTTACCTGCAACGCCATCTATAGTAATACCAGCTCTTATATTTCCACTAACTAATAAAGATAAATCAAGCCCTCCAACTATACCAGTATCATTATCATTACTAAATGTTTTATTTTTACGTACATCAGACGCTAGTGCAGTACCTTCTGCACTAGCTTTGATAAAAAAACAATCGCCAGTTGAGTTATACCATACAGTATACGCCTTTCCTGCTATTAAGTTTGGTGATACTGTCGTTCCTGGTTTATATAATTTTTTACCATTTATAGTGGTTGCTGCTCCGCCATTGTTTGCACTTGCTATGAAAGTTATTGGATATCCAGTTAATAACTTTCCTTTAATTGTAAGTGTTATGGCTGTGGCAGATCCACTCGCTGTCTGATACACCATATCTGACAAGTGCGTATCTATTACATCTAAAGCGCTTTGTAATCCATCTACATTAGCTATAATGTGATTATGACTATCATCTGCTACAGTAGTTGTTATCGATATATTTCCTGATCCATCGAAGTTGGCTGAACCAGTAACATCTCCAGCTAATGCTATATTTCTCGGTGTCTGTAGCTTAGTTGCTGTTCCTGCATTTCCACTTACACTTGTTTTGTTCGCTATCGCTGTAGTTACAAAAGCAGTATTAGCAATTTTGGTACTATTATCTCCTGGAGTTTGAGTTGGTGCTGTTGGTGCTCCTGTTAACCCTGGAGAATCTAGTGGAGCTTTAAGAGGTAATGCTGAGTTAATTTCTTTTAGCTTTGTATCTATAATATCAGCATTACCATTAAAATCATCTATATTTACAACATCGGTTCCTTCTGGCTTTTTCAATCCATAATTTGTTGTTGTTAACATTTAATCAACCCTTTCTATTCATAAACTTTTAACTCATCCCATGTCTTCAATTTTGCATTGTTACATGTTAATTTATTTTCTTTTAATACATTCCAAACAGTATAAGTGTATTTAATCGTGTATCCTAGATGTGCAGGTTTAATATTTTCCAGCATATCTTTAAATAACTGCATGTTTTTTGGTATCCCCTTAACTCCAACAAATTGAACTACAAAAGCATAGTTGGGATTATCTTGTATTATGTTTACTTCTCCCCCAGAAAAAGTTTCAGCTACATTTTTAATCATCTGTTTAGTTGTTGTGCCTTGCCCTCTTTTCTTAGCCTTAAGTACTTCTCGCCTTTGTTCATACCCTAATAATAAATTAGTTTCAATTCCATATTCCTTTTCCCAGTAGCTAAGACCCCATGTTGCAGTATCTATCCAAAGCTGATTCTTTATATCTCTAATTTTATAATTTAATCTTCCAAGCTCCAGCGAATTAGAATTTTCTAATTCCTTCATAACTTTAGATGTAATATAGTAGTCGGGCATATATTTCATGAGATCAGGTGATATTAGTTTTATCTCATCTATGTTATCTTCTTCATTAATTCCATATTGGGTTGTACCATAGTTCATGCTATACCCCCTTTAAATCATTCCATGTACATTTTTTCTTAACATAAGTAGTGTTAATTGATTTTCCATCGGAATCTTGGTTTGCTCTAGTAGAAATAATATCTATTGTTGCTATTGTAGCTTCTATATATCCTGCTGGAAGCGACGTTACAGTTAAAGATTGCCATGTTACAGATGTAGAATTCATGTAATCGCCTTTACCAAAGCCAACTATATCTATAGAATCATACCCTTCTGATTTTTGAATATATAAATCCCATGTGCTAGTTGCAGATTTATATATATATGCATTAATGTTTCCAATTTTATTTATATATGCTAAAGTTGGATCTGATGTGTTTTGGCTATTAAATTTTATGATTATAGTCCCAAATCTTTCTCTTTGATGAATATCAAAAATTATTGGTTGATTCTGATAACTTGAATTTACTTTTATTTGAGCTAAATACATAAAGCCCTCAGTTCCAGCTCCTCCATTTATATTAATAATTGAAATACCTTGGTTAAACAATGTTCTTCCTGTTACAGTTCCACCTGATACTGGCAATTTAGTGTTATCATAAATTGTTATATCACCACTACCGTCAAAATTAACACCATTTATTTTTCTTGCAGTATATAATTTTTCTGTCCTATCTACAACTCCATTATTATTAGTATCATAAACAGATTTAAGCATATCACCATAGCCTGCCCGTGATATCTCACTCTTAGTGGCAAATTTAGTATCAGCTTCGGTTTCAGTATAATATCTATCGTCATGGCTATGTCCGTCAGCACTAAATATTTTCCATCCAGCCCATACGTTTTGATAACAAGATCTATAAGCCCAACCATCTCCACCACTTCTAAATATTAAGATATGAAAACTATCACTATCATTACTTTGAATTAAAAATCCTGATGTAGTGTTATTCCAAGGTGAATTAGCCGTATTATTAGCCTTTATTGGTGTTATTGCCCCCTGCGCAATTACTGACGGGATTAATGTATTATAATCTGATACTAAAACAGCATTACCTAACATGCTCGCTATTCCGCCATCAGCTGGCAAGCTAGTAGGGAAGTCTATTATATTTGCTTTTGTGTGAGTATGAGAGCTATTTGCTTTACCATTCAAAGCACCTTGAACTGCTGTTGAAATAGGTTTACTTAAATCACTTGTATTATCAACATTAGATAATCCAACATCAGCTTTAGTTGTACCATGTGGATTAGTACCACTAGGATGTATATAAACTGTTTTTTCAGCACCATCTACTTTTATATTTCCATTGATTGAGCTTGCTTCAACTTTATTAGCATTGTTACTAATACCATCAATTTTAGATTTATAGCTATTATCAAAATCATTTGTAGATAAACTTTTCCCAGTAATTTTATCAACCTTATTACTTACAGTATTCCATAAGGTTCTTTCATTACTGGTAATGTGTTTGATGGTATCACTAATATGTGCATATGAACTATTCCAACTATCAATTAATGATTGTGTAATTATATCAAGAATACTTTTGTTAGAATGAGTATGCTTTTTACTATTCATATCATCATGATCTATCTTGTCTTGCTTAGACATTTTTCCATCAACGCTTGATGAAGCTAAAGGAATGGAGTTAGCACTAATAGGAATCCATGCAGTTCCACTATACCTATAAGTAATATCTGTATCTTTAACATTAACTGTCCATCCATCATCAGGTGTTGGATAAGTTGTTGCTATATCAGCATAAGTCGCTACAGATTCCTTCCAATCCATATTACTAACAACCTGGCTTATTTTATTATCAACTTCATTCCTTGTATATTTATCATCCCAATTAGGCTTGTTAGTATTAATTGTATTTGTTAGTGTATTTTCTGCGGCTTTAGCACGAGTAATTTCAGAATTAAGATTATTGGTTATGGTGTTCTCTGCGTTAGTAGCTCTTGTTACTTCGGAGTTAAGATTAGCTGTCAAAGTACCTTCAGATGATTTAGCTCTATTTACTTCTGAATTAATGTTGTTATTTAAAGAGTTTTCCGCTGCTGTTGCTCTATTAACTTCATTAGTTAAATTATTAGTTAATATATTTTCTGAACCTTTTGCTCTTGATATTTCTGAACTTAGATTATCAGTTAGAACTTTTTCAGCACCTATAGCTCTATTAATTTCATTATTAAGATTTTTTTGAGTTTCAACAACAGAATCTTGAAGATTATTAATATCTCCTGCTTCAACTTGATCCCCTAATGTTTCATAGCTTATATAGATCGGACTTACATTAGAATAAATTTTAATTATTGTTTTCCATGGAGCTAATGATGGAGTTGATGTAAAATATGCTTCAATCTTATTTCCTGTAAGTCTACTTCCTGTATAAACATTCAATGTCTTTAGATTTACATTATCATGTTGTAGCTCTGATTCATAAACTCCATTTAATACTTCAACAACTTCCTCAATTACATATATGTTATTTTCAATTTTATTGAGTTTCTCATAGAATTTAGTTACATTCAAATCACATCACCCCCAAACTCACATTTCCAATTACCGCAATTTCTTCATCATCTAAATTAATATTTGATGTTGCACCATTAATTTTTAAATCAGAATAATCCATAACTCCTTCAGTACTTAATAATATTTTCCCTATCTTTGCTATACTTATATATGAAGCATTGAATGAAATACTTTGCAAATATTCTATTAACAATGTTTTAAAAGTTGTTTGTATTACTCCAAGATTAAATCCATTAGTTATACTCACATTTGCAGTTATATTTATTGCCCTTTCAATCGCCGAAACAACTGTTACTGTTGCTCCAATTGGTGCTTGTCCTTCGCCCATTCCATCAATTGGATCGATATAATTTTTAACACTATCTACTAATGTTCTATCAGCTCCAGTCTTATTAGAATTTATAATAACAACTTTTACAGTTCCGTTCCCATTCCATAAAGGTAATACTCTTGCATCTCCAACACCTGTTACCTCTAATGCCCAATTTCTATAGTGATATTTATTCCCAGACGTTGCAGGAGTCTGGATTTTAGCATAATACCTTTTTCTTAACTCTTCATCTGTCTCCTCATTATATCCATTAGAAATAGATTCTTTATTAATTACTTTTTGAAGTCCTGAAAGTGTCTTTGGAAAATATTTAATAGCCCCAACTGGTATATTACCGACCTCACCGTATTTCACACATTTTACTGAAACATCTATACTCCCACTTTCAGGTATAACCAATGTTTCTGTAAATTCAAAGTTAACATTATCACTAGCTACGAGTTCACCTTTATTTATAGGAGAACCGACCACTCCAGTAATTGTAACTTTCCCAATAGATTGAGTTGTTAATTTACGTGTTAATCCAACATCTTTTACTACTTTATCAAGATCCTTTCCAGTAGATGTTTCTGCAAATCTCCTATCTAATACGCCTTCAATTTCCGTATATGCGCCCTCAAGTTCAATTGCAACTGGCATCTCCGCATCATACATAAATTCACCCTCAGACTTATTGTACGAATCATTTATATTGGTTAATAGTCTAGCTTGTATAACATCTCTGCTATCGCTCATTTTCTATCTCACCACACTTTCTGTGCTTGTGCCATAAATACTAATAACATCAAAAGTGCAATTAAGTAACCTTTTATACTTTTTAAACACAAAATTATTTACAGCTTTTATATCAGAATTTCTTAATAATGCTTCTGTAATTATAATTTGAATTTGCGCTTCCTTATAAGCTAAAGGATAATCGCTTGTTATTAAATCCAAGAGCGAATCAACACCATATTTTTCAGTATTGTTTGTATTATATATTTTGTATTTGTTTTTATCTGTTCTAATAGTTTTTTGAATCCATTGCTTTAAAGCCTCGTGCTTACTTATTGTTTCTACTCTTCCATCTTTAACATAAAAATCTCCTGTTTCAAAATTGAAACATGGAGATTTACCTTTACTACTTATTGAATTTGTATCATCTAATTTGTCTATTGTGTTAACTACTTCTTGATTCGGAAACAAAACTATATCACCTCTTTTACACTTTCTTTACTGCAACATAAGCATGACCATTTAAAATAGGAATACATAAAACACTATCCCCATTATTTAGTTCTCTTGTTATAATAAAATTTTTAGATTCATTGCCTTCAATTTCTATAGTTCCAGTTATTTTTCTTAGATCCTCACATACATAGAGAGGAGTATGATCATCATTTTCTATAAATATAGCTGCTCCTCCAAATAAGGATACCTTCATAGGATTTAATGAAATTATTTTGCCTATTTTAGCTTCATCTGGATCTTTATTATCTCTTTCCCTAAACAATTTCATAATTCCAACATCATATCTATCCATTTTTCACCTACCAAACAATTGTAATACTTGCCTTATGCAATCCATTTTGTAATTTATGATTTGCATTTTTTATTTTATAGTACCCATTCAATCTACTTCCTGCTTGCAAATAAATCATTCTATTAGGCTTTATTAAATCTCCATCTTTAAGTGCTATCATATCATTTAAAGTAGCTGAATATTCTATTTTATTGCTATTTACTAAAGCATTATTGGCAATATTTTGAGCTTGTGCAATATTTTTATCCTCTACATTGAAATTATCACTTAAAACTCCATAGAATCCTTGTTGACTTGTATCTTCTGCTGTAGCTTCTACTTTTGCATTATCATCATTTCCGCTTGTTACAGTTATCCTATTTTTCATTTTCTCCATTGACATATCTATATCTATTTGCTTAGGTAAAATTATTTTAGGATTAATTTTCATTTCTGAAAGCTTTCTAATATATAAAATATTACCTTCTATTTCTTTAAAATATGTTGCTCCCTGGTCATTTTTAGCTTGTTCTAAAATGTCGTCTATTATTTTATCCATAGTAGTATTCGAATAAGTTTTGCTTATAGGAGTTGGCATGTCTACTATTATACAGATTAAATACGCTTCATTAGCTAAGGATCTTATAGCATCATCTGCCCTCATATTATAAAATTGTTTGACCGAGATTTTATTATTCTTAAGATAATAACTATAGTCCTGACATGTATAACTCCATATCCATCTTTTTTTAATTGGATGAAATGCAATTCCTCTAAAAATTTCTAAGGAGTCATTAAATAGCTGCACAACTGTTCCAGTAGGAATTTCTTTTATACTATCAAAAGTTAATTGACTCCCCAAGTTATCTGTATCTCCACCCCACGAAACAGTATTGCCATCATTAAAAATATCTTGATTATTAACAATAAGCTTATACACATTATCACCTAACTTTCAATTAAAGCTCCATCATCATCAAATGTATATTTAACTCCATCTATTGTCGCAGATCCACTAAAATACATTGCTCCATCAGAACCAAAATAATACCATTTATTTTTATATTGAATCCATTCATTTCTAGCCATAGCGCAACTATCTTTAAAATAATACCAATAAAGACCATCTTGAATCCAACTATTTTGTTGTGCATAGCCATCTGTTCTAAAATTATACCATTCATTGTTTATAAGCTGCCAATTCCCCATATAATAACTTCCATTTGCATCATATACGTACCACCATCCAGTATTATCTTGTTGCCATCCTACTGTGCTAGTTTGCGTAATAATAGTATTATAATCTCGCCATTGCTTAAGATCTAAGCTATATTCATAATCACCATTTTTCATTATTGAATGCTCAAATTTTTCAACGCTAAAAGAATCATTTACATAATATCCATCAGGAGTACTTATTACTACTCGAATAGGTTCAGCATTAGTTTTAGCATTTTCAATTAAATCGATTATTTCCTTTGCATTAACTTTACTTTTAGAGAAATAATACTTACTTGCATCTCTTGGAAGCCAATCACTCCAGGAACTTTTAAGTAATCCTTTTTTCTCAATAAAGTTATATGGTATATCCCAATAAGTTTCAAACTCCTCATTCTTGCTATCACTAGAAAAGGAAGGTAACTTAGGTGGAATCGTTGGAAATTGTAATACTTTTGTTCTATTATAATCACTAACATAAATATTATAATTACTCATTTATTACCTTCCTTTCTATGAATTAACCATTTGATAATAAAGTTTATTGTAAATATGCTGACCTAATATATCTGCATATTCCTCATTTCCTATTAAATTACCTTGAACAATCAATTGTACAATAAATGGTTGACTACTATTATTCAATATCTTATCTGTTTGACCTGCCGGAATAACTTTCGATCCACTTGGCAGTATTGCCATTTCTCCATTTCCAAACTCATTCATTCTAGTAGGGCCACCAGGCCAATAATGTGTTCCTGTTGCATTCATAGGCGTTCTTGTATACACTGGATCTCCGCTTCCATTTGTTATGGATGTAACTGTTTCTGTTGCTGTTACATTAACTTTAGAGCCATCTAATCCAAGAAACTTCTTAAGTTTTCCCCATGCATTTTCTGCCCATTCACAAATATCTTTAAAGTGTTTTACAACTTCATATATTGCAAATCCTAAACCAGCTATTGCAAGGGTTACAACTCCAATTGGATTTGCATCCATTGCCACATTTAACAGCCATTGTGCTGCTTCCCAGGCACTTGTAGCATTTTGTATCCCCCAAATCATAAGTTCTATTGTTCCCCATGCACTAGTTGCAAATGTTGTAATTCCAATCCAAGTATTAACTCCAACGATAGCCAACTGCCATGCAGCGATTGCTCCAACTATACTATATACAACTGGTTCAATTGTTGGCCAATTGTCATTTACAAAATTAACTACTCCTGTAGCTCCATCAATTATTCCAGAAATAGCATCACTTACAGAATCCCAATTATCAGGTGTTATAGCTGAAAATGATGGTACAACACTATTATAAATGGTGCTTACCAAATTAGATGCAGAACCTATTAAATCACCAAGCGAAGGCACGATCTTGTCTATAATTGAACCTCCAACGCTTAAAAAAGTATTAGTTACTCCACCTATATCTTCTTTTATTTCAGGAATATTACTTCTAAACCAATTTGCAAAATCATTTAAACGAGGTAGTACAGCATCCGAGATTGGAATTAATACGCTTGTTTGAATATTTCGTTTAATTCCCTCAAATGCACTACCTACATCGCTATATTTTATTTTGTTTATTTGCGCCAAAGCATCATATGTGTTGCTTATTTCTCCATCAACATTTCCTAAACTTTCAATTACGTTTATACCTAAATCTTCAAATTGCGTTCCAAACAGTTCGACGCCTATTTGGCTTTGTTTTAAAGGGTCTTTCATATTTGATAAAGCTGCAATAACATCCTCAAAAGTATCTTTTGCGCTATCTCCGCCTTGAGCAAATTTAGCTGCTAAATCATCAGCATTAAATCCAAGCTGAGTGAATCCATCTTCTGTTGTTTTACTTCCATCAACAGCTCTTATAGAAAATTCTTTAATTGCATCTCCAACTTTGTCTAAATTAAAAGCACCTTCTTGTGATCCTGCTGAGAATACATTAAACATATCTTCAGCATTTAATCCAAGTTTTTTGAATTGCACACTATATTCATTGATAGAATCTAACATTTCTCCACTAAAATCTAATCCACCTTGTTTCCCTTGTGCAATTAAATTAAATGCTTCATCACCATCTACTCCAAATTGTTTCATTAAAGTCGATGCTGATCTAACAGATTCATTTACCTCATATCCAAAAGTATCTTTTAATGCTATTGCATTTTCAGTTAGTCCTTTTAAATCATCACCAGTATATCCAGTTTGCTCTCCTACTGCTTTTAATGCTTCGCCTATCTCTTCGAAATTCTCTCCAAAATTATCATTGTATATATCTAGCATGACATTTTTCATTCTATCCATGCCAGTTTCAGCAAGTCCACTAGATGTCATAACTCCATTTAGAGATTTTTGAAGCTCATTTCCGAAAGTAACAGTTTCAACTATACCATCTTTCATGCTCTCCCATATATCCATACCAGCACCAAAGCCGATTCCCCTAAGCATAGAGTCTTTAACAATACTAAAAGCTTCACTAACTGTTTTTTTCATTTTAACAGCCTGATCTTCTGTATCCTTCATACCAGACTTAAATCCTTGAGTATTTTTAGCAACATTCTGAATAGTGTCACTAAAATTATCTTTCAAATTTAATATGGTATTAATTACTTTAGATGCCAAATTATCACCTCCACATTAATTTTTGGGTGGTTTAGCATTCGTTAATTCATTTTTATAAATAACATATTCCATTAAAAGCTCTTTTTGAGTTTTAGGTAAACTCCATAAATATTCGAGGGAATGACCACATTCAAAGAAATAACCTAACCAAAATAATGGTCCTATCTCTCCTTTGCCATTCCCCCTTATTAGTTTTTTAATTTTTCTTTAGTCTTTTTACCATCTCCAAAAGTTTCCTTTATCTTTTTAGCTATTCCAGCTAAATTTTCAACTCCAAAAGCCTTTACTGGTGCATCTAAAGGATCTTTTATTCCCCAAGCTTTATGCAATTCTGGATTTTGTAAAAATGGACAAGAAAAATAAATGAATTCTTTAGACGCATTGATCAATAATTTATAATCTGTACCGATTATCTCTTCATTTTTATTCATCTTAATTGCATTTGCCTGAGCATCTAAATACTCTAAAAGATTATCTTCTGTAGGTCTTATAAAGCTTATAGGTCCATATCCTTCTATCTCTATATCCGCTTCTTTCCTTATTCCTTCACTTTTCTCTAATCCCTTTTTAATAAAATCCTCTAATGACATTTTGTTCATAATATTCCTCCAAAATTTTATTTTAAAATTGAAAAGATGCTTAATTATAAGCATCTTAATATTAAATAGTTTCAATAGCATCGAAGTCTCCAAAGTTAAACGGAAACTCTTCTTCAATTATTTTTTTAGATTCAAACCCAGCAAGTAGGAATTCAGTTATTACTACTCCCTCTATACTTGCTTTTTCACTTTTTCCTGTTGCTTTATCAGTTAAACTTGATATTAATTTTATATCTGGCATAACTCCACTTTTATATGCATCAGCACAAATCTTCCATATTGTACTATCAACTTTTTTTACTGTAAGCGTACCTTCTCCTGACCACCCATTATATCTGCTATATGTTGCATTATCTCCACAAAACTCAACCGTTTCAAAATTACCTTTTACTTTAGCTTCAATCTTACTTAAATTGGCTAAAAGCTGTCCATTAAACCACAGATTACCACTGCTGCCTGTCAAAACCTTATTCGCTAATGCTTGATTTCCCATGTTTATTTCCTCCTCTCTAAGCTAAATTAATTGCAAAGTCTAAATCGACCATGCTTTGTAATATTTTCACATTAGCATTAATAAATAAACTTCTCTTAAATGTATTTTTTCTAACTTGGATATCGGTCCAATCTTTAGCCTCATTTGTGCCTGCTGCTATCCATGCTGCTCTTTGTTCTTCAACATTTATATCACTTTTATTTTCGTATTCTTCATCTAATACGTCTGTTCCATTAGCTGATAATTTTTTAAAATATCCATTAACTGCTGAAATAAATAAAATTTGATTATCATATTTATTCTTATATCCACCACCAAGATAATCCTCTTTAAATGTAGTTGAAATATCATCTTGCATAAGATCCATTGCTTCAACCACTTCTATTTCTTTCATATCTTCTGTAGCTGATTTCCCATTTGTAGTAGTTAAACTGTTAATTCCACGTGCAATTCTAACATCTGCACCATCATTAATTAAAATAAACTTCCCTGCACCTAGAGCCTCATTTCTATCATCAACCTCTGAAACCTTACTAAGATTTGTACATTTAAAGTAATTACAGCCTTGAGTAATATTACATTTTGCTAAAATTCCAATAAGACTTGGACAATATTTTTCTCCTGTTTGTTCACCCCTGCTATCACTAAAAGTTATCTTTGTATTAACAAAATTAACTATATGCTTTTCATCTGGTGAAGTTACATTGTATACTACCGCTTTATAAGTTTTTTTATTAGCTACTTGCGATTTTATCCAACTTGATAAAGTTGTAAAATCTTCTGTTTCACCATCTGCCATTGTTATCCATCCTGTTTTTACATTCTCGATAACAATTTTTAGTGCATCAGAAATAGTTGCTGTATTCCCAATTTTCACTACACAAGCCTTATATGGGGCAAATGTAAATATGTCTTTTAAATATTGTAAGTTACCTTCTGTGTATAATTCCTTATCAGTATCTATCTCAGTTATATCGGAATATTCTTTATAATTAAACATTGCGTTTGTATCATCTTTAACTATTAATATTGCATAACCTCTTTCACTTCTCTCAGGAAGCGAAGCCGCTTTTTGACTGAATGATACATCAATATTTGGCATTGTAACTGTCATATCATCACTCCTATTCTTCTAAATTTAAGTTAAAGTTTAATTCTTCTATTGGTTCTAAGTTAGAATCATCATATATTTCCTCAAGAGAATATAAATCAAAACTGCATTGAAGTACTGTATCAACTACCTCACATTCAACTTCTCCATCTTCAACAAGTGGCATATAAAAAGTATCAGTAACTTTTACATCTTCTAAAAATGTATTTTCCAATATATCTTGCATTTCTATGTTGTCATTTCTATATCTATCCTTATTTTCAGCATAAAAATAAACCCTAACTGTTAGGGTCCTTTCTTTCAAATTACTATTAGACTTTCCAGTTCTAGAATTGTCAAAGATTAGTCTTATAGATGGCCTTGGTATTCCATCTGTAAAATCTATTGCTGTAGGTTTAACTCCTTCAAATTTAGTACCTTTTAGTGCATTAATAATAGTATTATTAATTGCTGTTCTTATTTCATTCAACGTTACCATATAAACTTAACCTTTCAACTTATTTACTAATAAAGTCTTTACTATTTCTTCTACAAATTCTTCATTATCTTTAAAATATTGTTCTTCAAATTCTTTCTGAGTATCTTCGAAAATATGTTTTCCATCTACCCAACCAACTTCTTTCCCATCTTTAGTTACTTGCCTATGACCTTTCTCTATTAAATGTGCATGTGGAGCTGTAGAATAAGTTCTTATAGATAGGTTACCATTATAATAATAAACCTTTCCTCGTTTAATAGATTTAAAGTATTTACCTGTTTCCTTCTTTACCTTTTGTCTTGCCTTTTTAGATGTGTTTTTTCTTAACTTAGTACCTTCTTTTCTAATAAATTTCTTAGATTCTTTAGGCATTGTATCATTAGCAACCTCTAACATTTGCTTTTGAAATGAATCTAACTCTTTAAAATTAAAGCTATCATCCATCTTCTTGTACCCCCAAGTCCTTTGGGTCTTGTATAACTAACGTACACATAATCTCTATAGCATCTTTATATTTGTAATTTGGTTGAAAGAAATTAATATCATACCTTAATCCTTTATACATAAAATACATATCATTAGATAAATTAGGTATAGATTTATCTCTAACAGTAATTTTATGAGTTATTTTTGCATAAATAGTATCGCCTTGGCCAGTTGCCAAACTTCCACCTGTAGGAATTATTTCACTCCAAACAGATTTTATCTTATCAAAATGATAATCTTCTTCATGAAATTCATTTTCGAATTTAACTTTTCCATAAACATCTATTCTATTATTTAATCTATCAGCTAGCTTATCCATCTAATCCCCCTAAGTTTTCTTGAAGTTTTATACTCAAATAAACACTATCATTATTATCATCTCTACTATCATATAAAGTTTTAATAGCCTTTAATAATAATAACTTATGTGATGGGTTTTCATCACTATATTCTGCAAATCCATCTGTAATATACTTCTTTCCAACTTCAATGAATAGTTTAATTAATTCATCATCATCATCAAAATCTACTCTTAAAAAACTCTTTATTGTTGATAAATCCATATTACCTCCCACTGAAGGAAGGGCATTAAGCCCTAAAATTAAGCTGATGCTCCAACTGCTAATTCTCCATATATATAACACTTATCAGAGCTATCACATTGTACTACATCGATAAATTCAATAAGTCTCGCAATAGTAGTATTACTCATAAATCCTGCTTCACTTGACGTTGCAAATGCTATTTGACCATTTAAATCTACAAAACATACTGCACAACTTAAATTTCCATAAATAATAGGAGCTTTACCATTCGTTGTTGACAACATTGTATTAGAATAAACTACTACTGGGTAACCTTTAAACAAATTTTGAGTTGGATTTGCTGGATTTGGCTGTAATATTGGTCTTCCAAAAGAATCTAAAGCAGCATCAAGAACGTCAAATCCATCTTGATTAGTAACTATAACAGTTCCAAATAATACTCCTGGATCTAAATCTTTATTTATTGATGATTTTAACGCCTTCCAGTCAGCAATAGTTTTTACTGTCTTATTAGATTTTAATGCTGCTAAACCCATAGTATTTTCTGTCACAACAGCTTTTCTTGCAAATACATCTACTACATAATTAATTAGAGCGTTGTCTGTTAGAGATAATAGTGTATTTGATAATTTTATGAATGCCGCCTTTTCTTGTAATGAGAATTTCACATTTTTAAATTTGATTTCATCCTCATCTTCTCCATCTGTACCATCAGCAAAATCTACTAATCCTGATACAGTCTCAAAGTTTTCAACCGGGAAAGATCCTGTCAATGCTCCAACAGGCATGTACCCCAATACATCTCTTAAAGATTTATATTGTCTTATCTTCTTTTGAATTAAAGTTCTTATATCCTGAGGTAATATATAACCTTCTCCATTTGTACCTTCTGGAGTGGTTGTAGTTGGTAATATCAATGCATTTTCAGCTTCTGTTAGCTTTTTACCTGTAACCTTCTTTATCATTGCTCTTATCATATTTGCATTTTCTTTTGTTTTATTTTTAGAATCTTTTGCTGAGCCTTCTTCTGACTCTTTTTCTGCTTCTGCTTGTGCAGCTAATATTGCTTCTTCTTCTTGTTCAAGTTCTTCTTGAACTTCGATAGCTGCTTTTAACGTTCTAACCTCTTCCATCTTGTTCTTAGCATCTTCAACTTTGTTATTATCTAATAACACTTGAGCCTCATTCTTTAATTTTTCTAAATTATTTTTCATTGCTATACTTTTTTTCATTTAATACACTTCCTTATCTGAAATTTTTAGTACAAAAAAACTACATATCAAGCAACTCAAGCTCAATTTGTAGTTTATTTTTTAACTCACTATCTAGTTTTAGGTGTTCGTCACGATCACCTTTTTGAATTTTATCTTTAAATTCCTCTGGTATATTTCTATAATTTTTAAAATTATTAAAATCCACTTTTGCAACTGCTTTGTTCTCTTCAATTACCTTGACATTAAAATATTTCTCAGCTTCATTTGCTGGTAACCAAGTCTCTTTATCCATTAAATCTTTTATAGTTTCTATATCAATGCCATCTTTTAGCTTAGTTTTATATACATTTTCAATTCCTATTTGAATAGTATCCAAATCATCAGCCATTTTTCTCATATCTGTTGCATTTCCCCATACCATGTTACTTGGTTTATGAATCATCAGATATGAATTGTTTGGCATTATTATTTCATCAGCTGCCATGCAAATAACACTAGCTATTGATGCTGCCATTCCATCTATATGACATTTTTTCTTTCCAGTTGCTCTATTTAACATATTATATATAGCAAGTCCAGCAAATACAGAACCTCCACCACTATTTATATAAATATTTAAATCTTTTCCTTGTGCTTCATTAAGTGCTTCAACCACATCTTGTGGGCAAGTATCTGTATCACACCACTTTTCCCACTCATCGCCAACTATATCTCCATAAAAATATATATCTGCACTAGTATCTGTTGAATTTTTAACTTTTAGATAACTTAACCTACTCACTATTACCGCCACCTTTGTCGTATTGTTTTCCTAAATCTTTTAAGAAAATACTTGCGCCATTACCTACAATTAACTGATCTGTTCCCTCTATATAAGATAAATTTTCTTTTTTTCTTACTTCAGCTATAGTCATATAAGAATTATTTATGCCTGCAACATAAGATGCTGTCCTACTAGCTAAATCGCTTCTTAAAATGCTATCAACATTAAACTGCCAGTAATAACCTTCCTTATCTTGCTCATCCTCAGTAAGTAATTTATAATCCATTTCCTGCTCATAAGTAGTCAAAGTATTTTGCAACGTATCACTATAGAATGCTTTATTCTGTTGCTCTATGTTGTTGTAAGTGCTTTTCTCCATATCATTAAGCTGAAATCCCTTGACTCCAAATGCATTAGCAATATGTCTTGTTGTTAGCCCTTGCAATTGAAAGAACTGACTATTGACTAATTTAGTTTCTAATTGCTCAACCTTAAAATCGGTTGGAATAGGTACAACCTTACCAGCATTTTTAGCTCCACCCATATCAGCGAATTTCTTTTTAATCTTCTGTTGTTTTGCATCATTCAAATCACCAATATATTGAACAATTATCGGGTCCATTAATCCATTTTTATACCTGTCTTTTAAGATTTTATTAGAATATTGCTCATTTGCTATTACATCAGAAATATATTTTTTAATGCTCGTGCCTTTCAACCCATCCATGCTAAAGTTTTTAAAATGCACTATATTATCACTTGTATATAGTAATTCTCCTTTTTTACTATCTGAATATAAATAATAAACTGCATTTTTCTTATCTAATATTCCTGTATTATCTACTATAATTTGAACTCTTGTACTATCTAACAAATATAAAGCTGTTATATTCCCCTTAATATCATTCCCCATTACCCAAAATGAATTACCATGCTCTAATCTTTGGAATTCTGTTGCCCACAAAAAATCGTGCGCGTTAGTAAATGGATTTGGTCTTTTCTTTAAAATCTTATATAAGTTATGGTCAACTGCCTTATTTGCACCTTTTTCAGTTTCTTGCATTAACTTAATTGGTAATTTTGCAATTGCATTGCATCTTATTTGCATACATGCATAATACGATGCACTTGTTAATTTAGAGTTAGAAATTTCTTCTATGCTTGTATGAAAAAAGCTTTCTAACTGTTCTAGCGTTGGATTAGTTCCTATTGTTTCAACTTCGGATATTGATTGATTTTTAAAAGTATTCTTTATTTTACTTATAACTCCCATTTGCTTTATCACCTCCTTACCATTCATCTTTCTCTAGCCACTCATCTGTATCAGTTATGTCTATAAATTCATGATATAGTGCTAATTTAAAGGCACATAATAGAGCATCAACTGGGTCAATTCTTTTTGTTGTAGCATCTTTATCAATTTTTATAAGACCATTATTAGTTTTTATTACTGCATTACTCATTGCGTAATTTAATAATGGATTATTAGTATAAATAACATTTCCACAATAAATCTGCTCTCTAAATCCTTGTGTAGATTCATTCAAAGATTTATGACTTTGGAATACTTCTTCAACTACATACCCCTCATTGCTTAAATCAATCATCATTTTGCTTGCATTTGCTGGATCAAAACATAATGTTTCTATTCTCCAGTTATTTTTCTTACAAGTTTCTAATACATAATCCATAACTTGTTGCTGATCTACTATTTCAGTATTAGTTATAGTTAAATAACCAGACCTTTCCCATGAATCATAAGGAACTTTATCTACTGCCATCCTTTCCCTTAGTTTTGTTCGATTAGGTATAAAAGAATGACTAAAACAAACGTATTTTACTATTTTCTTACCACTAGAATCTAACTCATCACTTAAAATAGGTATAATAAAAGCCACCGAAGTTAAATCTATCTTCGCTGACATATCAAATCCAACATATACTACCCTATTTCTTAGATCATAAGGTATCTCTTTTACTTCGCATTTCTTCCATTTAGCCATATTCATATAGCCATTTTCCTTGGCTTGCACCCATTTATTAAGGCATTTTGTTAGAAATGCAATCATCTTTTCAGGAATTTCTTTGGCGATTTTATACTCTCCACGTATTTTTTTAATACCTGCATCATATGTCATTCTAATTGGATTCGCTTTTTTCCAACTTTCCTCATCCTCAATGTCATCATCTTCATCTATTTCACATATATCAATAAAATATTCTTCATTATCAATATCGACATTCGGATCTAGTATCTTCGAGCAATAAGTATACTCTTGAGTAAAACATGGGTAAGTTAAATCAACTCCAGCAGTAGTAATAATCATTAATAAACTTTCTTTAGTATTACCGCCTAACCCTAGGTCATAAAACTCAGTTGTCTTGTGCTGATGATATTCATCTAATACCAGTAAAGCTGGATTGCTTCCATCCCCTTCTTTACCGTCTTGTTTGTTAAGCGGTTTTAAGCTGCTAGTAGTTTTTACATGCTGTATACTGTTCTTTGTTATTTTAAATTTGCCTCTTAGTGGAGACCCCTTTAACATATTCTTGCACTCATTGAATATAACTTCTGATTGTTCTCTTTTTACTCCAGCACAATAACACTCATAAATTTCCTTATTCTTAGTAGCCCTCGTAGACATTTCATAGAGTGTTACTCCAGCTTCCATTTGTGACTTAGCATTTTTTCTAGCCACTTCTATAAAAGATTTTGTAAATCTCCTTAAATATGTTTCTTTATGCTCCCATCCATAAATCTGACATAAGCAAAACTTTTGCCACGTATTTAAAGTTATAAATTGTCCTGCTAATACACCCTTGCTATGCTTTAAATATCCAAACCATTTAACAATCTTATTAGCTTCTTCTTCATTCCAGTAATACTCAAATGGTGTACTTAATATATTTAATTCAGAATTTTTTATATCATTTAAAAATCTTAAACATGCCCATTTATGCTTTTTACCACTTGGGATTATATCATTTAAACAATCATTAGAATATTTAATTAGTTCTTCTTTAATAGTCACTAAATATCACCGAACTCATCTGTAATATCTTCTTGCTGCTTACTAGTTTTAACTGTAGCAACTTTTAATCTACTATCAATAGTCATTCCACAAAGTGAAGCAAACTTTCTCATCTCTTCTGCATAGTTTTTTTGAATTTTAATTAATGGATTTTCAACTGTTATGATACCTGACTTTGTCATTTTCTTTGATATTAGGGGCTTATCCTGCAATTCAGATGTTGCTTTTAGATACAACGAATATGAATTACAATATCCACCTAAATTATTCAAATCTAGATTTCCAAGTATATCAATTTTATCAATCTCCTTAACAACTCTTCTAAATTCTTTTTTTGCAATATCATCGATAAGCCAAGAAGGTGCTTTTTTCAATTGCTCTTTCCCTAATACCAGCATTTCTTCTTGCTGTTCCTTCTGGACTTTTTCCTCATTAGTTAAATGCTTCTTTTGCATTTCTAATGACTTCCTTCCCCTTGGCATTTTTTACACCTTCTTTCATTTCAAATTTTACTTTTTAAATTTTTTATTGGGATTTTTGAGAAATGAAAGCTGGGGGTGCGGTCTAGAAATTTATCTTAAAAACATTTCGGGCATCCCCCTATGCTATTATTCCTCTATATCAAATTCTTTTTTAAATCTAGCTACTAACTCATTTAATTCATTAATAACCTCATTATATTCACCACTCTCCATCCTATTATGGATAACTCTATGATTACTTTCCGTCAGATATATAAGATTATCTAGAGCAAATCTCTTTTCCCATTCTCTTTTAATAGGCACAATATGATGGACTGTTTGACCATACTCTAATTTATTTGAGACATAATAACTATAAATATCAATATATTCATATAACTCTTTTGCTTTATCTTTGATCTTATTCCACTGATCACTTGAGTAGAATTTCTTCTCTTTGCTATTAATTTTGTCTTTATCATATTCTTTATATCTCTTTTGAGAGCAGTTACATTTAGATCCTGTTTGTATTCTCTTACCACACCTACTGCATCTTTTACATATCATCACTCATTCCATTCTTTCATAAGTTTTTTTCTCTCATCTGCTTCCTCTTTCTTAAGCTCCAATAATGCTTTATCTATTTCGGCTCTTGTAGGGTTATCCTTCCATCGTCCTTGCTTTCTATTGATTAGCCAGAACTTAATTGCCTGAACATCTGCTGGTATCTCTTTTGTTACTTCAACTGTACCTAAGTTTTCTTTCTGACATTTGTTGCCTCTATCGTCATAATAAATGTCTTTTAATTTAACTGCTACAGTCTCTTTGACTTCATATCCAGTAGCCTTTTTATATAATGCATTTTCAACTTTGAAATCAGCCTGATTTTTGCCCCTTTTTAAACTTTCTAAAATGTCTAAATGATCTCTTTTATAGTTCTCTAAGGTCGCTCTACTTATGCCTAAATTATAAGCGATTTGCGTTTCAGATAATCCCATAGACGCCCATAATTCAACGTCTGCCAGTTTTTCTTTAACTTCATTCCATTTGCTTTTTGCCATGTGAAAACACCTCCTTTCCATTTAGACAATCATGATTTTAAATGCCTTGATTTTCGGTGTATTTCCCAACTTTTAAAACCTCACATTTTTTTATATTTTTTATGGCTTTATGCAAATGTCCCTAAGATATTGAAATTACTAGCTTTATCCCTATTTTAGTATTTGTTAAATAATAGGTAATAACATGGAGGATTACTGATATCTTTTTTAAGGCACATATATTAGTAATAATTTTTTAAAACTATATAAAATAAGTACCAGTTTATTTTTTACGCATTATATATCTTCGTCAGCAATTTCTGCTGCATCCTCTTTCATCTTTTCTTTTATGCCTAGATATCTTTTTGTTTCTTCAACTGATTGATGATTTAATGCAATTCTAACTTTTTCTAAATCCTTACCTGACTTTTCATATATTCTAGTAGCATAAGTTTTTCTAGGACTATGACCACTTATATTTTTTAATCCCATGCTCTTGCCAACCTCAGTAAGAATTGCACTAAATGATTTTTGTTCTATTGGTTCTAAACCATTTTTGGATTTATTTGATGGAAATGCATATTCAGCTCTTTTTTTACCTTTAACATATTCCCTTAAATAATTTTCTAAATTACTTTTTATATATACTTTTCTTTTATCAGGTTTCTTTTTGTTAGGATACCTATGTAAGTTCGCTAACCACTGTTTATATTGTTTAGATTCCTGTATTAAAAAATATCCATCATCTAGCGCATCTTTTATTTGTCCAATTGTAAGTTCAACTAAATCTTGCATTCTATATCCAGTCGCTCTAGCCAAAATAAATAAGTTTAAATTCCTATCAGCATATTTTTTACTATGTTCAATCAATTGCTCTTTGAATCTTTCATATTTATTTTGTGGTATTGGCGATGCTGTACCTTTTTCCCACTTATGTTTTCTTTCTTCCATTATTTCACCTGCTTTATCGCTCCTTTGTGTCTTTTATAACTTGAATGAGACATTAATTCTTTTATATCACGTTCACTCAACTTTTCTTTTTTCTTAATGGCATCCAATTTCTTATATGTTTTTGGATCTCTTTCTTTTAATATTTTTTCAATTATCATAACTCCCTCCTAAAATTCTCAATAAAAAAGAGCTGCTAATTAATTTAACAACTCATTACTTGTATCTCTATATTTTTTTACTACTCGTTTTTCATATAGTTCTTTGCTATCTTCATTTATTAATTTTTTTGGTGTATCCCACGTTACAACTGGTGCAACTCTTTTATTGATAACTATATCTCCATTTAATTTAGTCTCATATATTGATCTATTCTTTTTTATGAAAGTACTATCACCCATATATTTATTAGCTTCATAATTTGTAGCTTTTATATTTTCACGTCTTTGAACAACTGCTATATCATGTTTATGTTTCAAATGACTAAAGTTTCTTTGAATACACTTTTTTACAGTATCTTTTTCAACTTCTAATTTCCTTGCAATCTCTGGAGATTTTAGCCCATCTAAATATAATTTTTTAACTTTTTCTTTCTCTAATTTAGATTTCAAATTATCAACTCCTAAAAAAGTATATAGTTCACCCAAACCAAAAAGAGGGACATTTCTTATTTTTATAAAAGTTAAATAAGAAATATGAACTTGTATTTTGTGTTTATTACTTATTTATGTACATATATTATCATAAATTCTGGGACATTTGTGGGACATTTTCAAGACATTTTCGGGACACTTTTAGGACATTTTTGAGACATTCTATAAAAAAATAAGGATGCATTTGCACCCTATAATACTATCTTTTTAACAGCTCTATTTAAAATTCTATTTAACTGCCTTTCTGTTCTATCAATTTCATTAGCGGCTTTTTTCTTATCTTTACAATCTATTAAAACTAATTTTATAACCTTATATTCTTTTTCAGGTAATAAATTTAACATATTATCAATTCTTTTATTTTCATTTTTTAATCTATTAATTTCCTTAGTTAAAATTTCTATTCTTATGTCACTTTCATCTAATCCACTTAGTCTCAAATTTTCAATTTCAATTTCTAAATTATCAATCTTACATTTTCTTTCTCTATAGATATTAAATATACTTTTTATTTCTGCCATTTTTATCACCTATCCTTTAAAATATGGTATAATTTAGATAGGTTGATTAGAGAACCTACGTTCCAAGTTGTATTCTCTAATCTGGTGAAGGTGTTCGTGATGAACACCTTTTTCTTATTTTCTTTTTTCAATCTCTAAATAAACATTAGAATATTTACTTTTATTTCTGCCTTTATAAATTCTACTTTCATTTAAAATTCTATAATTATCTTTAAATATTTGTTTTGCTTCATCAAACTCTTCTTGTCCATCTATATCATCTACAAAAGTTACTCTTATTTTTAGCATGACTAATTCTCCTTATAATTAAATGTACTTCACAAACGTATCATCAATACTTTTACGCTTTATGAAACTCAACAACACTCCTTGATAAAAATTACTGTGTTCTGCTCTTATAGAAATAACTAAATCATTTTTCTTTGCTTTTTCCGCCATTTCTTTAAGTTCATCTTGAGTATAATGTTCAATTGGTGCTGATGTAATATGCTCTACTTCTAACGCATCTTTGATAACAGCATCAACACTTGATTTTTGTATAGTTGTATAATCAGCTACTGCCATTGATATTCCTCCCTATATTTTTAATTGCTACTTCAAATCTACATTTCTTCATCAATAAAATTATCATCTTTAAAAACTTGAAGTTCTAATTCTTCCCCAGTTTTTTCTTCATAAGTTTGGCAAAGTTTATCAATATCTATTTCACAACCATCTAATTTAAATATCATTCCATTACTTTCAAGCACAAGCTTATTATCTTCTGTAATTCCAACTATGTTCATTTCAACTTCCATCTAATTCACCCCTTTTTAGAATTGTTAAGTTAAATCTCCTGTTAATGCAACCATGATTTTATCAAATGTTCTATCACGTTCCTCTGATTCTTGAAAATTGACTATGAATGAATTAGGAGGAAAACTACTATTTTGTGCTATTGCAAATTCTATGCCTGTTCCATTTTCAAGCTTTCTGGCATAAACAATGTTATCTTTCCTAACTACTAATCCTTTAATTGCTACGAACTCACATTTATCCATATTTTATTCACTCCTTTCTGCCCCAAATTTTAGTATGACGTAATAACTCCTCACTATATTTCTAATCTATTTTTGCATATTCTCCCTATAGTTTAGAAAGAATAATGTTATACAAGGAGGTGTGTTTTTTGAATATTAAAAAGTTCTTAATATCTTTTTTACTATCCACAATTCTTTTTACAGAAGTTGCACAAGCAATTTTTACATTTGATTCTTATAAGCAAGGTGTATACAACATTTCCGGAATTCAATCTTTTGATGCTACAGCTAAGCTTGTAACTCCAAATAATGTTACAAGTTTATTTATAATTGATTCTAATGGAAACCAGAAATTTTATAAAAGATTTGATACACTAGATGAAATTATCAATCTAGGAACTATTAAAAATGGAGATCTAATTGCTATAGTTGGTAGTGGGGAAATAGCGATTACACGTGCAAGTACTCAATAAATATTAATACTAATTACAGTATTTAAAATTAATATCCTTTTACTTCAATGGCACTTTTTAGTGCTATTTTTATTAACACAATATTTTTTGTTTGTATTTAATGTAATACACACTTTCTACACTTTGTGCATTATTTACTCTTCATTAATTGTTCAATTCTTTTATTAATATCCTCCCATTTCTTACGGTTCTTTCTATCAGCTTCAATAATATCTATAATTTCTTTTCTGTTTTTGGCTTTTGTTATATCTCCAGTATCAATTTTATTTATTTTCTCTAATCTATTTAATAATGCTGTAATTAAATAATGTCTAGCTGTTGAAATTCCACCATCTTTACTAATACAAAAATAAGCATTATTGCTGATAATACAGTCAACTAATTCCTCTTTGGTCATTTCATTTAGTAGTTTTCTAACCTCAATGTTTTTAGCACTCATTCCTTTTACTCCTTAACTCTACACTTTACGCATTATTACAATCAATTTTTATATTTATACCAATTATGATTTTTCTTTAACATCTCTAAATTTTTATTATGAATTGATACGTCTTTTTTAGTGGCTTGTCTTAATTCCTCTATATTTTCCTTAGTGATTGTTAATAGAATATCGTCACAATCTTCACTGACTGCATAACATACGAAATAATCATAATCTTCATAGAATTCGTTTTTACCAAAAGTTTCATGCATTACTTTAAAGAATTTCTCCATTTGATCTAATTGAATAGGTCTTAATACCAAAAATTCATTTGAATTTTCTTGTAGCTCAATAACTGCTATCTCTAATCCAGCTACTAAGTTCCAATCATCTGTAGCATTTTCTTTAACTTTAGCAATTAATTGTTTTATCATGATCTCCCTCCATATATATTTTTTGCTTATAGCTCTTTATAAAATTTATCACTTACTGATCTTCCAAGAATTAATTCTAGTCCTTGCTTGCTTAACCAAAAGTAAATACATTCATCATTATTTGGATGATTAGTGCCTTTTTCAGCTAAGCCTTTTTGAACTAATTCATTCCAATCTTTATCTGTTTCCTGAGTAAAAAAATAATTTCTATATGGTTTATTTTTTCTTCCTATACCAACACAATGTCTCATTATATCTAATTGATATTGAGTTACATATTCTAATAAATTTTTGACTTCCGTATTTTCTCTGTTATATAAAGAGCAATATCCCTTTTGGCATCTATAAAATGCAACTGGCTCTTCATCTTCCTTAACTGGTTGCCTTATTCTTTTACACCTTGACGCTGATAACCATTTATCAGCATATTTTTTATAACTTCCACCATCTAACATAGGCAGGCCAGTTTCTCTACATGATGCTGCTGTATAAAATCCATATCCGTTTGCTACTAGTAAATCTTTTATATTATTACTCATAATTGTTACTCCTTCCCCCTATACTGCGGTCACATACCACACATCAAATATCTCTTCTGGTAACACATAGGTGCATGACTGCCAATTAGCTATTACTGGATTATAAAACTTTAATTTATTCTGCTTTTCTGATATATCAATTCTGTAGCTTTCGCCACTTTTTTTGCTAGTAATTATCACATTTTTATCATCTATTCCTTTTTCCCATGCTTCTAGGAATTTATATTCAATTGTTTTATCTATCTTAATATCCATGCTTACACCTTATTTACTACAAGAGGATTGCTCCCCTTGTATATTTTTTTATTGCAGTAACCTTAACATTAACAATTCGTAACCCCTGCCAACGCTCCTAGTCCTGCAAGTACTTCAATTTACTATTTCTTTTATTTTTTTATAAAAAGCTCTTGTCTTATCATCCGAAAAGCCTTTTGTATATTCCTTAAAAATTTCTTCCAAAGTTTTATCCGGCTTTTCGAAATATGCTTTAACAACCTTATCTATAATTTCATTCTTATTCTCCATTTGCTCTACCTCCTTATAACATCTAGAGAACCAAATCTCTGAAATTGCCCTAACCATGCAAGTTTAGTAGTGGTTGTTTGTCCATTACGATTCTTAGCTGTAATAACTTCCGCAATGTTTTTATCTTCCGTTTCTTTGTTGTAATACTCATCTCTATAGAGAAAATGAATTACATCTGCATCCTGTTCTATAGATCCTGATTCTCTTAAATCAGATAAAATCGGTCTATGATCCGCTCTTTGTTCTGGAGCTCTTGATAACTGAGATAAAGCAATCATAGTAATATCTAATTCCTTAGCTAGTGCCTTAAGCTCTCTTGAAATATTTGATACTTCCTGCTCTCTACTTGATGTTTTCAGTGTAGTTCTTATTAGCTGTAAATAATCTATTATTACAACATCTAGGCCCTTTTGTATTTTTAGCTTTCTACATTTAGCTTTTATATCACTTAAAAGAGTTGTTGTATCATCCAAAACCAGTTTTCTTGTCATTAAATCATTAGCTCCAATAGAAATATCCTCAAACTCCTTGTCATTCAATTGACCAGTTTTAACTTTTAAATATTCAATTAAGCATTTAGCTGATAGTAATCTATCTGTTAACTGATCATTAGACATTTCCAATGAGAATATAGCTACACTTGCATCTTTGGAGGCTGCTTGTCCTATGTTTAGTGCAAGAGCTGTTTTACCCATTGATGGTCTTGCTGCTATTATTACAAAATCCTTTTTTATCAATCCGCATGTAATTTTATCTAAATCCTGAAATCCACTTGATAGTCCAATTAAATCTCCACCATTATTGAATCTTTTCTCTAAATTGATAAATGCTTTCTCTACAGCTTTATCAATTGGAACAAAATCATTTTTATTTTGATTACTAGATATTTGATATAAATCATTTTCAGTATTATCAATAACACTCTTAATGTCTTCTGCTTCATAAGCTCCTTCTAAAAGGCTTTTACTTGCTTTAATTAATCTTCGTCTATTTGCTTTTTCCTTAACTATATTTGCATATGTTTTAATATTAATGCTTTCAAAATATGAAGTTGCTAACTCTGTTACATAAGTCACACCACCGCACTTATCAAGTAAGTTCTTTTTCCTCATTTCCTCTAATACTGTAACTAGATCTGTTCCAATACTTCGGTTGAAAAGTGATATTACTACTTCATAGATTTTCTTGTGCTTATCAACATAAAAGTCTTCTGGTAGTAATATTAATTCTACTTCTAGTAATTTATCTGCATTGCTCATTATGCATCCAATGATTGCTTGTTCTGCATCGATGTTATTAGGTAACATCCTATCTAGAATTTCCATACTACAAATCTCCTAACTTCGACTTATCTATTTCTACTGTCTTTGGTTCAATATTACCTTTGATATCGATAGCTGTATCAGATTTGTAATTATTATCTAAGTAATCCTCAAACCTGCCATTAAAAAATGTTGATCCATTAAGAATGAATTGACTTTCTTTTCCCTTAACCTCATTAGAATATCTTTCAACACATCTAGATAATTGGTCTTTACCATACTTTTTTAATATACTAGGTATTTTTTTAATAGCTTGAGCCTTTCCCCTTTTGTTAGGATACATATTCCAAATCTCTTCTTCATCACCTGGTATATATATATCTGTGTTTATATATGTGTTTATATCTGGTATAGGTTCCCCTGTTTGGTCATTTGGAATTTCCTCTTTGGTAACTTCCATTTTCCCATTTGGTAAAATGGAATATCCCTTTTGGGTAATTGCATACCACTTAGTTCTATCGTAGTTTAACTTGTTATAATTCCCATCAATCAAATATCCACCTTCTATTAAATTTTTTAGGATTCTTGATATCTGCTTTTTAGACCAAAAAGGAAATAATTTTTCAAAAGCATTTACGGTATTATACGTCCAATAGCTATCATCATAAAAATGCTTATTATTAGCCTTATTTTTTTCTATCCAAAAACTAATATTCTGCAACATAACTGCTCCGTCCACACCAACTATTTCAGCCACATTAGAATCAAACATATAATTCATATTGCTATCTCCTTTCAAAAATTATTTTTAAGAAAATCTAGAGCATTTTGACTTGGATTTTCTGATTCATCTGTATCAATTTTTAGTTCTGTATCAGACACATTGCTTATATCTATAAAAAAATTGTTATTATCATTATTTGATAATTGTGTTATCACTTCATTATCATCATGTGGTAATTGAATTACCATCTTATTATCATTGTGTGATAATTCATTTATCATTAAATTATCATCATGTAAAATATTGTTATTTTTTATATAAGAAAAAAGTGCATCCTTTATAAACTCCGAATAATTGTATTGCTTGCCTAATTCATCTAAAATTAATTTCTCTTTTGGATTATTTTCATTAAGTATTATAGTTTTTCTAACCCCTTTAGCCATTGCTCTTATCGCTCCAAATTTGCTTACTAACTGCTAATGCTCCATTTATATTTGAATACAAAGCATTATCTAGAACGCTACATTGTTTAGGCAAATTATTTTTTACTATGTCAGCTATAACTAAAGAACCTCCACCAGTAAAAGCTACATTGTAATGATTTATATTAACTGCTAAGCTAATCTCATTTATCACATCATTTGCGAATACTGCTAAATCCTTTTGAGACACCTTAATATCACCTCTTTGAATCGCTTTTTCAATATCCTCTAGCTTATACTGTTTGTCCTCATTTAGGAGCTTAAGCTTTGAATAAAAATCTAAAATACCAATCTTATAAGTGTTTAATGTTTGTGGCTTTCCATAATCCATTGCAACTACATTTGTTGTTCTCCCACCAATATCTATAATTAAGACATTACTTGCCTTCAATTTATCATCCAATGTAAAGTAACTTGCATATCCTTCTGGAACTACAAAAACATCTTTTATCTTAACGATCATATCCTTTTTCTTGTTAGCTTTAACAGCAAATTTAAATTGCTTATTTTTTAACTCATCCTCATACTTTGCTTTATGCTCCATTTCACTTATTGGCAGCAATAAAGTTAAATTAGTATCTATACTATCTGCATCAGGATTTAATTTTGCTATTCCATATAATAATTGGGCCTTATAATCTTTATTAGTTTTTATGTACTCCTTACTAAAAGTACCCTTTTCAAAGTAAGTATATTGTCCATCTAAAAGCACATAATTAAATCCATCTGGATATGCTTCATAATCCCTACTTAAATTACTTCTAAAATTAATCGGACCACATATATCTGTTAATCCCTTAATATTGTTATTTCCTAAATCTAATACTGTTATCATCTTTACATCTCCAATCAAATAATTTATAATGGAGATACGGAGTAGTGATCCGCATCTCAAAGAACGTAAATCAAAACTTATTGAACCTTTATGTAAGGTTCTTTTTTTATTAGTACCATTGTTTGCCTTCATGAGTTACATGTAACCAAACTTTACTCTTACCCTCTAAGAACGCGAATCTTAAATATTCCTTTCTATACTGCTCTGTAGGCTTTAAATTCTTATACTCACTATCTGAATATTTGTGTAATTGTTTTTTACTTCCATCAGCTTTTAATACAATTATTTTTGTATCTATGCTTACATAACAATCCTTATAGTCTTCATCAACTTCTGCATCAGGATGTGGTGCTACATAATCTATTTCCTCAACATAATTTATAGCTTTTGGCACTGTAATCATCTTTTTATCCATTCCCATGGAATTAAAGAAATTAATAATAAAATTAGTGTAAATTTCTTTATTTTCTTCTGTTAAATCCTCATATCCATTAACTGCTAATGCATCTATACCTAAACAATTCTTTAGATCTTCAATACAAGTTAATCTATAATCATTCAATCCATGTTCTTGAAAAACTTTTTCAACTTCATTTCTTTTCATTTCTAACACTCCTTACATATTTTGCATTTAGAATAATTTCCACAACAAAATTTAATTAAATGAACTTTTCTACTCTTTTTATCCAGAATTTTGCTACGCAATTTATGGCTATTGTGGATAAAGTGAGGACATTTAATCTTACACATTTTTCTCTTTCCTTTCTTTTGCTAATTTTTCCATAATGCATTTTGCTTCAATTTCAACTATTGGTGCGTAAAATTCTTTATCAGTCATGTCTAAAACTTCAATTATTTCTCGACTTAAGCATTTGCCTGTTTTTCTATCATAAGTACTTCTTAAAACTCCTACCATATTTCATCCCCCACATCTATTCAATTTCTAATTTTTCTAGAGCTATTACTAATTCGTTTGTTAATCCAGAAAGTTTTTTTAAATTTCCTACTATATAATCCACCTGTGGCTTTTCGTCTTCTGTTATTTTCCCATCCTCAACAACATCAAGTAAGGTTGTACTCATTTCATTGCCTGCACCAAGCAAATTAAAAATACTTATTGAAAGTTTATAAATATTTTCAACATTTTCTTGATTAATTGGTATTGCAATATGCTGTCCTATTGGACATTCATGGCAACAATAATGATTTAAAAGCTCTGGAGCATTGTATGTGTCCGAAATTAGAAGTACTTCCTCTGGATAAGGATTTAGACTTCCAAGTTCTATACGAGCTAATCTAGTTCTATCTATGCCAATTTTCTCAGATGCACCTTCTCTACTATTTAGCGAATCATTGAACTTTGCTGCTTCCATTCGTGCTTTATAGAATATGTTATCAATGGCTTTTGTGGCTTTTTTGGACATGTATTTCCCCCTCTTTCAAAGATATAATGTAAATATAAATTCAGCTACACATTTCGTGTACATACTGTCTAAAAAAAATATCATCTATTGACGCATTTGGGAATGCACTTTTGAATTTATTAAGAAAATTATAACTAGGATTTCTAAGACCTAATTCTATTTTGGAATAATATGTTAAGGTAATTCCTAGTAAATCAGAAAATTCTTCCTGAGTTAATTTTTTTTCTTTTCTGAATTTTAATAAAAACTCATTCATTAATTTATCACCTCGTTTCACACGCTTTGTGTTTATGTTTTTATTATAAATCACACGTTTTGTGTTGTCAATATTTTTTTACACTTTTTGTGTGATTTATTTATTACCTACACATATTGTGATACTATAATTTTAAAGATTGGAGGATTAATATGTTAGGCGATAATTTGAAAATTTTAAGAGAGGAAAAAAATTTGACACAAGCTGCTATAGCAAAAATACTAAATATAAGTCCTAGTACAATTGGTATGTGGGAACAAAATAGACGTTCGCCAGATAATGATTCATTAAAAAAATTAGCAGATTTTTTTGATGTTACTATTGATTTTTTATTAGGAAAAAGTGCTTATAGAAAATTTAATCCTGAAAAATTAACAGAAAAAGATAAAAAAGATATTCAAAACGATTTAAAAAATATAATTGATGATTTCAGAAATAAAAAAGATGAAGGTAAATATTATAATGGTGTAGAACTTGATGATGATGGTTTAGATCTAATGGAAGCTGCTATGAATATAGCTCTTGAACAAATAAAAATTAAAAACAAGAAAAAATATACACCTAATAAATATAAAAAATAAGGTGGCGGTATATTTTGAATAGAGAGTATATAAAAGAAACGGTCAATAAACTAAAGAAGAAATATAAAACCGATAATCCTAAAACAATAGCATATAGTGAAGATATTGAAGTGATTTATTGTCCTTTAGATATATGGGGGATGTATAAGTATATAAAAAGAAACAAAGTTATTTTTGTTAATTCTTGTCTTACAGAATCAGAACAACACTTTGTTCTGATTCATGAACTAGGACACGCTATTCTCCACCCTAAAAGTAATTGTTTTTTTAGTAATGCAACAAACTATTTAAATAAGGTGAAAATAGAATATGAAGCCAATGTGTTTTTAGCCGAATTCTCAATTTATCATATAGATGAAAGTGAATTAAATGGTTATTCAATCAACCAGATTGCTAGTAAATTTAATGTTCCAGTTGAAATAGTTAAATTAAAATTTAATTATATATAAAAGTGTTCTCAACGAACGCCTTATAAAATAAGTAAATTTGATAATAATATAATTGTAACCCAGTTATCGGTAAGTAACTGGTTAATTTTAAAACTCAAAAAGAACATACATTCTTATTAAATAAGTACTAGGAAGGAAGAAAAAAATGAAAGCAGCCATATATGCACGTTATTCATCAGATAACCAAAGAGAAGAAAGTATAGATGCTCAAATTAGAGCCATAAAAGACTTTGCAAACCATAATAATATTCAAATAGTAAAAATATATACTGATGAAGCGCGTTCTGCTACAACAGACGATAGGCCTCAATTTTTACAAATGATAAAAGATTCAGAATTTAATATTTTTAATACTGTTATAGTTCATAAATTAGATAGATTTTCTCGTAACAGATATGATAGTGCTTTTTATAAAAAGAAATTGAAAGATAATCATGTAAAATTGATATCTGTATTAGAACATTTAGATGATTCTCCTGAAAGTATAATACTTGAATCAGTTCTTGAAGGTATGGCTGAATACTATTCAATTAATCTTAGTCGTGAAGTCATGAAAGGGATGAAAGAGACTGCTCTGCAATGCAAACATACTGGTGGAATTCCACCCTTAGGTTATGATGTTAATCCAGATAAAACTTATTGTATAAATGAGAAAGAAGCTAATGCTATACGATTAATATTTCAAATGTATGCATCTGGCACTGGATATACTCCTATTATTGATAAATTAAATGATTTAGGATATAAGTCTAAAACAGGTAAAGGCTTTGGCAAAAATAGCTTATATGGAATATTGACTAATGAAAAATATAGAGGAGTTTATATTTTTAATAAATCATCAAAAAAAATTAATGGTAAGAGAAATTCACATAAAATTAAATCAGAAGATGAAATAATAAAAATCGAAGGTGGTATGCCTGCAATCATATCAGAAGATCTATGGAAAAGAGTGAAGATTAAAATGGACAGTAATAAAATTAATAAAGGTGCTAATACTGCAAAAGCTATTTATCTTTTAAGTGGCCTTATCTATTGTGGAAAATGTGGTTCAGCCATGACTGGTAATAGAAGATATGCTGGAAGAAATAAGAGCCTATATGAAACTTATGAATGTTCTAATAGAAAAAGAACAAAACAATGTGATATGAAAGCTATAAATAAAGATTATGTTGAACAAGTGGTTATTGATGACCTATATAATAATATATTTTCAGATTCGGCTATAGAAAATATAGTACCTGATATATTTTCATTTATAAGCGAACAAAATAAAATAATTAATGAAGATATTAAAATTTATAAAAAAGAATTAGCTAATATTCAAACTAAAATTGATAATATGCTAGACGCTATTGCAAATGGTTTTTATAATTCATCAATGAAAGAAAAATCAGATCAGTTAGAAACTAGAAAAACAACATTACTTATAAGAATAAATGAAGCTGAAAGAGAGGCAAAATTAAATTCACCAACGGAAGATATGATAAAAAAATATTTAAAGAAAGATTCTGATATAAAAGAAAAAAGTTTGGAAAACAAAAAGAAAGTAATCCAAACTCATGTTCAAAAAATCACTGTCTATGAAGACAGAATCACAACTGACACAATTGTGAGCCTTATTGGTGGAGGCGACGGGTGTCGAACCCGTGTCCGAAAGTAGATTGATTTATCTTTCTCCGAGTGCAGTCTAAGTTTTAAAATTCCCTCAAAGTATCGCCCTTAGACAGGCTATACTTCTCAGTAGCTTCATGAATACCCCTCTAGCTCAAAGCTTTGCTAGGCTTCGTTTCCCACTTTAATGACACCAGTGATCCAAGCCGTAGGCAACCTGGGCTGATGAACAGCTATTAAACTAAGCTGCTAATGCAAAATTATCTTCTGCGTTTACATTTAGTGCATACTTTATTAACGAGGCTCCATGCGTCCCTCGACTCGCTTAACAAACCCTTCTTACCCCCGTCGAAGCCAAAACGCCCCCAAGTTAAAGATGGTTTAATAACATATTTTGTTTTCAAAGAAATGTTCATCTTGTATAACCTATTCTAACTTAATAGATGCTAAGTGTCAACTGGTACATTGTTACTTAGTTAGAATCAACAATCAATAAATCCTGTATTATAGCTTAAAATCATTAAATACTTTTATTAAAAAATTTTACAAATTCTAAGTTTTAAATTATTAATCAAAGGATAACATTTATTATAAATTTTATCCTTTGATATAAATCAATAAATCTTAATTTATTTTATTTCTATTGCAACCATTGTACAATCATCTTTTAATTTTCCACTTTCTAAAATACTATCACTTAGGAAATCATCTAAGTAATTCTTAAATTCAAATATGCTTGCATCTCTCATATATTCTTGTATAACTTTATCCTCTTCTAGAATAAAATCTAATCCATCAGTAAAAAAGAAAATTTTATCTCCTGATTCAAAAAAGATCGTTTGCTCACAGAATTCACTATTATCAAACATACCTAGGAAAGATCCTTCTACAATCTTCTCTTCTAAATTTTCTCCTTTTTTTTGAAAAAGAAATTGATTAATTCCGGCTCCAACTACTTTAAGCTCATTGCTATTAAAATCCATGCAAAAACAACATACAGCAACATAATTTTCTTCGTAATATTTTACTAACTTCTTATTTAAATTTTTTACTATCTCCATTGGATCATGGTGACCCTTATTAACTTCTTGAAAACACAAAATATCAAATGCAGAAATATTTAGAGCTGCCGATATCCCCTTACCTCTAACATCAATTATCATTCCAATAATAAAGTCTTTGTTTATTTCATAAATTCTATAGAAATCCCCACTAATGGTATGCGCCGGCATATAAACACTCATAGTATCAATAAAATTTTGAGCAGGAAATTCTTTTTGAAGCGTACTCCTTTGTAACTCAGCAGCTTTCTTTATATCTCGCTTCATTTCAGTAATATCTCTTATTGCTGCCAATATGGCTTGGTTACCTTCGTATAATATGTAGCTATATGAAACTTGAACATTTATTAATTTATTATTGGGAACGTAGAAGTCATAATCATAAATTTCTTTCATTTTTCGTTCAGATATTATATTTCTAAATACTTTATGCAAAGCCTTTTTATATTTGTCCTGAAAATGTCTATATACATTACTCCCAATCAAATCATCATAAAGCGTTGCAAACAAATTACAGGCTTCATTATTAGCTAAAGCAATTTTATTATCTACTATAATAATTACAGCATCGGGTGAATTATCAATTATTTGTTTATATCGTTCCCTGCTATCTTTAGTTATTTTATCAAGCATTTTTTTCTCTGTTATGTCTCTAAGCCTCTCAACAATAAATAATAATTCTCCATTTTTATCTAACACCGGATTATAGCATACATCCATAAATTTATTTAATTCTGGAATATATCTTTCACGCGATAGCATTTTCTTAGTCGCCACTACTTCTTCAAAAGAACAATCTAAGCATTTTTCGTTTCTAGATAGCATCTCATAACACATTTTTCCCTTTATTTCTTCTGAGGTTTTATTATAAAACTCATATCCTGCTTCATTAAAAAAAGCTATAGTATAATCTGTATTGTATACTTTTATTACATCAGGTATTCCATTTAATATTCCTTTAAGCTCTTCTTCTAATATTTTGTATTCAGTAATATCAGTTGCAATTACTAAAGCAAAATCTTTTTCTTCATGACTAAATATAGATATATTAGATTTAGCGTAAATACGTTTTTCATCCTTTGATTTTAATGTAAGCTCTATTTTATCGCATACTCTCTTATTACTTAAATTTTCAAATATACTAATCTTATCTTCTATATTAGTCAAATTTAAAACATTTGAAGGTAAAATTTTAATAAGTTCCTCTCTAGAATAACCCAATTTACTACAAACTTTATTATTAAAATCTATAAAATTCTTTGGAACAAATCCTTTACTAATCTCAATTACAAACACTAACTCATTTACCTTGTCCCAAATTTTTTTGTAATTACTTTGACTTATTTCTACGCTTTCATCTAATGTTTTTATACTTTCTTTACCCTCACGCATATAATCGAAAGTCCTTTCTATCTGAATTTTACTTCATAAAAAATTCAGATATTTTTATGGACAAATTTCAAATACCTTATCTAACCTTGTTAATTTGAATAACTTCTCGACTTCTGGCTTTAGTCCTTTTAATTTTATACTTCCATTCTTTTCAGCGCATTTTTTATAAACAGCTACTAATGCACCGAGTCCTGTACTATCTATAAAATTACAATCATTAAAATTGAATATAAAATTCTTTTGTCCTTCATCTATTAATTTATTTACTTTTACTCTAAAATTTGCGACTTCATCAACAACAAAGTCTTTTGGTATACTTATTTCCATCAATTATCACCTCATATTTTAAATCTTTCTACAAGTTTAGTTAATTCCTCTGCCATAGCGCTTGTTTCCTGTGCTGTAGCTGTTAAATTATTAATTGCACTAGCTTGTTCTTCTGCTGCTGAAGATACATTTTCACTATTTGACGCATTGCTTTCTGTTACTGTTGCTATGTCATTTATAAGCCCAATTACCTTATCAGACGATGCTACTTCATCACCAGTAATATCAAGTATCTCATTAACATGTTTAACTATATTTTCTATTGCATTAATTATATCAACAAATGCTTTATCTGTTTCTGATACTATTTTTACTCCATTATTTACTTCTGACTTAGATCTTTCCATTGCTATTACCGCATTCTGCGTTTGCTTTACCATTTCACTAACTAGTACAGCAATCTCTCTTGCCCTATCATTTGATTCTTCGGATAATTTACGAACCTCATCTGCAACTACACTAAATCCCTTTCCATGCTCTCCTGCTCTAGCAGCCTCTATAGCTGCATTCAATGCTAAAAGATTAGTCTGCTCTGCAATAGAATTTATTATGTTTATAATACCATCTACTTTACTCGATAATCCACTTAAAGATTCTAATGCTTGCGAAGTTTCCTCACTGCCTTTACTTATAATATCCATTGCCTTTACAGTTTCCTCAACTTTTTCTCTTCCAAGATCAGCTGCTGACATTGTATTAGCTGCATTTGAACTTGTAGCTTTAGCTCTACTTTGAGCTAATTGAACAAGACTTGAAAGCTGAACTAAAACTTTTGAAACATCAACTATAGATTCATTTTGCTTTTCTGCATCTTGCGCCACTTGATTAACTGTAGCACTTATTTCCTCAGTTGCAGCACTTATTTCTTCTGAAGAAGCTGCCATTTCTTCTGATGCTGCATTCAACTGTTCTGCTGCGTTAGTTACATTTCTTACTATTCGATCTTGATGTTTTATCATTTCATTGAATGATTTTCCAAGTTCCTCAATTTCATCTTTGCTTTGTATATCAATCTTAACAGTTAAATCTCCTTCTCCTGCAGATCTCATTAATCTCTCTAGTTTCTTAATTGGATTAATTATTCCTATTGTCGAATATGTATAAGCACATATCATTGCTATAATGATTGATATTAAAGAAATAATTATTGTATAATTCCTTATACTTAAAGCTGCTGACATATATTCTTCATATTGCGCTGTAACTGCAATCACCCAGTTACCAACAGGTTGGAAAACAACATATTTATATATATTCCCATATGTATAGAATCCTTCTGAAGATTTTCCTTCTTTCATTTCCTGAACTAAAACTTTTAAATCTTCTCCTGCATTATCATTTGCATTTTCTTTTAGAATTTTACTTGAATCTGGATGATAAACAATTAACCCATTTTTATCGATCATATATGCATATCCACTTTTACCAACTTTTATTTGAGATGCATAACTTGATATACTATCAAACTTTATACTTCCCACAAGTGTACCAATCAATTTGCCATTTTCTTTCAATGGATAAGCTATAAAAATAGCTGGATTACCAGTAAATCTAGACGTTAATACTTCACTAACAACTTCCTTACCACTACTAAGTGCTTGTTTCATATAATCTCTATCACTTAAATCTATATCATTCTCTTTTGACTGAGTATTTACAATTACCTTACCATAAGCATCTGTAATAATTAATACTTCCATGAAATCTTTATTTTTCTCTTGGACCGCTCTTATATATTCAGATGCTGTATCTAAATTGCTTGTATTTGAATTTTCAACTGCTTTTATAATATCGCCATTCAAACTTGCAACTTCCAAAGAATGTTTTGTTGAATCTATCGTTTTATTTATTAAATTAGATGTATTGTAAGTCTGTTCCTTTAATTGTTGTTGAACAGCCGTTTGTATAGATGCGCTGGACATTCTATACGATATATACCCAAGTAACCCCATTGGTAAGGAAATGAGTACAAAAAAAGTGATCATAAGTTTTATCTTTAAAGAAATTTTCATCGAGCTGCCTCCCTAGCATGTACAATATTCATTAGGTATAAATTACTAACCATATATATATTAATCTATATGTCACATAAAAGATTCTTACGCATAATTATAGAGCTTCCGTCTAATATTAGTTCATCAGTATAACAACTTATAATATACAAGCCTCTACCTGATTCATCTAATATATTCTCTTCGTCTATTTTCTTATGCAAATTTATATTTTCAAACCCTTGCCCACAATCTTTTACTATAACACTTAGTAAATTTTCTTTCAATTCCCACTCAACATAAATTGGTTTACTGCTATCACTATTGTTTCCATGAATATAAGCATTATTAACAGCTTCAAATATTATAAGTTTCACTTCAAAAGATTGTTTTTTTAAATCCAAAACATCAATGATATCATTCACCTTCTTATCAAGATTATCTAGTCCATAAAATATCACCGATCCTTTTGTTACTGACACATTAATTCCCCCTCTTTGACATAGTTAAAACATTTTTTCATAATTAACTCAAAATCCTACTTATCTTATCATTTTTCATTAATATTAACTACTTTTTCTAATTAACCAATTAAAGATAAAATATCCCCATTACATTATTACACTTATTTCATCCGCTTTCAACATATTGCATCATATCCATTAGTTTTTTAATATACTATATTGTATCAAATATAACATCGTTCAAAAATAATTTTTATAATATATTTTTATATGAACTTCTCTTAATCAAAAAAACATAAAGTGATAATTTATTTTCAATATCACTCTATGTTTTATATGATTCACCTTCTATTGTCCTAGTTTTATTTTATAATTAATCATATCATTAGTTTGTATTTTTCATTTACCTCCTAAATTCTATCTCTTCTTAAAGTTAATAAGTATTACTATATCTTAAATTTTTGCACCATTTCATTAAGTTTTTGAGCAAGCTCTGCTTGACTTTGAGCGGTTAATGCTACTTGTTCAATAGCTTTTGTTGTTTCATTCATACTATCTTTTATCATTTCAGCTTCTTCGCTTGATTTTTGTGATGTTTGCGCCATATTTTGAATTGCTTCGCTCACTTGTCCAACTGTCGCTGTTATTTCTTCTGACATAGCAGCAATTTCTTCTGACATGTTACTTACAAAGTTTGAATCATTATAGTACTTGTTTCCTACTTCACTATAATCATTAAATTGTTCTTCAACATTTTTACTTATAAATTCTAATATATCGCTGCCTGTGCTGATGCTACTATTAAATGCCAACTGAACTTTATTAATTGTATCTTGAATATTTATTACTGCATCAGATGATTGCTCCGCAAGTTTTCTTACCTCTTCGGCTACTACAGCAAATCCCTTTCCTTGTTCTCCAGCTCTTGCAGCTTCAATTGCCGCATTTAATGCAAGTAAATTTGTTTGTTCCGCTATGCCTCCAATTGTTTCTGCCATAACTTTTATACTCTCTACTACTTTTCCATCTTCGATGGCTTTTTGCATTTTTTCCTGCTTTTCAATATATAATTCTCTAGTTTCACTAATAGCCTTTTGACTATTAGTTTTAACTTCCATAGATTTTTTCTTAGACTCACTTGCATTATTACTTCCTTCCATAGCTTTAGAAGAAAGTACATTAATACTTGAATCTACTTCTTCAATAGATGCACTTATTTCCTCAGTAGTTGCACTAGATTCTTGAATTGCAGAAGTAATATTATCTACTGCTTGATCTATGGTGTTGGCTTTTGAAGATATTTCTTCAACTGTTGCTGAAAGTTCTTCTGAGCTTGCACTTAAATCTTGTGAATTTTCCATAATTACTTTAACTAAGTTCTTTACATTTTCTTGTGCAGTGTTTAAAGCCACACCTGTTTGTCCAAACTCATCTCCCCTTGTAATCGTAATTTCAGTTGCAAAATCATAGGTTGATAATCTTTTTGCAAAGTCCTTTATCTCTCTTAATTGATTCAATATATTCTTACTTAACATATATGCCATAAAAAGAATAATTACAAAAGCTATTGATGTAAAAATTAATATCGTATATCGAACACTCTTAAATTGAGCCATACTATTTAAATTAGCTTGCTCTGCAGATTTTGCATTTGCATCAATACTTTTTTGAATATTTTCAAGTAAAGAATTTTTAATTGTAGTTAAATCGGAATTGCTAATTTTAATTGCTTCATCATAATCCCCGTTTTTCGCGAATTCAATTGCTTTATTTCTTACTTCTATATATTTGGCTAAGTCATTTTTCAAATCATTATAAGTTTGTTTTTCTTCTGAAAGTGTAATTACACTTTCGTAGTCTTTCATACTTTTATCATTTTTTATGTCTAAACCATTTATAACCTTTAAATAATCATCTAGTTTTGTTTTATCTCTTTCGAAAACTAATCTATTATATGTAGCTCTCATATCATTGATATTTCCCTTTATTTCCCCTAAGTCTTTAATTGATGTTAAATTATTTGTATACAAGACCTCTGCATTATCATTTATTTTTGCAGAACTTAAAATCCCTTCTGTTCCTATTGCGGCTATAAGAATACAAATCACAAAGAACACTAAAACAAGTTTCTTCTTAACACTTAAATTAATAAGATTTTTCATTATAACACTTCCTTTTTTAATAATATATCCCCAATTTTTCGTACAGAAATTAATTTAAATAAAATAATCATGCAATTATAGATTAATAGTTATTCTCCATTATAAACTCTGGTCATTTTTTATCGACTTATTTCATTATTTGTAATAATTTTACACCATTTCAAAATATATTTCAATATTCGCTATATAATTACTACAATTAAAAACAGGGTTTGCTAAGCAAACCCTGTTTCTAAATAAAATTTGTATTCTTTTAAATTAAACTAATTAATAAATCGCCCTTATAGCTTTACTCTCACTTTTATAAATTAACTATACAGTGGCTGTAACACTTTCTTCTACATCCACATCTTTTTCATTTACTAATAAGTTTACAAACTTTTCTCCATAAGGGAGGCAGAATTGTATAAATGGTCCAGTTGTTATCATTGCTATCACAGTACCAAGACCAACTTTTCCTCCTAATATAAATCCTATTATTAAAAATCCAGCATCTAGTGTTATTCTAATCCAACGGTATTGTACCTTAGTTTTATCTTGTATTATAAATGGAACGATATCATTTGGGGCAACTCCTACGTTTGTTGCTGATAAAACTGCAAACCCTATTGCAATTATTAAACACCCAAATACAACCAATAATGCCTTTATAAAATAGTTATAAGATTCAACTGGAAAATATGAAACAACCTTCACTCCAAGATCTATAATTGGTCCTACTCCTACAACACAAATTAAAGTTCCTATCTTTATACGCGATCTCTCAACTAAGAGTATAACGGCAAATAGTACGATCAATATAATCATATTTGCTACCCCTGGCGTTACTTGATCTGCTCCACTTATCATCTTAACTACAGAAAAATTCTTTAATCCTGTTTTATCTAATGCAAACGCTAAACCTTGCGTAAATACAGTAAATGGATCAGATCCAATATTAGTCTTCAAAAATAATGCTACACCAAACTGAATTATACTCATTCCAACAAAAAATAAAATAATTCTTTTTAATAAGTTCATTGCTTTATTCATATTATTTCTTCCTTTTTTATTATAATTTATTGCTACATATAAACTGAATAAACATAAAATAGATATAATTATGTATCACTTTTTATTATATAATTTTCTATATATAATCTTAAATAATATGCACATGTACAAACATAAAATCATTTTACTATCTACCATTCATTTTGTCAAAAGAAAAATTCATTTTCATTCATTTTCCATCATATTAATTCATTGTATATAAAACAATTTAATTTACATTTGAGTATAAAAAAGGATATTTGTTCTAATGGCTTTTATTTTTAGCCCTTGTAACAAATATCCTCTGATTTTATATAAAATATTAGCTTAAGTATATATCTTATTATTTACTGAAATCTAATTAAAATCTTATTTTCCTTGTAAATACTCATCTATAGCTTTTGCTGCTTTTTTACCTGCACCCATAGCAAGTATTACTGTTGCTGCTCCTGTAACTGCATCTCCACCAGCATAAACTGCTTCTTTAGTAGTAAGACCTGTTTCTTCTTCAGCTACAATACATCTTCTCTTATTTATTTCTAATCCTTGAGTTGTTGATGAAATTAATGGATTTGGTGATGTTCCAAGTGACATTATTACAGTGTCTACATCCATAACAAATTCTGAACCAGGAACTTCAACCGGACTTCTTCTTCCCGATGCATCTGGTTCTCCAAGTTCCATTCTTACACATTTCATTCCTTTAACCCATCCATTTTCATCTACTAAGATTTCTGTTGGATTAGTTAATACATCAAAGATTACTCCTTCTTCCTTAGCATGATGTACTTCTTCCACTCTTGCTGGAAGTTCTGATTCACCTCTTCTATAAACGATATGACTTTCAGATCCAAGTCTTAAGGCAGTTCTTGCTGCGTCCATAGCAACATTTCCTCCACCTACTACTGCAACTTTTTTACCAGATCTAACTGGAGTGTCGTATCCTTCTACTGCTGCTTTCATTAAGTTTACTCTTGTTAAAAATTCATTTGCTGAGCATACTCCATTTGCATTTTCCCCTGGTATTCCCATAAATCTTGGAAGTCCTGCACCTGAACCTATAAATACAGCTTTGAATCCTTCATCTTCAAATAGTTGATCTATAGTTATAGTTCTGCCAACTATAACATTAGTTTCTATTTTAACACCAAGTTTCTTAATGTTTTCAACTTCATTTTTAACTACTTTTTCTTTTGGAAGTCTGAATTCTGGAATTCCATATTCCAAAACTCCACCTGCTTTATGAAGTGCTTCAAATATAGTTACTTCATATCCTTTTTTAGCCAAATCTCCAGCACAAGTAAGTCCTGCAGGTCCACTTCCTATAACTGCAACTTTAATTCCATTTTTAGGTTCTGTTGCACTTAAATCAACATTATGTGATGCTGCCCAGTCTGCTGTAAATCTTTCAAGTTTACCAATAGATACTGAGTCACCTTTTATTCCTAAAACACATCTTCCTTCACATTGCTTTTCTTGTGGACATACTCTTCCACAAACTGCTGGAAGTGAGCTGTATTTTGAAATTTCTTTTGCAGCTTCTTCAAATTTTTCATCTTTAACATAAGAAATGAATCCAGGTATATTGATTGATACTGGACATCCTTCTACACACTTAGGATTCTTACAATTTAAGCATCTAGAAGCTTCTTTAGTTGCTTCTTCTTCGTTATATCCGATACAAACTTCTTCAAAGTTTGCTGCTCTAACCTTTGGATCTTGTTCTCTTACTGGTATTCTAACTAATCTCTCATTCATGTCCATTATTTATCACCTCTGCAACCACAGCCACCGTGACTATGAGTATTTCCTTCTTCAACTTCTAACTGTGCTTTTCCTTCTTCTGTTTTATACATAGCTTGTCTTCTCATTGATTCATCGTAATTTACTAAATGTCCATCAAATTCTGGTCCATCAACACAAGCAAACTTAACTTCTCCTCCAACGGTAACTCTACAAGCACCACACATACCTGTACCATCAACCATTATTGGATTTAAGCTTACTGTTGTTGGAATTCCTAATTCCTTAGTTAGCATAGAAGTAAATTTCATCATTATCATTGGTCCAATAATAATTGCATGATCATATTTCTTACCTTGATTATTAACTAGCTCTTTAAGCATATCTGATCCAGTTCCCTTAAATTCATATGAACCATCATCAGTTGTTACATAAAGATTTCCAGCAGCATTCTTTAATTTTTCTTCATATATCAATAAATCTTTATTTCTGCTTCCTAAAATAACATCTACAGCTATTCCATGTTCATGCATCCATTTTACTTGTGGGTAAACTGGTGCTGCACCAACTCCACCTGCCACAAAGATGAAATTCTTTTTCTTTAATTCTTCTATATCCTCATGTATAAATTCACTTGGTACACCTAATGGTCCAACAAAGTCAGCTACATGATCCCCTTCATTAAAAGCAGCTAACTGTTTTGTTCCCTTTCCTACAGTTTGAAAAACTATAGTTACTGTTCCTTTTTCCTGATCATAATCTGCTATAGTTAACGGAATTCTTTCACCTTTTTCATCATTTTTTATGATAATAAATTGTCCAGGCTTTGCAGATTTTGCTACTCTTGGAGCTTCTATATCCATTGAGAATATATTGTTTGTTAGCTCCTTTTTGTTCACTATTTTATACATGCCATCGCACCCCTTTTAATTATGTTAAGTTTTATCACTTAATATATAGTTTACACTATTATTCTGAATTTTTAAAATACTTTTTATGAATTCTCATATATTTCTACTTATCTATAAGACCTATATTACTACTTAATACTGATGATTCTCGAGCATTTTCTAATGATATCCCTGTGCATCTAAATTTATCACTGATATCTATATTAAGTTTCTCATAATAAAAAACCTGATATTAATATTTCTAACTATCAAAACTCAATAAAAAATGATAATAAACCTTAATTTTATATAGATCTATTATCATCATTGTAATCTTATTTAATTTTAATATGTACTTCTATTCAATCCTAAATATATTTCTAGGGAAATATTCGCTATGTATACTAAATATTATACAAAATTCTTTATAGGAAATACTATTTTAAATTCAGTAACTACATCGCTACTTTTCGCATATATCTTACCATTATGACTCTCTACTAAATCCTTTACAATACTTAACCCGTATCCATGACTTTGATCACTATTTTCCTTTGTAGTAAACCCAACTTTAAATATATCATTCAGATGTTGTTCTGGAATTCTAGGACCATTATTCTCTATTCTCACTATTACATTTCCTAAATATTCATAAGCCTTTGCAATTATTATACCTTTGCCGTTCATTGCTTTTATTGCATTATTTACTATATTAGATACTATTCTATAAAACTCCATTTCAGTAATACTCACTAAAGAGAAATCACAATTTTCTTCTATTATTACATGTATTCCCATATCAATAGCCGGTTTTAATGCAAGGGATAATATAGAATTTCTATTCTCGCTAACCTCTACAGCTGTTGGCGTAGAATCATTCTTATTTATAATATCTTTTAGAGATTTTTTTAAATCATCGAATCTTTCCATTAGACAAAGTCCATATAAATACGATATCTGTGCTCCGTAGTCATGCTTAATTTTCCTAAGTTCACTATTTTTTTCTTCTAGAGCTTCATTTAATTTAAATATTTGATCTGATTTCTTCTTTATATTTGCAAAATATTTTATGATAAACGCTAAAAATACGCATAAGATTGTGATTATCATATTTTTTAACATTTTAGATTCATCATTATAAATTATTAAATAAAAGGCCAAAACGAAATCTAGACAGAAGCTTATTGTTATAATCACGATCATATTAATCTTCTCACTAACCGCCAGCTTGTACATCTCTATAAACTTGCCCATGTATTTTATACATAAGTATAAGAATAAAATATAAGGAACATATATAATCAAAATATTAGCTATATCTGCATATTCTACTGGTATCAGACCTTCTATAAAACCAAAAAATAAATTATATGATATAATTCCATACACTCCCATAAAAGAATATGTCAATGTATAGGGAATCATTGACTTTAGTTTGTTATCTTTATATGAGAAAATCATTACAACTAAACATGATATATGTATTATAAACACACAGATAGATATGTTTCCAAATATACTTGTAAAGCTACTGTTTATAATAAAAGTAACTATGGTTATTAAAACTACTTTAAGTTTGTTTAATTTATTTTCACTCTTCAAGCAGCATTCTGTCGAATACGCGAAAATTATAGCTTGAATCATAGAGACTATTATATCTGCCAATAAACGCACCAAAAATTCCTCCTTAAATTTACGTGAAAGTGACTTATCTCAATTTTTTCATAGATTCAGGCATTTCTTCAATTCCTGCTGTAGCTGCTGATGCTGGAGCAAATATAATCATTGAAAGTGATAACATCATTAATACCTTACCTAATAAATTTTTAATTTTCATAAAATCCATTCCCCTTTCAATTTTGCTTAAAATTTATCGTTAATATTTCAAAACATTAAGCATCTTTTTTATTAAACATTAATATGGTGTTAAATAGGATTGTCCATGTTATAAGCGAATAATAGTTGCTAAAATTGTACAGACATATAGATGTTATACCAAGTATTATTGCAATACTTAGACCTCTTATTCTGTTTTTACTTATTAATTCTTGGCGCGTAATTGGCATTTTAGGATTTATTATTGGAACTTGATGCCATAGGCAAAATATACTTAAGATAATTAGTATACAGTTACCTACAAATGAGAGAGTGCACTGAGAATTTAACACCAATATTCCAATTGCTAATAGCACTGTGGCTATAAAACACTTAACCTGAGTATCTTCATGGTATCCGCCTATAAAAATCTTAGTCATACTCATGACTGTTAAAATTATAATAATTTTGTCGAAATATCCAAGCAATGAAAATATAACTATAACAGAAAATAGCTTTATCGTCTCAAATAAAATACTAACTAAAATATATTCCATTTGTTCTAGTTGGTCTTTACTATAGTTATCATTTGTTGATATACTATTTATAATTTTTTTTGAAATACTCTTTACCATATTTATCTCTCTTTTTATATATTTTTCTATATGTTAAATATATTATAGTCCCTTATTTGCTAATTTTCAACATATATTTATCTATATCCAAGTCGTTAATAAGCATAATTTGTAAAAATATTTTTCCAATTATTAATAGATGATTATTATAAAAAAAATGCCTTAATAAGTAACTATTAATAGTATATTTTTTCTTTACTATATTATAAATATTAATTTACTCTTAAGTATAATTTTATATACTAATGCGAAAATCGGTATTTTTCTACATTTAAAATTTAAATATGATTAAATATATATTCAAATTAATTTATAATTATATATCTATTCTAATTTAATGAATTGTATATATATTTTTTATTCATAGGAGTATTTTTACTTCAGTCTCAGCACTGCATTCTTACTACCTACTTTTCTATTACCTCTTCTCATTTTGCAATACCATGGTAAATTCTGCATGAACTTATTGTACTGAACATTGAACAATGTTAGTATAATATCGTTCAATAATTGAACTCACTTATATGAATAAAACATTTTTATTTTTATTCAATTTAATAAATTTCAGGAGGAGAGAATTATGGAAGATATGTCTTATTGGAAAGAAGTTTGGGAAAGAAAAGGAAATGGAAATACTACATGTTTAGAGGAATTAGACGGATACGAAGATACTACTGCTGATGTAAAAGAAATAGCTAAACAAATTGTTAAAGAGCTAGACATTAAGGAAACAGATAGAATATTAGAGGTTGCCTGCGGAGCAGGTGGACTAGCTCAATATATAAAATGTGGTGAATATGTAGGAGTAGATTATTCTTCTTCTCTTGTAAAAAGGCACATAGAATTACTTAACAATTCAGTTCTTCATGGAGAGGCAAATAATCTAATCTTTAAAGACAAAACTTTTGATAAAGTATTTTGCTTTGGAGCATTTCACTATTTTCCTAATCAAGAGTATGCTAGACAAGCAATTTCAGAATTAAAAAGAGTTGCTAAAGAGGCTATATTTATCGGAGACCTTCCTATTACTTCACACAGAAAAGAGCACTTACTTTATGATAAAAATGACTTTAAAGACTGGAAAATAACTGATGGATATTATAATCCATGCAGGTTTAATGTATCTCTAAAATTAGTTTAATTGATAAGTAAAGACAGGTATCTCTCAATACCTGTCGATTTACCTTGTTCCCGATGAACCAAAGCCATTCTGATTTCTTTCACTTTCAGATAATTCTTCTATTTCTATTATGTCAACTTTAACTACAGGTTTTATAACCATTTGAGCTATTTTCATTCCTGCTTCCACTTTGAAAATTTCGCTTCCATGATTAATTAGAATCACTCCTATTTCGCCCCTATATCCTTCATCTATAGTACCTGGCGAATTTAACGTAGTTATACCATTTTTTAATGCAAGACCGCTTCTTGGTCTTATTTGAGCTTCAGTATTCTTAGGCAGTTCAATTTGTATTCCTGTATGTACTAATCCTCTTTCTCCTGGCTTTAAAGTTAATTCTTTTACTGCGTATAGATCTAATCCAGCATCACCTTCATGAGCGTAATTAGGCATTACAGCTTTGTCATCAATTTTTTTTATTTTTAAAATATAGTTATCCATTTTAACACCTACTTAAAGATTATATAATATTATGATTATATAATTTTCGAATACAAAAATCCACTTCTTTTCTTCAAATTAGAGTATCATATAATTTTTATTACTTAATTAAACATATGCAAAAGGTTATATTTACGAATAAATTAATTTATTTCTTAAATATAACCTTCATTCCTTATTTAATTCTTATATTTGTTTTGTGCCATAAGTTTTTTAAATTTATTAACTACTACTATTTTTTGTTTCTTATTAGTATTATCTATTATTATTTCGTTCCAATTTATATACTTAGGTTTTTCAAAGTATCTTTTATCAATAATCTCAATTATCCTATAACAGCCTTCCTCAACTCCAGAAAAAATAACTTTTCCTTCCTCATCGGTAACTTTCGATTTAACAAGAACAGGAGATAATCCATTTATTTTATATAAATTAATTTTTACACCTTTTAAATATTCGTGTTCTTCACATTCCAAAATTGATGTAACAATAATTTCCCCTCCATTGCAATCTTTTTCGTCTACTTTTTGGGGACTTGCAGCTTTCTTATTTAATATGAACTCTTTATTATCTCTTTTCTCCTTATTATCATCGGATATTTCAAATGTATAATTGGTATTATTTTCTACAGATACTATATCATTAATATTTTCTTTTTCATAATTTCTAGGAACAGTATCACTCATAAAAAGCTCCTCTTAAAAATTGGTTCTCTTTATATAATATGATAAAAAAGCTTTTATGTGATTATGAATTGAAAACATTCTAAAATGTATTGTTAATTTAACCAAGAAAAATGGAACTTCCTATTTCTATTAAGAAATTCAGCACATTATAGTCATTGCAAATAAATTCTTTCTCATTTACTGAAATTGAAAGGTATACGACTGCCAATAATTCTCCGTTACAAATTATTGGAGCTATACAGACTGATTTCCAATCTGGAAGCCCATAACTATTGTGACTGTCCATGCTTTCCCAATCTACTAAATATAAACCTTTTTCTTCTTCAATGACTTTATTTACTAATTTAAAATTAAACTTATCATCTAAATTCCAATTATCCTTATTTCTTCTCTTACTATACGTATTTACTACTTTTTTCTCTTTTACAATAAAAATTGTAGCTACATCGCACTCAATCGTCTGCATAATCTTTAAAATAAGATTATAAAGCTTTTCTTCCTTACTACATCTACGTTTGGTAATACCAGCTATCTCTTTGAGCATTAACATAAAGTTATAATCTTTAGCCGCATTTCCTGATAATACTCCAGTTAATTCGTCATTTGTATTTCCACTTGTTCCACACTCATTTTCCCAAACGATGCATCTATTCTTACCATCACGTTTAGCCTTATATAGAGCCTGGTCAGCTCTCCTTATAATTTCTTCATTGTTAAGAGATTCATAAGAACTCATTGCTATTCCTATGCTTACGGTAACTTTTCTTTTATCTCCTAGAATCCTTGCTTCCTCTATATTTTTTCTTATTCTCTCCCCTGAATTTATAGCCGCTTCACAATTAACATTAGGCAAGAGAATTATAAATTCCTCTCCTCCATATCTTCCAATAATATCACCTTTGCTCATGCACTTTTTAACTTCATTTGCAACCTTAACTAAGACTTCATCTCCAGTTTGATGTCCATACTTGTCATTTACTCCTTTAAAATCGTCGATATCAAACATTATTACAGCAAATTCACTTCCCCTTGCCTTCGCAGAATCTAATAAAAAAAGTAACGCTTCTTCAAAATATTTTCTATTATAAACACCTGTTAGCTTGTCTAGTGTAGAGCTTATTGTAAGATTATACTTTTCTAATAAAAAGGTTAAGAAAGGTTTAAATTTCTCTATTGTTTTCTTTGATTCATTATTTATATAATTTAATGCGTTATTAGTAATAAAAATTAATCTTGCATTAATTCCTGCACTACTATTTATGTGTTTTTCTCTATTTATTATTTTCATATACATACAAGATCTTATTCCATCTTTTAGTACTTTATCATCTAGCTGATAGAATCTAGGGTCATTACTGCAAATTGCGAATGTATCTTCATCTGAATCAACTTTTAGTGAGAGGTATCTATTTATTTCATTTTTATCGCTAATTCTATATGTGCATATAACATCATTTTCTCCCTGCTCGTTCTCTGTAACAATCATGGCCTTATCTGCCAAAATTAATCTAGCCATATACTTCATCACATTTTTTATATCATCAATAGTATTATTAGAAAACTTCTCAAATACTTTATATATATCTCTAAAATCATTGTAATAGCATTTTTCATATAAATGTTGAACCAATTTGAATGTATCTTCATTATCTAGTATATTCATTAAATCTAGCTCTTTTAATATTTGCTCTAAATCCTCAATTGTTTGTATAAATTGTGTTGATTTAAAACTCATATTTATACCCAAATCTTCATTTAAGCATTTTACAAATAACTTACGGGTTTCTAAAAACCTGCTATTATTTGCATATGATAACTTATCATTTTGTGGTAATAAATTTATTGTATCTATATATAAAGCTATAGATTCATAATAATAATTCAATGCCAATGCATTACATTCAAGTTCATTATACTTCTCACCAATCGCAGAATATATATCAGCTTTAATTTCCTGATTATCCACAAAGGAGCATACTCTTAGCGCCTTATTTATCAGAAAATTATATTGATTTCTATTTCTAAAATTAAGTTCTAGATATACATAAATTCCTTCAACATTGTAATTTTTAGGATATCCCTTGAGATCAAGGAATAATTCTTTAGCCAACACCTTATATCCAAGTGTTAAAATTCTTCTAATAGCGCTTATTCTTATTTCAAGACATGTATCTACATCCTGTAATAGATTAATTTTTTTCTCTAACCTATTGTATACATTTCTTATATCACTCTCATTTTTGCATTTATATAAAATAAGCTCAAAGTAATTACAAACAACTATTTTATACTTAGAACTATTGCTATTAAATATTAGAGCATATATTTTTTTCAAGTGGTCATATGCTAAATCATAATTACAAATCATCAGATTATATAAAGCATATGTATAGTTTGTATTTATAATTCTATCTTCCAATAGTTTTAATCCTTTTTGCATTTGCATTATTAAATTATGATACTTTACTACCAGACTTATCCTTCCTGATTTTATATATAACAAACAAAGTTCATTGCAAATATTAAATGAATAAGAGTCTATCCCCTCTTCTCTTTCTCTTTCTAGCGCTCTTAATAGATATTTCTCTGCTTCTGAATATCTTTTTTCCTGACTATAAATATCTGCTATGCAAATCAGACTTAATATTTCCCTCTTGTATACTTTCTGTTTATTCCCTTCTCTAGCTATTTCTAAATATTGCTCTAAAATTTCCTTGTTATCTTTTCCTTCTTCCTTAGATATAGATGCATCTAATAGTTTGATATATAGTTGACCATTAATATTATTGTTATTAATAAATATACCCCTTGCATATAAACATAAATTTTTAGCCTCTTTATAATTCCCCTTCTTTATATATATGCTAATAAGGATGCTTACTGACCAGCCATATACATCCTCTTTTATCTTATTTTCTTCACATATAATTATTGCTTTTTGTGCATTAAGCAACGTTAATTTATTGTTATATTCTAATCTATATTTTAATGAAAGTGCATAGTAATAATAAACCTCTCCCTTAGGATAGTGTTCTTTATCTAGCAATCTTCGTACACAATTTAAAGAATAATCTATTCCTGTATCTATATCTGTAATACTATTAATTTTTATTATTATCATTTCAAGCAGTGTATATATTTCAATTTCAATTTCGTCATTCTGTATTGCTATTTGATTTGCCTTTTCAAAATATTCAAAACTTTTTTCATGGTTAGATTTTTTTTCATAAAGCTTTGCAATCTTAATTGCCACTTCACTTCCACTTGAATCACTAGGATATGTTAATACTTTCTTATAATATGATATTGACTTCGATATATCTCCTAACAGATCCTGAGCTTCTGCGTATTTTAATGTATAAAAATATGCTTTTTCGTAACTATTACTTTTCTCTAAATGTAGTAATAACTCTTCTATATAATAATCCGTCTCAAGTAAAACCTTCTCCATAAAAATAGATGCCTTAGAGTGTAGTTTACTTCTTTCTTCTTCACTTAACTTTAAATACAATATATTTCTTAATAAATTATTCCTAAAACCTATAAGTATACCTTGATCACTTATTTTATCAGTCAAAAGGCCTTTTAATTTTAAATTCTCATAAATTTCTACATTACCCGAATCCATTATTACATATTCTAAAATTATTTTTTCTGATAAAGGAGTTTTAAATATAGCTAACTCCTTTAAAATATTAATTTCTTCTTCGTCTAATGAAAAAATACTTGCCTCTAATCTTCTTTCTAGAGATTTGGGTATAAGTATATCTTGAACCTTAATGTTAGTCTTCCATTCTCCATTATTGCTATCAAAATATAAGGTTCCATTACCGTATAATTCATTTATAACTCCACTTATATACTGTGGATTCCCTAGCGTTTCTGAATATATTTTTACCGCTAACTTATTTACATCAGTACCTGTATTAAGCATACCTCTAATCATCTTAGTAGTATTATATTGATTAAAGTAATTTATTTTATATTCTTCGTACTTCTCTACTTGTTTTAGTTCATTTATGAACTTCATGAAACTTTCATCAATACTGCTTTCATTCATAGAAAATATTATCATAACATTTTCTAAGTTATTTCTTAAAAAGATTATATATTTAATAAACAGTTTGAAAACTTCATTTTTCTTATCTAAATCATCTATTATCATTATAAATGGCTTAGTCATTGTATACTCACTTATGAACTTCCCCATTCTATTAATCAATTGAAGCTTTTGTTTATTATTTTCACTATTTGTAGAATTTTTTTCAAGTAATATAGAAATAAATTTTTTTATATAAATTTCATACTTATCTCTCAAATTCTTATCTATTTTATTTAAAATGTAATTTAGTATTGTATTGTATTTCTCTTCGTCACTCGCATTTTTATTATTAAAATCATCAATATATATAATGTCTTTGAAGTATTTATTTTCAAATCTATATTTAATTTCTTCTAAAAGTCTGGTTTTTCCGCTTCCATCCTCACCATTGAAATTTATAAACTTATTTCTCTGCTTGTTTTCCAATATCCTCTGAAAATTTTTTTCCACTATTTTTATTTCTTCTGTCATTCCTATTATATCTAAATCCGTTTTAATCTTATTTAAAGCCTCACTAATAAACAATCTGTAGTTCTTCTTCATTTTTTTGTTTATATTTTGCATAAAATATTTAAGTTTAAACGATTTATTTATAGTATTCACACGATTATATATATTTTTTATATCTTCTAATCCTTTAAATCCTGTTTCAAGTTCTGATTCTGTGAATATTTGTCTGCACAGCTCTACAACTTGCACAACATTATCTTTATTTGAATTTATATCTTCTCTTGTTTCGATGTTATATTGGTAAGGTAATGAATTTATTAAATTAAACTTTCTTAATTCATTTGCTAACAAATCTTTCATTTTTACTTTCACATTATTGTTGGAATCAGGAATTAATATTACATCCTTCATACTAATATCATCAAATATATACCCCTGCATGTTTAGCGTATTGATAGCAGCACAAATCTCCATAAATGTATCTAATTTCTTATGAAAGTCACATTTATTAAAATAATCTTGTGTATCTAGTTTAGCCTCTACATACTCCATTAAATACCCATATTGAGGAGTATCAAGTTTTATCCCATTAATACTATAAATTATTTCAATATTTATAATGTTAGTAACGTTCTCAAAATTAAGATTTTTAATAGTCTTAAATTTACTCAATAAATATTCTCTTGTTTTCTCATATGTAAAACCATTTTTCAAAATACATAGAACATATCTTGCGTCTCTCTCTATGTCTGTAACAATATAATTTGAAAAATTCTCTTCAATAACTATCTCATGCTCTATTAGATATTTATTATTTACATTTCTCAATTCTAATTCATCCCTTTTCTTCACTAACTTGAAGTTTACCAATCTATATAAAATTATACCATATTTTAGCATAGTCCTGAACACTATTATATCTAATTCAATTAATTATCTACTTTTTTACATAAATTTATATTTTTATAATTATATCTTCTTAATTATATTTTAACCGAAAGTATATAAAGGCTTATAATATAAATTTAATTTTAGGACATAATACTTTTTGTAAAAACATTTAGGAAGGTGATAATATGAATCTAAAATCGCTAAAGAAATACATTCCTTTTGTTTTGATTATAATAACTATAATTAATTATCAAAATCTTCTTATGCATAAGGTTCTTGCTGATGAAAAAAAAATAATATATCTAACTTTCGATGATGGCCCAGCCGGAAAGGTAACCACTAATGTGTTGGACATATTAAAACAAGAATCTGTTCCTGCAACCTTTTTCTTAATAGGAAGTCAAATCAAAGGACAAGAGGATTTAATTAAAAGAATGTATGATGAAGGGCATGCGCTCGGTCTTCATAGTATGAGTCATAATCGAAACAATCTTTATAACTCTAATGAAGAATTTCTAAAAGAAATGTTGGATACCCAACAAATGGTTAATTCTATAGTCGGCATTAAGCCAACTATACTAAGATTCCCTTTCGGTTGTAATAATAACTGCTATAAAATTTCACAATCTATGGTTGATTTACTTCATCAAAATAACCTAAAAATTTACGATTGGAATACAGATAGTGGTGATGGTGCTCATCCTAATGCTAGTCCAAGTACATTTATTAAAAATTCCAAAAGTGACAAAGAACGTGTAGTACTCTTGATGCATTGTGCATATATGAGTAAAAATTCAACCAAAGCTCTACCTAGTATAATTAAATATTATAAAGATAATGGCTATGAATTTAAAGTAATAGATGAAAATACTCCTGAAGAATATCATTTCATGAAAAAATAATAACTAATAGAATAAAGAAGCTATCTCAAAATTAATATTTTTGAAATAGCTTCTTTATTTTATACAAAATATCTATTCTACAGCATAACTTCCATTTACTGATGTAATCTTTTCAACAATCTTAAACATTACAATTCCTGATATTGTATTTACTATTATTGTTGGAACAACTACTGATATGAAAAGTACATTAAACGATAATCCTCCAGGTAATCCTACTATTGTAGCTAGTAAAGTTAAAAATGCTGTTCCGCTCACTAAAGTTCCTAAAGGTAATAATATTGATATTTGTACTAACCTATTAACTTTATTTCTTAAAGGCATTAATATCAAGTACATTACGTTACAAGTTATAAACTTATCTATAATATTTGGTAATTGTCCTCCTGGTGTTTTAGTTGTTAGTGCTGCAAATACTCCCATAATAATCCCACATATTAATGTTGTTTTATAATCTTTATTAAATACTATTATTATAAATAACATTGCCAATGAGAAATCTGCCTGCATACCGAAAGGTGGTGTAACCTGGTGTAATATTGCTCCTATTGCTATTAAAATTGCATTTGTTGCCATTTTCTTTGTATTCATAATGAAAATCCCCCTTGTTAATCTTTGCTTATTTTATTTTTAAGTTGAAACCACTTTCTTTCACAACATACTTATCACGCCCCAATATTTAAATATATTACTTTGTTATTCTTCCAAATGTAGAGTCTTTTGGTTAACAACTACTAAAAAAGAATATAAAAAAAACCGTCCTATAATTAATAGGACGGATATTATCCGCGTTGCCACCTAGATTGCATAAAATGCCTCTCATTTCAGATACAAACATATCTTATTCGCTATAACGTGCGACTTACGGCTAAACTACTCTCAAAAGATTTCATCTCGCTCCTCAAAGGCCCATTCATCATTAACTACCGTACTGAAATCTCACCACCTTCAGCTCTCTTTAACATTGTTATATGATTACTATCCCTCTTCATAGGATTTATTTTATAATCTTATATTATATCCTCAGATAGTGTTTGTCAACACTTTTATAAAATTTCCTTACCGATTATGTTCTTAATTGCGTCAAACATTCTAGGTTTACTGAAATAGTATCCTTGAACAACATCACATAATATTGTTCTTAAATATTCAACTTGCGATTTTTCTTCAACCCCTTCTGCCACTACTTCTATCCCTAATTGATGTGATAAATTTATTATATTTTCTACAATGCATTTACTCTTAGGATTGTTCATCAAATCAATTACAAAACTCCTATCTATCTTTAACACATCTATAGGTAATTTTGTTAAATAGTTAAGCGAAGAGTATCCCGTCCCAAAATCATCTAAAGCAATGCTTACTCCTAATTTTTTTATCTCCTGAAGGATCTTCACATTTCTATCAAATGACTTCATTAGCATACTTTCTGTTATTTCTACTTCTATATACTTGGGATGAATTTTATATTTTTTTATTAGTTTCTTAAAGTCTGATAAAACAACGTCTTCTCTGAGCTGCATTTCAGATAAATTAACTGCTATCTTAAAATTATCATTTCCTTCGTTTAAAAGACATTTCGTCTTTTTAAATACTTCTTCCAAAACAAAACTTCCAATTGGAATTATCATTTTTGAACTTTCTGCGATCGGAATAAACTCCGCCGGGCTTACCATTCCAAATTCACGACTTTCCCATCTTGCTAAAGCTTCAAATCCGTTTACCAAAGAATCATCAAGCGATACTTTAGGTTGAAACATCACATATAATTCATTATTATGTAGTGCAGTTCTCAACCCTTTCTGCAAACTATAAACTCTGTTTAGCTCATCAGAAAGGCTATCATCAAAAAAATCACACTCGTTTTTACCATTTTTCTTTGCTTCATACATTGCTGCATCTGCATTTTTAAGTAATGTATTATAATCTATTCCGTGATCTGGAGATAGAGAAACACCAATACTTGCTGTTAAGTATATTTTTCTTCCATTCACTATATTAGGTTTTTCAAAAGACTTTGCTATAGCATTACCCAAAGTTATAATTTCTTGTATATCAATTATATTTGGCTTAAATAGCAGAAAAGTATTTCCGCTATATCTTGATACTAATATATCTTCTGTAACAGATTCGACTATATTATAGCCCACTTCTTTTAACACTAAATCTCCAAAATCATGCCCGTAGGAGTCGTTTACATATTTAAAATTATCTAAATCTATTATCAGCATCGCGGCTCTAGTATTATTATTAACAACATTTTTCAACATTTTGGCTACCGTGTTCTTGAAAAAATATTTATTAGGTAGCCCTGTAATTCTATCACTATGAATTATTGAATCTATTGTTTTATTTATCATAGATTCTTTCCAATTTTTCATCAAAGAATCTATGTCACCATATTCATTCTCTAAGTCTTTAAAACAATAACTAGTTCCAGTAAAATAATACTGTTCATTACTTTTAATTGACTTCCCGACAAGAATAAACTCAACAATGTTCCCCCTAGGACTTTCCATCTTATATTGTAGCTGCATTTGTTCTCTATTTATATAGTGTCTCTTTAAATCTTGAGAGAAAAAGCTTAAAACATTTTGTTTATCTTCTTCAACAACAAAATTTATAAATTGATCTAAAGTTTCATTCTTAGTATCATACTCTTCAAAAAAACTTTTCATTGTATCATCAATTATTAATTTAAGCTCTGATTGATTCCAAATTATATTAACGCCCAAAATTGCTATAGAATCAAATATTTCCTCATGATTTAATTGAAGTTCCTCCCTAATCATATATATACAATCCTTCACATAATTCTCTAATTTATACTATTCCTGTTTGTTAGAATCTTTAGATTTCTTATCATTTGCTAATGATGCTATTAAAGCTGCTGTTGCTGCTATAACAGTAATTAATTTGCCTGTCTTTTTTAAATTCATATAACATCACCTTCCTAACTTTATGAATAATTATTTATTAAGACTCTAATTCTTAAATTGATTTTCTTCTTCATCGTATTTATATCCGATATTTATTAATATATTTATTATATCGTCTTTAGATAATTCTAAATCATCACAAAGAATATCTAATGACCCATATTGATCTCTTAATTTCATGTTTATTACACTTAACAATATGTTTGGATCACTGATCCCCATAGGATTATTTTCCATCTCTACTCTTCCTTTTCATCTATTGGTATATGGTTAATTATAGCATAACATACATTTTCAAATTAATAAATACTTTTAGTTACTTAAGTCTACTCTTCATCGTAATAATCTAGAAAAGAATGCTTTTCTTCACCTTTTTGCCAACCTAATATTGAATCCATACTAACATTTTCAGCTGCTTTAAATATAGACTTTTCAACTCCACTAAAATTCTTCTTTAATTCTTTAATAAGATCTTTTATTTCATATCTCTTATTACCTATTCTTTCAGCTGCAACCATGCAAGCGCAATTCAATGGCCATATACCACTATAATTTATAAATCTTTTTATATACTCTTCCTCTATAAAATACATAGGCCTAATTAATTCTAAACCTTCAAAGTTTTTGGCTTTTAATTTAGGCAACATTGTCTTAAAATTACCACCATATAAAATGTTTAGCATAGTTGTTTCAATTACATCATTATAATGATGTCCTAATGCAAGTTTATTACATCCAAATTCTTTTGCTTTTGCATAAAGAGAGCCTCTTCTCATTCTTGCGCATAAGTAACATGGGTAATCCTTAGCCATTTTATCAACAACATCAAAAATGCCTGACTCATACATATGAATCGGAATATTTAGATGGTCACAATTTTCTATTAGTAAATTTTTTATATCTGGATGATACCCTGGATCCATAGCTAAAAATACTAATTCAAATTTAACTTGACCATGTCTTTGCAACTCCTGAAATAATTTTGCCATAAGTATACTATCTTTTCCTCCAGAAATTCCAACAGCAATTTTATCTCCTTCTTGAATTAAATTATATTCTTTAATTGCCTTAACAAATTTTGACCAAATATGCTTTCTATAGCTTTTAATTATAGCTTTTTCAATCTCTTCTAGTGGCTTTTTTTCTCCATCTGGTATAATTCTTGGACAACCTTTTCCTGCAATTGTACTCATTATTTCATTTCTCCTTATTATCTTAATAGCATCCAGGTCATAGATACTAATTATTCTTTAATATATCTTTCTTTAAAGAGTTTATAATGAACACTTAAGATTTACAAGTGTTTTTAGGTTTTAATATTAGCTGATTTTAATTATTCGTATTTGTACTTTGATTTTTATATATCAAAGTAATGTTTATTTAGAAAGAGATTTCACTAATTCTTCAGGATTTTTGTCTTTCATTAAACTAGACATTATAGCAATTCCACTTGCTCCAGCATCCAATACTTTCTTATAATTATCTTGATTTATTCCGCCTATTCCGATGATGGGAATGTTAATCTTCTTGGAAAGAGCCTCTATTTCCTTAATCCCTCTAGGAGGGAGCCCTTTTTTGCAATCAGTTTCAAACACATGGCCATAAATAACATAGTCTGCTCCTAATTTAGCCGCCTGTATACCTTCTTCGCAACTATGTATTGAAACGCCTATCATCTTATATATTTTATATTTATTCCCACTAAATCGAAAATTATCCACTATTTCTTTAGAATTTATTGCTCTTCCTGTGCATAACTTGTTACTAATATTTATAAAATCATTAAATGATAACTGAATTCCATCAACATTGGACTTTCTAGCAATATCTATATTGGAATTTAGTATTATTCTGATATTTGTATTTTTCAGTTCCTCTTTTACTTTCAAAACTAATATTATTAGCTCTTCACTGCTTAAATCTTTTTCTCGTATAATTAAGAAATCTAGATTAGATTCTGATATTTTCTTTATTTGATAAAAAAAGTCACTACAAAGTTTTCTATTTGTTATTCCAATTACAGACATCTTTAGTTTATACCTCTTCCCCTAATATTAATCTAAGAGCCATATTCGCTTCATGACAAGCTGCGATACCAACCCTAGGTGCCATTAACCCCTCATTTACTTTTGCCTCATTTTTAAAGTCTCCACACATATATAGCCTTGTATTTATTTTTTTGCTAATTATTAGATTATT
>NZ_CP144906.1:142500-435000 GCF_036699995.1 Clostridium beijerinckii | reverse complement strand
CAACTCTATCTTCTGGTTTTACATACATTTTATCTCCTTCTTTTATATTATAAGTTTTATAAAAATCCTCAAATTGAGATAAAACTGCATTTACCCTGACCTTTTTAGGCGCATGTGGATCGTTGTTTAATAAATACTCTTTTAATTCATTCGTTGATATTTCTCTCCATACTGTTGCGTAGTTTTCAAATAAATCCTTTAGGTTAGGATCTTCCATTTTTTTTGCAATATCTAAAACACAAGCCATCCCGCCTAAATCACTTATGTTTTCTCCTACGGTTAAAATTCCATTTACATTTTTTTCATTACCCGTCTTTATATTAGAATAATAATCTACTACTTTCTTACTCCTGTTTGTAAATTCCTTATAATCATTTTGATTCCACCAATTTTTTAATTTACCAGTTTCATCAAATTGAGCGCCTGTATTATCGAATGCATGGGTAAGTTCGTGCCCAATAACAACTCCAATTCCGCCAAGGTTTTTTTCTTTTTTTGCATTTTTATCATAAAATGGCGCTTGTAATATTCCTGCTGGAAATACAATTTCATTATTTAAAGCATTATAGTAGGCATTTACAGTACAAGGTCCCATGTTCCATTCATTTTTATCAACTTCACGATTTAACTTAGAAAACTGTTTTTTACTTTGAGATGTATATATACTTATTAAGTTATCAACTAATGATCCCCCTTCGCAATAAGAATTTATTACTACATCGCTATAGTCATTCCACTTTTCAGGATAACCCACTTTAACATTGACATTTTCCAATTTTCTGAGTGCCTTCTCTTTAGTTGATTTACTCATCCAAGTATTGCTCTGTAATCTATCTTCAAAATTTTCAATTATCTCTTTTGACATCTTTTCCACATCATTCTTCGATTCCTCATCAAAATGTTTATTTACATACAGCTTGCTTATAATCTCATTCAATTGTCCACTAACAAACTTCACCCCTGAACCTTCATCTAATTCGGAGCACTCTACTCCATAAAGCACTTTTCTTAGTTCATTACATGCCTCTCTATGTTTCGATGTTAAGTAATTATCTGTGTTTATTAATACATTTGTTTTAAAATAAGTTTTTATATCTTTCAGATTATCTTCGCTAATAAGTGAATTTACTAATTTTAATTCTTCTGGGTTTTCCACTATTATTTTCTTTGGATTATTAATATTTAATTTATTTAATAATCCAGGTATATCTGCATTGGGTATTAACTTATTTAATTCTTTTACTGTATATAAATTATAAGAATTTTGTATTCGGTTTTCATCTTTAGCTTCCTCTTCATAAGAAGGTATCTTTTTAGCAAGTTCATTCTCAATATTAAAAAAAGTTTCTGCATTTTTCTTTGCTACATCTTCATTTTCTCCATATAGCATATGTAGTTTAGCTATATAATCTATATATATCTGTTTTATTTTTTGACTCTTATCACTAGTATCCTTATAGTAAAACGAATTTCCTAATCCAAGATTACTTCTAGAAACATACAAAGCATTAATGTTACTATTCTTATAGTCTGGACCGACACCTAAGTTTATTAGAGGTTGAAAATATGAGAATTCATCATCCTTCAATATGGATTTAAGATCATTCGTATCCTTAATTTCATTTATTTGATTCATATATTTCTCTAAGGGTTTTGTCCCTAATTCATCTCTTTTTTTCATATCTAGATAGTTGTTATATAAGTTTAAAACTTTTAACTCATCGCTATTCTTATCATAACTGTCTTTATTTTTTTGTATATCTGATATTATATTAAGAATATCTCCATTAACTCTCCCACATACTTCCTCAAATGTTCCATAGGAAATGTATCCATCCTCAAGCTTTACCTTTGATAACCATTCCTTATTTACTGCATTATAAAAATCATCCTCTATTCTAGCATCACTATATGATTCTATACTATTACTGTTTAGAACACTTATTATATTAAATTCCGAACTATACGGAGTATTATTTAATGAAGTTGATATACTTAAAAATAATACTAATATTATTGATGTAATTTTCTTAAGTGTAATTTTTCTCATAAGTCTCTCTCCTCCTTAGTATTTTAATTGTAATTATCTATTTAATAACGATTCCAATCGTTTCACCTAAAGTTAGCCTAATACTATTATTTAATTTATTTCTATAAATAATTCATGTTTTTAAAATAAACAAAAAAAACCATCTTGAAATATCCATTTATTTCAAGATGGTTTTTGAATTATTACTCTTCGTAAATATACTATTTTTAAGATACGACTCCTGAAATTATAATTCCTATAGAAATCATAAAACCAGCTATAACTATAGCAACTGCAACATTTTTCTCTTTTAATTCTTGATTAAAATCAATTTTAGTTAATACTTTATCAAAAAAGCAGTATCCGAAAATCAGCAATATAATACCTATCAATCCAAAAATAATGCTAACTACAACATTGTTTACAATACTAGTCATAAATCTCTCCTCCTTATTACTATTTAAATAATTAGACTTATCTCATATTCTTTAATTATTGTATATATTTGATATTGCACCAATCAAAATTAAAGTTTATTTTATTAATCAATGTATGTAGCGACACACATTGCATTTTTATCAGTTATAAAATCTCCCATTCTAGTAAATACTCCTGATGGTATATCACCTGTTATATATGTACCTATTACAGGAAACAAGTATTTGCTTTCCTCTTTCATTGTTGAATAAATATTTGAATATAACGGTTTAATATTTATTCTATCTTGAAACACTATATCATCTAATTCTTTACTCATTTCATCATAACTTAACATAACACCTGCTCCTTCCCTTGAAAGATATGGCTTGGTTACATAATCAAAAGAAAGAACATTATCAGGCTCTAAACATGTATATGGTATATATTTCAAAACAAATTCCTCATCATCACGTGAAAAGAATTTTTTTCTAACAAGCTCATAAATAACTGCAAATAAAGCCTTTGATTGAGTTATAAGTGTATGTCCAGGATTTATCAAATACTGTCCTGAACTTAAAGGCTCAATTAATTTTTTCATTTCATCTTCATAAGAAAACCAATCCAATGGATAATGCCTATAAATGGCATCAATTTCATTCCCATAGAGATAAATTTTATTATTATTTACTTTCAAATCATATATATTTCCAAAAATCACACTATACTCATTCAATTCCTTTAATATTTCAGCTATTAAATTGCTTGTATATATATCCTCATAATACCAAGAAGTTACAACAGCAATATTTTTAACTTTTTTTATTTTCTTAAGTTCTTCTAATATATTAAAAAATGATTTTTTTATATGCTCCTTGAGATTTACATTAGGGTTTTGATATTGGATATTAAGTTTTTCTTTAATTATAGAATTTAATCCAATTGCCTCAACTAAACCTGCAGGTGTCTCAGAATTAAATTCTAAAATTTTTAAATCCCCATCATTATCAATAGCAAAATCAATCCTTCCTAATGCACAAAGTGATATAGTACATGAGTTTGAAACTAATTTATAGAGTTCTTCTGGTATACCTAGTATAGGACCGAAAAGCTCCATTTCCTTTTGTATATATGGATATATTTTTTTTAAAATCTCACAAAACTTACTACTTGCTGAAAGCATTTCTTTATAGGTACATTCTTTTAAAATTAGTGAGTTCAATGATATATATTCATAAATATTTGTGTAAGCTCCTGTGAAATTATATTTAAATACACTTTCATCTATTATCTCATTCCAAATTTCTTTTCTATTTTTAGGATTAAATTCATTTATATAAACCGGAAAATCTTCAACTCCGATTGGGCACATCCACGTATAATCATCATTTGTTAAAAGATCTCTACTCCATCTAACCAAAAATCCCTCTACTTTATAATCCATTATATAAATACCAAAGTTTCCAAAGGCCAAAACTGGAATATTCATATTATTATTCCCAGGCGCATAAGTATATTCTTGTCTAATATTTATTAACTTCTGTTTTACATGTATTTTATTGCTTTCAGATACAATTTTAATTTTCTTTTCCCACATCTCTTGTGTATAGAGCTTACCTATATAAACTTCCTCACTATATCGACCTAATGACGATTTAACAACATAGCTGTCCTTATTACTTATTACATCTTGTATATCATCATGATTTAGTATTTCTGTATACGGAATACACTTTTTAATTATTTCTTTATCACTAATTGAAAGAATCTTTGAATCAGATTTAACTAGATTCCATAAATAAGCAAAGAAACCCTTCGCCTGAATAGCAATTACTCTAGGATCGTTAATTAACAATAGATTTCCACAATTAACACAATTCAATATTTCATTTATATTAGAAATTTCATAAAAAAATTCTGTAGGAAACAATCTTAAAATTATTTTAAGCTTAAAATTAGAATATGCATAAACATGTCCATCTTTTACAGATAAATTATCAGGTCCAACTTGTACTATGTTAATATTAGTATCTTTTAGAATATGTTTAAAATAATAACTGTGGTGTAATTCTTCATAATGACACGGATCCATCAAAAATCCTACATCTATTTTTTCTTTCTCCATTGCATGTTCTTTACATATTTTTAGTAATTCTTTAATCACATTATTTATAAAACTAACATTTATATTCCCATCAAAACTACATTTACCTGATAAATGAATTTCTTTTTGACCGCAAGGTTTATCATAATTAAATTCAGCAAAATAAATATCCCCATCAACATCCCTAAAAGTGTCATATCTGGCCCAAAACATTGGAGACATTGGACATTTCAAGTTAAATATTTTTTCTTTAAACATGAAATCATCAAAATAATTCAATAACTCACTATGTCCTTCCTTAATGTTCTTAAGTATATTTAATGAAATTCTATTTATTTCTTCACTATAAAACACCATTTTTTCATAAGTTGATTTATCAAAATAAAACGGTATTTGCGAGTGAACATACTCTTCGCCTAAAGAACTCACCATATAGTTATTAAATAAAACATCTTCAGTATAATTAATCTGTTTTTCCATAGAGTAATCCACATCCTAAATAATTTCTTTACATACATAAAGATACTTAAAATTTTAATTGTCTTATCGCTTATGCTAACTTGATGAACTTCCTCCCTTTGATCCAGAGTATCCTGCTGATTTACCACCTGACGAATCTGATATGCTAGCTTTGCTCTTGCTAGAAGAGTCACTATTTATAGATGAACCACCACTAAAACTGTTCCAACCTCCAACGTGCCCACCGCCACTATAACTAGAACCATTTCCATCTTGGTCTTCATCATCTTCTTTTTGAGGGTTGTAACAGCCTGTAAATCCAAGCGGTCCACTTACAAAAAATGCAGCAGCTACCGCAATGGATAATGCTTTCCTCTTATTTTTCTTTACTATCTGCTTGAAATCTTTCATTATACCCTCACCTTTATCACTTCTACTTCTATATCCTCATTTATAAAATTTATATAATCCTGTAAGTCATCTTTAATCTTATTCATAGTCAAAATAGTTATTTTAGTGTAGCCAAGAATTTTTAGCATATCCGTATTTGGAAGATCATCATCATTTATTCCATATTGATTATTCAATTTATCTTTTAAATCATCAATCTTAAAATCATCATTATATCTATCATACGGTATCAGCATAACAAACTTTTCAGTGCTTACTTCCTTTAAATTCAAACCATTATTTATCAATTTATTAATATTCTCTTTTGTTCCTATTATTCCAAACGGATGAAATAATAAATTAACGTTTAGAATTGGTTTTATAGAATATTCATTGTTTAATATAAATGCTAAATTTAGAATCTCATCAATAGATAAATCAACTATAAAAAAATTATTCTTACTACAATTTTCTACTACTATATCCAATACATTTTTATTACATTGGCATGTATTTTCTTCTTTCAACATAAAATTATCATAGGTTTGAAGTGAAACAAATGGTGTACTTCTGAAGAACCCTTGAAATGGTCCTAAGTTTGATTTCCATATTCTATACACCTTTCTTAAATCTATATCTTGTAGATGCATATAATCCTACCTTTCATATGTTACTGCATAAATTCCATATAAAGATATGCACTGTTTAAATCCCTCTTGAGTTATGAAGACTAAGTGACTATCTGTAGATTCACTTTCACATACTTCCCCCATAATAGTAATTTCCGGATTAGAGTTCTGCCAAGAATTAAAATTTGAATAAATATTGATTTCTTTAGCATACGATAAAAAACCATATGAAAGTTTATAAACAATAGCAAAGTTATTTCTTAACGAAAGTATTTGCCTATACTTCTTGAAGTCTTCCAATGTATCAATAACCAAAACTCCATTGTATATAGAATTCACCTCGCCCTCCAATGTTTCAGTGGGTTTATCATCAAACCACTCATCATAAGTCCTATAAATAAAAACTTCCATTATATATCCTCCATTTACTTTATAATACTAAATCAATATTATTAATATTTATCACCACTTACATGTTGTACTCTACACAGGTCATTATGAATATTTAAAAATTTAATAATATATATCCGAAAACTCAATGCTTATCTTTTCTACTTTACTTTCATATAAACGTCCATCAGAGGATTGTTTATCTTCAACAGATTTAACAGGTAGCTTAACTACAAACTCGCTGCCTTTTCCCAATTCACTAAAGGCTTTAATATCACCATTATGCATATCTACAATTGATTTTACAAGAGATAGCCCTATACCACTACCTTGACTATTACGTGCAAGAGTTTTATCTACCTGACCAAATCTTTCAAAAATCATATTCAGTTTATCCTTAGGCATTCCAACTCCATTGTCTTTAACAGATATTACAATATTATCTTTTTTATCATACATATTAACCAATATCTGTCCTCCTCTATCGGTAAATTTAATAGCATTAGATAATAGGTTTAGCATTATCCTTTCAATTTTATCCAAGTCGATTGCCATATCCTTTTCTTCCACATCTGTATCAAATATTAAGTCAATCCCTTTATTATTTGCATAATCTGCAACTGATAATGTTATATCTTCAATAACACTTACAACATTGTAGTTCTGAAGATTCATTTTAAAGTATCCAGAATCAAATTTTGATATGTCAATAAGATTATTTACAAGTCTTACAAGCCTATAACAATTTTGTTTCATTGTTTTTAAGTATTTACCTGATTCTAACTTATTTTCATCATTGCCTGACAATGATAAGATCTGAACAGCCCCCAAAAGTACATTCAATGGTGTTTTAAGCTCATGGGATATATTAGAAAAGAATTCTGTCATCATCTTATTTAGTTCCGTAGTTTTACTTATCAATTTTTTATTTTCCTCAATATTGTTTTCCAAAAGTTGTATTTGTTTTCTTGAGGTAATATCCCTAAGCATAACCATAGCCGAAGGTTGTCCTTTATACATACAAAAACTATTTGTAACTTCAATATCCACTTGTTTACCATCAAGTCTCAATAACTTACTTTCAACAAATGGTGTACTTAATTTATTGGATATAGCATTATCTATTCTTCTATAAACTGCATTTTTAACTTCATCTGTAATTATCTTCTCAATGTCTATACCTATTATTTCTTCAACCTTTTCCGCTCCCAAAAGTTCAGCCATTTTCTTGTTCGCAAATATAAACTTATTATTACTAATAACAAATATCGCATTGTCTGAGTTGTTTATTATCATATTAAGACATTCTTCATTATTAAATATTATTTCTTCAAATAATTTCACTTTGTTATCAGCCATATATAAATCACTATTCATAAGATTATAAGGCTTTCTAAGTCCTGTCTCTACAACCCCTTTGTATAAAAAATATGCAGAAAGAATCATTATAGTATGTCCTATTATAGTAGTAAATTCTGAGGGAAATATATAACTTACAAAAAACATTTCACATACTCCTGATAATATGAGAAAGCATTCAAAACATACAAATAAATATCTATCAATATTTTTTTTGAATATAAAAAATACAGCAGCAATTATTAAAAATGCAGTACATAATACATATTCACTAACTATTTTGAAGGAGGTCAACCCCACATTTTCTACATAACAATCTGGAAAAAACTTAAATATACATATTGACGATATCAAAAATATTGTTATGCAAAAATAAGCAATGAACAATACGTAAGGATTAACATTCCTTTGTGGGCTCACTTTGAATATTATTGCAATCAAACATGTAAAAGCACCCATATATCTTGAAGCAATCCAGAATTGGGTTGCTATCTTTAATCCATCTATATTAGTTAAAAAAGGCATTCCAGTATAAGTAAGCATATGAAATATCCCTAGTACTGCTACAAAAAAGTACCCAATTCCTAATATTAATAAGAAGTTGTTCTTATTGATTCTGTAGGTGTTAAAAGCAAATACAAATACTAATGCAAAAATAAAATTAATAAATAACTCAATTCCAGTATGAAAAAATAAATTACTATAGTTATTTATAATAATCAGAAATCCCATAAAAATAAAAAAAAAGCTCCATTCTATCAACAACTCAAATTTGATAGATTTTGAAAGCCTTCTAATTCCTCCTGTACTCACAATGTGTACCTCCCCGTAAACGTTTTTCAATGAAATTATCTTTAGATTTCTTTAATTCTCTCACCATTCTTTATTTTACTACTTATACATAAATATGTAAATGCATTCACTACCATGAGAAAGCCCTAAAAGCCTTATAATTTTTTCTCAAAGTTATATATAGGCTCTAAAAAAATACTTATCATAAAATATCTTATGAATATCATATTCTGCATAAGAATTTTATACACTATAAACTTTATAAGTTAGAACCCATATACACTTTTACTAATCTTTCTCTAAGTATATCCTTTATTAGCTTTCATTTTTTGTATACCATTTTCTTATGATTTCAGCACTTTCCTCACTTGGATAATACTTCTTATCGCCACTAGTTTCACCTATTGCAAATATAGAGAATCCCAGGTTCCAAGATTCATTTTCAAACACACTTCTATATGCTTCAAAGCAATTTGCCTGTTCCTTATTATTTACAATATTAGAAATCAACGGATTATGTGGTTGAACAGAAGCCTTATTAGTTCTCGGAAAACCTAATTCTCCAAAGAAAATTGGCTTATTCCATTTATCATAGAAGTTTTTTACTTCCTGTTTTATATTTTGTTTTCTATCATATATTTGGCTACGCTCTAATGAACTTATTAAATTTTCTACTGTATTAGTGTCATTAGAAGTAAGTTCAAAATAAGCTGCTATAGAAATGAAATCTACCTTTGAAAATATCCTATTATTTAATTTTTCATTATACTTATCTGTAAATTCTGGTGAGAAATCTTTCGCTGTAACCCAAAAATTTGTTCTATAAGTTAATAGACCTTTGTAACGATCTCTAACGTAATCAACCATATCACACATTTTCCGCTCATTAGATTCCATATACACAAAACTGGTCCCTATGTTTAATGCGTCAACATGGTACGGTATGGCTATATCTTTAATTAAATTTCCCAAAACATTATTAGTCCAGTTATTAAAAAATTCATCTATATTATCTGGTTTCCATTCTGTCTCTCCCACACTTCCGTTTTCAATCCATGGGTAAGGTTCTAATATTATATTTATTTTCTTCCATCTTAATTTTTCAAATAATTCAATAGCCCTCTTTTCACTTCCTTTATCTATTGTCATATTACTAGAAGTTCTACTATCTATATTTATAACTACTGGAACATTTAAAGTATTTAACTGCAATTTATCTATATCCTTAAGCACTTGATCTATATTATAGTCAGTTGATAAATTCCCAGATTTAATTTTTGTTTGAAATTTTGAATTTAATGTTTTTCCCTCTACTTTATTAATCATCTCATTAATAAATCCCCTTGACTCTACGTTAATGTTATAAGCATAAAAAGCAAATGTAATCATACTTAAAATGATAAATATTAATACTCCTCTTTTAGTCATTTCTCCACCTACTACCTACTCTATCGGTTAACCATATATTATTTCCATACACCTTCATTACTCAGTTTGCGTATTTCTCAAATTACTTTTCCAAAAATTTCAACAACTAAGAAAACTCTACATTATATTAATAATGTTAAGACTTCAATCTCTAAATATAGTGACTTAATATGCAACACAACTTGCAGTAAGCAATTCAGAAAACGAACTTGTTATTTATTTTCTTTCCTATCATTCCAATCATATAAATTATCTAAAGTTTTACTAACTAACTGTGCAAAATCATGATTTTATCACTTCTTAATTTTCTCAAAATAGTTTTTTACTGTACTAGATGAGATTTATTTTCATACCCATATATTCCATCTAATAACAAAAAAATATTCAGAATTGACATAATTTTTTTAATTGTTTCATTATTATTCCCCCATTAAATATATTACCTTCTAACATATTACTATATAATGAAAAATTAGGCAAAAATGTAATCATAACTTAAATGCTAGTTTTTTATACTCTATAAATAGAAAATGCCAACAATTCAGAAAGACTCTAAATTGTTGGCATCACTATTCTTATGGTACACTTGGTGGGATTCGAACCCACGACTTCTGGATTCTTTTTTATATTAAATAAATTTCTCTTAAGTTTTCTTAATCGTTATTATTACTAATCTCCGATTTCTTGGCTTGTCCTACACATTCTTAGCTTTAATAAAACTTATGTGTTAAAAATGTGTTAATGTGTGTTACACTTATCCCCCTATATATAATGTAGGAAAAACTTTAAGCTAAAATATCAATCATATATTTTAGCTTAAAGTTTATTTTATTTTGCTAAATTATATTGCCTTATTAGATTTAATGTCATCTATTGTATCTCTTATAGAAATGTATCTATAAAATAAATATTTATCTTCTCCTATTAATATTGAACCCAATATATCTAACAGGCGTTCCTCTTCCTCTTCAAGAACATCTAAAATATATTCATTATTAGTCTTATAAATATTTCTCTCCATACATAGTCCCTCTTCCCATTCATTTATACTTTGGTTTAAAAGAGGTTGATCAACTTCTTCTTTTCTGTACAAGTTGATTGTATCATAAATAAACTTTACTGACAGTGAAGTTTAGACTTTATTCGACTATTACATTTATTGTAAGCGAATAGTTATAATAAAGAATGTAAATATTATACCTATATTAATATTTTTTGTCATTTTAATATGTTGTGAAATTATATAATTTAATAATTTTAAAATTTAAAACTAATACACTCTTTTTTTGTCATTAAAAATTTTTAGATGTTTTTTATTTACACAAATAAACCCTTTAATTAATAACATTTATAATCATTCTGCGATAACTATATTATTTTCATAGAGGTGATTTTATGATAAGGCGAAGGCGAAAAGAGAAGAAATTTACCCAAAGAGAATTAGCATCTCAATTAAGAATTCGTGATACGTATATATCTCAAATTGAAAATCATCCTGAATCTTGTAACCCTACATTAGATATAATTTTAGGTTTAGCAAAATATTTAAAAATTACCCCTTATAAGGTTTTTGATTATTTTATCATGAGTAGAAAAAATAATAAGCATAAATAAATATACCCAAAAGGTTCCGAACCCTTCCGAACCTTAAACAAATAATTATATACCATATGTATACTTATATACAGGTGATGGAGGATGATAAGTAAGAAAAATACTAAAGTTACTACTATAATTCCTAAAAAAGTTTATGAAAAACTAATAGAGGAAGCAGCATATGAAGATAGAACTGTAAGCAACATGATAGCAAAAATTTTAAAAGATCATTATAAAATAAAAGATAATGATTAATAAAGGCCATGATAATTAACTTTATCTTGGCCTTTATCATGTATCTTGAAAAATTATTTAATCATTTCATATAAGGAATTTCTAATAAGTTCATCTATAGTATCATACTTAGATCTTTTAATTACTTGTCCTATTTTCCACTTTTCTTCTTTATTTATTTTGAATTCAATTTTAAATAGCTCTGATTCTTCTAAATCTTCTAGTATTCCAAAATCTTCTAAAGCTCTAAGTGTATTTTTGTCTTTTCCCTTAAGGTAGAAGTGGCTGCTTATCCATATAATTGCTAAAGGAAATGCAAAGAACCAAAAGCCATAATTTAAGCCTAGAAATGAATCTCTAAATAGATTATTCATTTAACTATTCCCCTTACCATTTTATTATACTGATATAGGCATAAGCATCTTATAAAACTGCTAATATCCATTCCATTCTCTTTTGCTAATTCCTTAATTAGTTCTTTTTCTGTTCCAGTAACATGTGCCACAACTCTTTCTACTCTGAGGTCTTCTTCTTTTTTCCTACCCTTAATTTCTATATTATTTACTCGTTCATTATCTTTTACTTTAACCCCATTCTTTACATAATAAATATTCATTAACCTCTCTCCTACTCTCTTTTAAAATTTATAAATGGCTATTCTAAAAGCCCTTATGGACAATAGTGCACTATTAGTACACTACTAGAAATCTAATACATTGACTTCTTCATATGCTCACTTTACATATTCTTTTGTTAATTAATTTGCCATCTAATCCTTCTAAAAAATCGTATATCTCAACTTAAACATATAGATTCTAATTGCATAATTTATAAATCTATACCATCAATTCCTTGTATTTCTTCATATTCATCTTCTGGAGCATCTATTGATATTTCTTTATTTACTAGTGACATTACTCTCTGACCTATAGCAGCTTCATATAACATTTCTTTTATATAATCTTTTGGGCTATATTTTAACTTTAAATATTTAGCTATTATTACATCTTTTTCATTGGTTTCACTAAGATACAAATTTATTCTCAAATCATTTACCCCCTTTTGTGCTACTTAGTGTTATATCGTGCTACATATCTGCTTGTATAAATTGAAATATATAAATATATAGCACGAACCGTTACAAGTTGTAACAAATTAATCTAATCCCTTAGCTTTACCTATAAAATGGCTACCATTAACATTAGATAATAGACTATTATTTAATTGTTCTACTTTATTAAATGAATCTTTAAAAACTTCAATGAAGTATTCTGCTCCACCACCACATAATTTTATTTCATAGTCTTTTAAATTTTCTACATCAATTTTTATTTCATTCATTATTAAACTTCCAATGCTACCTGTCGTGTCTTTATAATCCTCCAGGTCAATTAATCCATTATCTATTAACTTAAATATATCTTCTACTTTTCTATTTTCTCCTTGAGCATTAAGCCTATCTGCTATAATCTTAAAATAATTCATAGTTCCTACTGGGATAGATGTTTCTTTTTCTTCCTTACCATTTATAAAAGTGAATACATCTGTTGTACGCCCTCCAATATCAATAATAGCTATTAATCCATTATTTCTTTTAGGAAGAGAATAGAAAGCAGCGAATCCTTCTTTTAATACTCCAACTTTATCAAATGTTATTTCATGATCTACACAATTTACTTTAAATTTAAATGTCTTTCCTTGTAACCTATCTATTATTTGTTGCCTCATTGCAAATTGACTGGCAGGTAAGTGTAATATACTATTTATGTTTCCTTCTAATCCATCTTTACCAATAGCATAAAGTAATGGTATTTCAATTTCCTTATTTGCTTTAGTAAATTCTTTATTAAAATTACCTCTATTAAAGAAATAAGTATTTCCTTCAAATTCTAAAGTTTCTGCTCCAAATTTATCTGATTCATTATCTAAGATAAATCTATTTTCATATATTCCTCCTAGGCTTGTCTTGATATTGAAACTTCCTAAATCAAATGTTGATAATTTATTCATAAAACCCTTTCCTTTCTATCTTAAATATTTTATATTTTGCTTATTTAAAATTACTATAATTGCTAATCCAATACACATCGTTATAGCTCCATAGACAATCATCCAAAATCCCCATTTTACCAAAACTTCTCCTGCTAGTATTAATTGGTCGTGTGGTGGTATTTTCATATTAAATTACTCCTTGATTTTAGGAGCAACTTTAAGCTATACTATATTTGCGAGATATGGTGGTAGCTTAATGCTGCTGCCTTTTTATTTTTCATTAATTAATTCTCTTAATTGTTTTTCTATTTCAAGTAACTTATTTACTTTATCCTGAGTTAGTAGGTTCTCCTTAATGTTTAATCCTTCTGCTATATGCAAGTTTTTTAAACTTTCCTCTAAATAATCTTTAATCATTAACATAATAATTTACCTGCTTGTATTTATTTTTTTTAGATATGATCTCATTTAATCTTTTTGCTATTCTTTTTGAATTACCTATTTTCATAAGTTCATTAATCTTAAACTGCAAAAGATATTTTTCATTTATTGCTAAAGAATATACTGGCTCAATATCCCCAGATTCTTCCCATTTAACTTCTTTCATTTCAGCAAATAAACTTGTTATGCAAGTATCTTTGTTTTCTCTTATATGGTCTGCAACCTCATCAATAATTCTACGAGCTTCATATTTGTAATTATCTTCGTAATCATTCCCTAAATTGTCATGCCTACTATAAGCAACGACTATTCTTTCCATAACTTAACACATCCTTTCTAAACTTCCCATCCTAGCAATCTTTTTTCTAATGAATCCCAATCATATTCTCTTCCAGGAAAGTTATCAAACTTGCTTTTTGGATTCCATCCATTTTCTTCTATTGGCTTTAAAGTATTTTTAATTTTATTTATGTTGTTTATTGCCCATAAAGTGTAACTATATAGATTATCTGCCCCCTTCTCAGTTGCATAATTAAATGCTTTTACTATTTTATCTACCTTATCTTTAGCAACTTGTAATAGGCTTTTAGCTTGCTTCTGTGTGAATCCTAAATCAATTACTTCCTGTTCTTCATCTGTTATTTCAGAGAAATGTACTTGACCATCTATTGGTGGCTTTCCATCACTATCTAGAGGATTATTTAAAAATAAGTATTTTAATAGTTTATAAGTATTTTTCTTTCCAACCTTAGTTATTGAGATGTAACCTTTCTTAACTAAAGATTTTAATAATTTAGAAACCTTAGCTTTTCTTTTAGTTTTTAGATCAGACATGAGTATTTCATAACCTGGATAAGCATATCCAACTGATATATTGTAATAATCAAAGATAAGTTCCAGCATATAGCTTTCTTCTAGAGATAGGTTTTCATCTTTTTTAATTGCATTTCTAAATTTTAGATAATCTTTAGTCATATCAGTTCCACCTCCTTTTTCTTGCCGTATAAATCATTTTACTGTATAAAATAATATTAAATCATTTTGCCGTATAAGTCAACTATTTTTATTATACTTTTTATTTACTTTGTGGTATAATTAATTTATAAGTTAATTATGGAGTTGATTAAATGGATAAAAAAATATCTAAAAATGAAAATAGAGAAAAATTAACTGTACTTATTGATAAAGATGTGAAAAAGGATATGAAAAAAGAAATTCTTGATCTTGATTGCTCTATGGGTGAGTTCATAGAACAATTATTCGATATCTATAAGAACACTAAAAAATAAGACATTAGATTAATCTGGTGTCTTATTTTTTTACTCAAATACAGTAAGTAGTATAGACAAGTAATTAATATAAGCTTAAGTAATATATGCAGTTCCAAAAATGAAACCTAACTGGATTTCTATATTTGGAACTAATATTTAAAATTGGAGTTATACAAATAGAACTTATTATAAGTTGCATATTTAGAACCTATACTCTACCCAATTTTCCTATACATGAACTCTGTATTAGCTTCATTTGTCTTTGCATAAATAAGGGTTGTACTAATTTGTGAATGTCCAAGTAATGCCTGTACACTTTCTAGTGGCATATAATTAAGAGCCTTTGTAGCAAATGTATGCCTAAAGATATGGGGATATAAATGCTTTCCGGGATTAGTTTTATTTTCTATCTTCTCTATTATCAATTGAACAGCTCTTTGCTTTAATTTATTGTAAGGCCTTCTGCTGCTGCAAAATAAATATTCGCATTCGCCTTTTCTGCTATATAAATATTTTTCTAAGACTATTTTAGTACGATCATTGAAATAGACTCGCCTCTGCTTATTCCCTTTTCCTATTACCAGTAATGTCATTCTCTCCATGTCTAAATCGCTTATCTTTATTCCTGTTAATTCACTTAATCTACATCCAGTGGCCAGTAGAAATTCAAAGATTGCCTTATCTCTTATATCTGCAAGACCTTCTCTTATTATTTCCACTTGCTTATCTGTAAGTGGATCCCTTTCTCTGATAGGTTCCTTAACAGACTTAACTTTCTTAGTAGGATTACTGATTATATATTCTTCATCTTGAAGCCATTGAAAAAAGTCACGAATAGGCACCATTTTAGTATTTAATGTATTTTCTTGTACACCTTTAGCTATACTGGCCATATACATTCTAATATCCATGCTATTAATGGTTGTTACTGGCTTATTAAAGAAATCATTTAAATGTTGTAATTCTAGCCTATAGTTATAAATAGTTTTTTCACTGATACCTTCTAATTTCTTACATGCTAAATATAGCCCTGCTTTTGCCTCTATATCTGAAGCCACTAATGAAGTTTCCTTGGTGGTTACCTCATACTTATATAACACTTCATCTATAATTCGCTTAATATTTAGTTGCTTCTGAAGATTAACTTCCAGTTCTGGTAACTCTACTGTTAACCTTCCAGTTAGGATTACACTTAGTTCATCATTACAGTTTTTGTACTCAAAATTCACATAAAATTCCTCCTTGTTATGGAAGCAACTTTAAGTTATACTAATCTTGCTGAGGGATTGGTGGTAACTTTCATGTTGCTGCCTTTCTTTTTTAATAAAAATAATTCTAATATTCAACTTGAATTAAAAAACACATAAACACCTTCTTTATATAAATAAAAATATTGCATCTATACTATTTAAAAGATTTTCATTTTATTCAAGTTTTTCTGTAGGGAATTTTTAAGAAATATTTTTTAAGAATTATATACAGAACCGATAATATATAAGAAAGCATTTCAGAAATTGCTTTTATATGATGAGTTACATATCCTATTTTAAATTTTAAAATTCAGATTTTAGAGAAATATTGAGCATATTAGATCATAATTAGCTATTTTATAGGCTTAAGTGCTTATTTACTGCGATTCATGCAAATATCAATAAGAAATACTAGAGCAGGCTTGAAATTCATATCTATAAGGAAAGCATTTTTTGAAACGCTTTTTCATAAATATAGACAAAAAAAATAAAGCTAGGAAATTAAATCCTAGCTTCTACTATTTACCTTTTTTCTTTTCTTCATCGTACTTTTTAGCTAAATACGCATTTGCTTTATTTTTATTAACTTCGTTTATTATGCCACCTATTAATGCCAATACAACTATCGCTATGAATATATAACCCATCGTTCCCCCACCTCCTTAATATTAGTTGGTAATTCAATTGTATAATATATGGTAATTTTGTCAAATACAATAATTAAATTATGAAGTGTATTATTAAAGGAATTTATATTAGAATAGGTATAGCAGTAATTTAAATGCTATTATTCATTAGCTTTAATGTATATTTTTCCTATTGAATTAAGTATTTCTTATAGGTATAATAAAATTGCAAAATGGACTGGTGGTGATTTAGGTCACTGCCTTTTTATTTTTTATAATCTTACGTATAATTTATTCAACTAGTGTTAATAACTAAAACATAACATTAATTAATCCAAAAGAGATAGCTTTACTGTCATTCACCTGATTCTTTCGCTATCTCTTTTTTCATGCAAAAAAAATAAAAGGTAGATTAAGTATCCATACCTAATCTACCTTTATAGCTTATATATCATTATGCTCCAATAGCTTTTAACAATGGTCCAGCTACTGCTTTTACACCTTATTTTATTGATAATTGAAATACTATATTAAAACAAATATTTAAATACACTTTATGTTAATATTATAATCTAATCTGTTTTTTCTGATTTTCGCTTTTGGGCTTCAACCGGACAAATAGAAAAGTCTTGATCTGTTCTAAGCAGACATTTCGTGTATGGACAATCTTTGCAATTCTTTATCTCTGAAAACTTCATAATGTGCCACCCCTTTGTAGAATTAAATATATCATGTTATGCAAACAAAATATATTTAAGTTTTCATTTTGTTAAATATATGTAGTATTTTTTGATAAATTATTAATTTATTGTTGAATAAATTCTTGATATCTGTTAATATTGTAATTGTTAATAAAAATATATGTGGAGGTCCTTATGCCAAAATGTAATAGGAAGAAAAAAACTAATCCTGTTATATACTTCTTATTATCTTTCTCTTTTTATACTTTAATGCTAGTAATAGTATTATTTTTCTTGTATATGAAGTTATAAGATAGTTAGTAGTAAACAGGGCTTATATGATACCACAAATGAATATACGTGGTATCATATAGGTAAAATTATAAGAAAACAAATTATAAAAACCTACTACTAAAAGCACAAGATCAAACTCCATATCTAAATAAAATATAGAGCGAGAGGATGGATATATTAAGTATATTCTTCTCTCGCTCTATATCTTTGACTCAAAAACACTGAACCGCTATAAGTTTTACTTATTTTAATTATAATAAAGATAAAATATAATTAAGTTCAAAATAGTTTCTTAAATAGTATAAAATTTTAAGCAAATTTACTTTGTTTCAATAGAATAAAACCAGCTGCCTAATGTATTTTTTAATTCATTACACTTATTTATATCTAAATATTGTGTTTCAATCCATACTCCCTTTGAATTTCCACGAACATAACACTTAATTCCATTGAAATAAGATAAAATATAACTAATATCCACACCATCATATGAGTCAGATGAATGAGGTAAATAGTTAGTAACCACATATCCTTTATCGCTTGTTGTTGCTCCTGTAGCATCCTTTGGAATATTTGAATCAATTGCGTTACATAGAATATGTGCTAATTGTTCCCAAGAATATTTATTATAAATATCCATATCCTGTTGAGAATCGCAAAAACAAATCTCTGAGATAAAATTTCCACAACTAATATGATTCATTTCATATAGGCTTTCAAATTTAACGCCACGATTAGTAAAACCTAACTCTGCAAAGTTATTTACTAGCCTTTGAGCATACTGATACGCAGTGCTTGACTGACTCGATACAAGTACCTCTGTACCATGTGCTGAACCGTCAAAGCAATTCATGTGCAATGAAATAAACAAATCACAATTAGCTGAATTAGCTTTATTAGCCCCTTCGCTTAATTCTCCTGTCTGTGTGTTTGCATTGGAATTACAATCAATAACAGTATGTCCATATTGCTCTAATACTGATTTAACTGCTATATAATATTCTTTCATTTCTTCATGCTCGTCTACAATCCCAACTGCTCCTGTGCAATTATCGCTATGACCAGCCCTTAAACCTATTTTCATATAATTATCACTCCTTTTAAATAAAATATAATTAAGTATATGGATACTTAAAAATTAAGCTGTTGCTTCTTGTGTATCTGTAGCAGATGGTTTAGCAACTAGTTCTTGAACTTTATTAAATTGTTCTGTTAATGCTGCTAATTCAGCTTTTAAATTAGTGTTATCATCTTGCAATTGCTTAAGTAAAGTAGAATTATCTACAACCGCTGCTTTTCCTTGATTTATCTCTCCGGCAATACTTTGCCTGATTTCTGCCGCATCATCTTGACTTAGCTCTGGAAACTTTGCTAATACTAACTTGTCAAACATATCTGCTTTACTCTCAAGTTTTTCTTCTACAGTCTTTGAAATTCTGAATTGTTCATCTACTATATTCCAAACAGCTTTACCTACAGTAATATAATTTTTGTTCTTTAATATAGCTTCTTCTAATCCACTTTTAACCAATCTGCTTTCTAACACCTTAATTATTAACCTTAATGCTGTTCTTATCATCTTACATTCCACCTTTTCTATTTTTGTATTAAATAAGTCACTGCTGCAGTAACTCCTACAACAATAATTGTTTTTATTAGTTCATTCCAATTTTGACCTGGTTTACTTTCTAATGCTTCTAGTTTATTTGCTATTTTTTCAATATTCTTTTCAATAGCTTCGATTGCATTAAAAAGTCTATCAAATTTTTCCTCTGTAACATCAGACTTACGCTCAAGTTCTCCTACCCTTTCACTAAGTTCTTTTCTCTCAGCTTTACTCTCTTCAACTTGATGCCAAAGAGCTTTTATTTTGTCCTCTAAGTTTTTAACACGAATACAATCTTTACAATCATTCATATAGCACCTTCCCTGCTTCAAATTTTGTATAAAAATAAGCAACAAAAAAGAACCTCTAAAGGCTCTTAATATTGCTTATATTTTTTTATTTAATTGCTCGCCATTTTTTCCTATTGCGTATTTAATTTTAAATTTTAGATAGCCCTAAATATTAATTTAATGAGTTTGTTATTGATATTTCCTTTTTTCTCAAACAACAGTTTTTATATTTCTTTCCGCTACCACATGGACATGATTCATTTCTGCCTATTTTTGTCTTTATAATTTTATCTGTTTCACTATTAATATGTTCATTTTGATTTATATTGTAGTTGGTTTGATAAAACGCTTCTTCTATATTAATATTATTATTTTGTGAGTTCAACATTATAAATGTTTGTATAATCATTATAAGCAACTGTATAAATGCATATAATTCTGTTCTTGTTTTAGGTATTAAATCACCTAATATATTTAATTCAGGTATATTTTTATTTATTTCTTCTTTAATTTTATCTGGTGAATTAGCGTTCTTATTATTTTCTAATATAGAAAGTAGCAAAGTCATGTTATCTCTTGTAACGTTTCCTGCTTTTAATACACTTATTGTATCTCCTACTATATTAAATGTACCATTCATCATATGAGCAATTTTACCACAAAAAGGGCAATTAACTATTCCAGATCCCAATGTAATATTAAGACTATTATTAATTTCAACCATAGATGGGAATATTGATTTACAATTATCACATATTGCTGGTATTTTCATATAAACATCATCTCCTTGTAATGTTTATATTCTGCATTAAATAAAAAATCCCTTTACTATTTATTTATAATCTTATTAGTATAGATATTTCATATAATAATAACATTATAGCTTGGCCTTTGCTGGAAAAAAATAATCTCTTTTTTATTAATTTTAAAAGCTACAAAAAAATGAAAATAATGCACATATTAAATTAAATAGTTTGATTTTTTTATATACTAAACTTACTCGATATAAAATTCTAGTAAAAAGAGCTGTCTCACTAAATAATTAGTATACAACTCTTTTTTGCTATACCTATAACATACTTATTATTGTATCTGCAATAGTCTTATATCCTATATCCCCCGGATGTGTAGACCATGTTTGTTGTATATTAGTTGTAGTCCTATCATGGTAAGTAACTGTTGCTCCTACATAGTTAGTTGCTTTATTCGTAGGTGTATATAATGAGCTTATATTCAAAAATTCACAGTTATAACTCTTACATGCTTCTAGAATAGTATTAGCGACAGTATCATTATAATACCAACCAGTAACACATAATACTCTAGCATTAGGAGATTTAGTTCTAATATCTGATATAAGTTTCCCAAAGTTATTATTAAAAGTTGTCCGTCTAATATCGCTATTAACATTATCGCCTATCTGTATAATTATCAAATCTTTATTCATCCATGTTGTACCATTGTTTGCGATATAACTTTGAGCTGTAGCATCATTTTCAGCCATTTCAAAAGCACCATCATGAAGTTTGCTAAATTGTGCTGATGAATTCTTATTTAATATAGCTTGTTCCACATAATAAGCATAATCTTTGTATGGTGAAGTAGCTCCCATACCAAAAGCACCACCATGTGTTCCGTCTGTATCCATACCAAGCAATAGTGAATTGCCTATAAATAATACATTCGTAGGCATATGATTAATTGCTATAAGGCTTTCATTCGGTTTAAATGATGTAATATAATTCCCATTATCCCTAGAATTTTCACAGGGATAAATTTCAATGCTATCATATAAAATTTGTCCTTTGGTATCAGCAGTATTTACTAATACAAAGAAACTCTTTGCATCTGAATAAACATTAAGATTTGATGCGTCTATTGTGAATGTATAATCAATAGTTCCACCTGTTAAATTTGCTTTTTCTACATATATAACTCCACCAGAATTCTTATTAATTCCAAGCTTTATTGAAGCATTACTTGTTGTAAACGAGCCCTTTATCTTAATTGCAACATTAGGGCTACTAGATATAAAATCGTTTGTTCTCAATCCTTGACCAACTGACGAGATTTTAACTCCGTTAATTATTTTTTCAGCTTTATTAAATGGTGCATGATACGTAAATAAATTATCTACAACATTTTCATTTGTTTCTGCATTAGCTATACTAGCCGAATTCATAGTGATTATTGATAATATAGCAATAAATACTACTATCAATCTTTTTAAGTTTTTCATTTTATTCCCCCCTTAAATTAATTGTAATAAAAATATAAAAAGTCATACTTTCCACTTTTTATTACAATTTTATATTAAATACCTTTAAGGGTCAATACTTTGAAATCTCTAATGATTTGAAATAAAATCAAACTTATTATTGACTTTATACAATCTTCGTATTAATTAAATTCGTACATATCCATTTGTTTAAAGTTGAAACGTATGTCCACTCAATAAGTTGCGGTGTGCTAAACGCTAAATTTGTAACAATGTTAGGATTATTAATTAGATTTGTTGTATCAAATCCACCATAATTATAAGTACCTGTAGCCCTAACTAACGTAGTTACTTTAAACCCTTCTGGAATAACATTAGGAAGTGATATTTTATTTGATGTTGTCGCTGTAACAAGACAATCTATAAATATTCCTTTTGTAACATCTAATGCTCCACCATCTGTACTAATATTTTGTTGGTACTGCATAGGTATTTGATAAGAACTTTCTTCTACCCATTTAGCACCATCGCATCGGAATTTTATCCAGCTTCCTTTTCCTGACAGGAAGTTCCTTGTCATCGAAATATTAGTGCCTTCTACTATTTTAGTATAGTCGTCATCAATAATTATTTTTATTGATTTACTTTTATCTGCACTACCTCCTAAAAAACCATTAATTGTTGTAGCAACAGTATTTTGAATTTTGTAGGTATTTTCAAAGGCATATTTAAACCATAAACGTGGTATACTCAAATTGTCATTTATAATTTGTAAGTCCTGTATGTGACCAAAATCTTGTCTTTCCGATGTTATCTCAAGGTCAAGATTTACTGCTAATATTTCACTATCATAAGTAATAGCATCTGTTAATGTACCGTAAAACTTTACTCGATTGCATCTTCTAAAATCAATAGCTGATGCAGGCACACTTGATGGATTCATTTGCGCACAACCATAACATTCAACATCAAATACTTGATTGTAAGTATTTCCACTTGGTGCTGTACCAGTGTCTCCAAAAGTGAATCCGTGTGAGCAACCCGTTGTCTTACAACTTATCAATGTTAAATATTGCATATTAATATTGTTTGTGTTTGTATCTGAAAACATATCTCTCGAATAACATATAAAACTAAATCCACTATCGAAAGCTTCACAATTTATTGCAATATTATTTATACTATTTGCAATTTTACTTGCACCTTGTATATTATCCGATATGAAACCAAAACAAAAACTTGTATGATTGTAAGCTCTGCAATTAATCAATTTAGTATTTGTAGCTTTTGAAATAAACCCATGAATTGAATTATACGATTCACAGTTAATAATTTTTGTGTTTTCTACTAATCCATTATATGATTCTATCAAATATCCATGAGCTGATACGTTAGTTATACAATCCTCAATAACGACATCTTGAGTTGCACATGTATTATTTTGGAAACCTTGATCTACTGTTGATGCATTAACTCCTATATTCTTGACATGCACATTATTTGATTCAACAAACACTTTATTATTAAAAATTGCACCAGCTAAAAATACATTATTTACAGCGTCAAATACAGGTCTGCTTTCCCCAATAATATTGATATTGCGATTAATAGAAACTGTATTTCCGCCCAGATCATAATTCCCATTAGGTATAAGCAAATTACTATTAAGTGGTACGTCTGCAATTGCTCTTGCAATTCGGTTATAATCACTAGTTTCACCTGCAAGTCTTGGGTATTTTGCGTTTAAATTAATCGCAATATCTGACAAGTCTGCATTAATATTTTCTAATTCTGTAGTATGAGAATCCGATGTTTCCTTTAATTCATTAACTGCACCTATAACTTCTTGTGATGTAGTTTTTAATGTTGCAGCTCCTATCATATATTCCTTAATTTTCTGCCATGTACTTTTTCTTAAGATTCCACCCTGGTCAAAAGGTACTAGATCATTATCCTGTGGAATCGCTGTAATTTTATCAGGTATTTTCCATCCCATTCTTACCATCTCCTATCCTATAAATTGTTCATTATTTTCGTCTACCCAAGGCTCACCATTTTCATCATCTAATGTACCTATTCCAACGGTTTTATCTAATATATTTATTATTTCTTTTACATTCAAAGCCGCTAAATCCCATCTATCTTTTTGCATTTTAGTAACATGAATATCATCATTATTAATGTGCTGCGTATAGGCTATGTCCATATTCTTTATAGTTTCTATAACTGTGTTTCCTTCTTCTACAGCATTATCTATATTGGACTTAGTAGTATTCCCGGTTGAAATACTATTGTCTAAATTATCTTTAGTAGTATCGGAAGTATTAATAGTATCTGTTAAATTTTTTATGTCAGTTTCTGCCTGTGCATTTTTATCTGTTAAGATAGTAATGTTTTCTATAGCTTCTGAGATCTGTTTTATTAAATTCTTATTATTTATTACCGCCTGTGCATTGTTATCCTCTAAAGCTTGTAAATTAATATTTATATAAGCTTTTATGTTTTCTAAGGCTTCAATGGCTTCAATAGAATTACTTATTGCACTAACATCGGCAGCATATTTGGTTATCATATTTTCAGTATCTGTTATCATTGCTCTTAAATTATTCAATACTTCAATATCAGGTTTAGAATATATTAAAACATCATTTGCTATAGATTCATCCACTGTAAAAATGAAAGTATTTGTACTTGTTTGACTGTTACTATCTGTTAACTGCAATTCCCCATTAACTTCTCCTGGAACATTTGTTGCTTGCAGATCTAAAACTGCTGTTACAGTACCATTGGAAACATCTGTTATAATCTTTTGAATAAGGTTTCCGTCAGATTTTTCTAAAATAATGTCTACTTTTTGTCCTGTTAGATCTGCTAGAACACCATTTGTATAAACTTGCAATTGCAATGTTAATGTGTCTCCACGTTTAATAAGCTTTTCACACTCAAACGTATTATATATTGTGGTATCAATTGGTATATATAATGTCCTTTGCACTCTCAGTTCTCCTTTCTATATTTATGAATCTGTAGGTTCTGGCATTGAAGCGTCTATCATATCCTGTATTATTGATGTTAGTGATTGTCCTTTAATCCAAAAGTTGCCGTTAGCTGCAAAATCACCATTTACCACCAAATCATTTTCAGCAGTAATGTCACCATACACGCGCAAATTTTTCTTTATCCAAAGAGTGTTTTGAATCAATAAAATAGCAGCTTCATTATCAGCAACAACTGATATTTTAGACGTATATCCATTTTCATTTGTGATTTGTACTCCAGTTTTGTCTATATAGCAACATTGATCACCGTCCTCAACCGAAAAGCCACCTTGAGCTGTGCATTTCCCATTTGTATTCACAAAAAAAATCATTGTTCCATCTTTGTACATTCTAAATTGACCATCATAGATTGTTACACCATCAGAATCAATTTTTGTGTATTCTTTACTGGCGCCTATACAACACTCCTTAAAAGCTCTTTCAGACATTTTATAATCATTTGGGGTGTCTCCTTGCATTACAACAGAATTCACTTTATTAGTAGTAGTTGCAGCTATATCACTTGTATTATTAATAGTATTTAGAATATTTTTCTTTTTTCTTTCTCCAATTTCTACTTCTTCTATTTTATTTGTTAGTACATTAAATTTAATTTTTGTAACTCTCCCTGTTGCTTCGATATATGTTTTCTTTTCAGGATCATTAGGGTCGTAGTATTTAATTGTTACATTATTACCTATTTCACATTTTTCCAATATAGCAAAATCTTTATATTCTTCTGTATTAGCAAGCTGTGTAAATTTAACTGTATTATTTATTTTTAACTTATCTAATCCATCATCGAATAGTTTTTGTGTTCTTTCCCTTAACTGCGCATATACTATATCAATTGCTTCTTGGGAATTATCAACTAATTTCACATCATCAAATACAACTTTTTTAAATATTTTTCCTACTATAGCTGCATTGGGAGAATATATAATTTCACTATTGGGGAGATATACACCATCTGAGCTACATGGCAAAACTGCTGTTGCAAAACTTTCTGTATCAGTATCATCTATATTTTGTTCCAGCTCTTCTAAGTTTTTACCACTTCTTATCTCAAAAGTATGATCTGTTCCCCTCTCATCAACCATGTTTAATTCAAAGTTGTTATAAATAATTTCTCCACCATAAGCCTTGTATATAGAGTTTTCATTTTCACCTAGAATTGCTTTTCTTGGAGAAATACCACTTACATCTAAGTAGTTAATAATTTCCCCCGTCTTTTCATCAATGCCTAAATTTATGACTGTATTAGTATTTGTATCTAAGCTTCCTACATAGTATCCTTGCTGTTCTACACATTTACCTAAGAGCATTTGTAAAGCCTCTTTTCGTGTTTTCCCTGCTGGTACCTCTAGTCCTAAAACCATATTCATGTCTAAATCTCTTCTTGCTTTAGCTTGAGCATAAATTTTAATACTACTGTTGCTTGTATTCGGTGTTCTTGTTCTTACTGTGAATAGTTGTTCACCACGTTTATCTGTAGTTGAAATAGAACTTTTTATATCATTTTCTCTAACTAGCAAATTACTTAAACTCTTTTTATCTTTTATCGGATATTCCAAATCTAAATCAAAGATACCATCTATTGTTTCAGTTACGTAGCAGCTTAAAGCTTCATTTAAAACATATTTATTATGATTAAAATTTGTTTCACCTTTTAAAAATAGTCTAATCATTATAAACACCTCCAATTCGGAATAATTTCTATTCTTGTAACTCCTGCACCAGTCCAACTTATAGCATTTTCACCTACATCTAAATAGGGAAAATACCCTTCCATTTGATCACCTTTATTTTCAAGAACTTCTTCTAAAAATGAATTTATTGCTATGCTTCCATTAGGGATATTTTTTATATTAAAAGTTCTTGAATTAATAGTAAAAGCGCATGATCCTGATCCATAAATTTTTATATCAGGTTTACTTGTATGAGTTGCTTTATTATTATTCAGGATTGTACTACTAGTAAGCGTTAAAGTTTCTTTTCCATCCAATAGGTATCCAAAAGGTTGGCATCTAAACTGAATAGTAAAAGTGTACATTTGGTTCTCGATTATTTGGGATATTGGAATTACATTATTTATTTTAGCCTTATAGTATCGATCTGGAAGGCTTCCAAAAACCACTTCTCCATCACCTTGTAACCAATTTAATAGTCTCATTGGATCATTTCCAAAGTAATCACATTCAACTGATTTTGTATCTGAATCATATCCTTTAAATTCAGTCAATGTTCCATCTCTACCATCAACTGATTTTTCATCAATCTTTGGTGTACTTAATTGGATAGGTGGAAGAGAAATAATTTTTAACCCTTCATCTTCAGCTTTTTTATTATTCCATACTAAAGTTTTTTTCATTAAATCCCCTCCTTTATGATTTCTTCTGCTTATACGCCATAACGTTAAATTCATCTGCTAATTGTTCTGCATCCATATTGGTGTGCTGATGATATTCTTGAATGTTTAGTTGTGGCTGGTATATTTCAGTTTTAGTATTATTTGTGGTAGCTTTAGCTATTAGACCTCCTAGACTTCTAGCCATATCCATTTGTGATTGCATAACAGCTGATTTCATTAAACCAACTTGTTTAGCTATTTCAGATTTTATAAACTGCTCTGATTGCATGTGATTTTTAATAGCTGCACCTTTTGAAACATAAGCAACAGCATCATCTGAACTAGATATTTCGAACTTATTATTTTCATCAACATTATAAAGTCCGGCATAAGGGTTATAACTTGTACCACTCGCATAGCCTGTAGTTGAATCTGATGAACTACTTCTACTACTTCTAATAGAAATTAGATTTCTAACAGCATCTTCTGTTGATGTTTGTTGTGAATTCAAACCATTAATCAACGAATCAGCTAAGCTCTGTCCTGAATCCTGCCATTTTGGAGCATAACTGTTAAGTAAATTAACTAAATCTTGTTGACTATCATTTAAAATTCTGTATCTTGCCTGAGCATTAATAGAGTCTGTCTCAAGCAATTTATCATAATATGCATCAACATTTTTAAGTTCCTTTTGCTTAGCCTCTTTTTGTCTGGTATATTCTTTTTCAAGTGATTTTTTTTCATTATCCTCTTTTTCACTTAATAACGATTTTTCTTTTTCTAATGCTGCTTTCTGATCCTCAATATCCCAAGCATCCTCTTTTTCTTTTAGTTCATTTTGAGCATCTTTAATTTCTAATGCTATTGCTCTTTTATCAGCTTCGCTTGCAGTATTAGCCATTTTAGTTTTAAGTACATTAATATTATTATTTGCATCGGTTCTTTCCTTATATCTGCTATCATCTGTACTCTGTTGTTCTAGCTCAGCTATTTGCTTATCTAACTTATCACTTTTTGATTTAGTTCTATTTTCTAATGCTTCAACTTTTTTGTTATAGCTTTTTTCCATATTTGAAAGTTCATCATTTATAACTTTTTCAGCAGCTTCTTTTTCTTTAGTAAGCTGATTTTTAATAGCTGTTGTGGTTGCTTCAGCTATTTTGGCAAGCGCATTTTTATTTTGTTCGGCTATTTCTTGCTTTTTCTTGGCTGTATTTTTTGCAACTTCAATTTCAAGTTCTGCAGCTTGCTTTGCTGTTTCAACCGCTTTTTCTGCATAGTCCTTTTGTCTTTGGTATTCATCATCACCTAAAGCTTTTCTTTCATTACTTGTTAAATTATTAAGCCTATCAAGTTCAGCCTTAGCCTTAGCATAAGCTTCATTATTATCTATACTCATTATATTGGCATTATCAACTGCGTACTGTGCTTGCCTTATCTGCTGTTCAAGTCCAGTAAAACTTCCAGTTGTTGAGTTCATTTGATTTATAACACCATTTGCTAATTTTTCATTTAGTTGTATACCATTTTTAGCACTTTCTTTTGTATTACTAGAGATATTGCCCAACAAATTATTTTGTGAGCTCATAGCACTAAGTAATTTGTTTACAACAACTCCAAAACGACTATCTACAGCGTTAGAAACATCTTTTTTCATTGCATTAACGCTAGAACCATGATCTAGTATTCCAGTTCCAGCGCCTAGGTAGTACAATTCATTTTCACCTGTTGTAAACTCATAGCCGTGCTCATCTTTTGTTATTAAACCATCACTACCTCCACTAGTACCAGTGTATCGTGGCGTTGCATCTCCAGTATTTGCATTAACATCCACTGTTGCTGTAGCTTTTCTTCCAGTTATCCAATTAAATAAATTCTTTATATCATCCAATAGAGTTAAAGATTTTCCAACATCAACCGTAACTGTAGCATCTGCTTTTTTTCCGTTTAAATCATCTACTTTTTTAGTTGTTGTATCTACTTTGCTATCAGCTTCACTTGATTCTATAACTATTTTAGCATTAGGATTACTTTTAGTTATTTCGTCAAGTTTGGCTTTTGCTTCCTCCGCATTTGCTGTTTCTTCACCATTTATTTTTATGGTTGTTTCGGGATTGCTAGCTGATATTTCGTCAATTTTTTGCTTAGCTTTATCTATTGTATTTATCTCTTCGCCATTTATTTTTATATCGGTTTGTGTTCCCTTTGGTATTTGAGAAATTTTTTCAATGACATCTGTTAAGTTTGAAATTGTACCATCTGCATTAGTTTCGATTTTTATAGGCGTTCCATTTAAATCGTATATGCCACTAACTACATGACCGTTTTCTGTTACTATATCTTTTAAACTGCCTACTATTTGACCGCTAGAGTTTCTAATTTCTCCAGATGCGTTTATATGAGAACCACTTAAATTATTCATAGCCAATTGACATTCTGCTGCTAGTTTTGCATGTGATCTTCCAAGTTCTGCGTTATCCTTTGCCATTTGTTCTGTGTATCCCGCAACTTGCCCACTGGTTGAAGAATACGCCCCAGTTATCTTTCCTGTTCCTTCATCTACTGTAACCGTTACTGTTTCCATACTTTTAGTCTGTGTATTCTCTAACTCATATGTACCACTTTTAACTATGTTGCTTAGTCCGTCGTATGTTTGTTTCATAGTTGTTAATTTTTGTTGTGCTATTAAGTCTCCTTTGGTTAGTTCTTCACCGTTAAAAGTGTTTATTAGCGCAAGTGCTTCGGGATTCTTTTGTCTCAATATATTTATGTACTCTTCCCATTCTTCACTTTTCAATTTTGTTTTATCATCACGCAACTTGGTGAATTTATCTATTTCAGCTTGAATTGCTGCTGCGTTCTCTCCATCTGCTGTAGATAAATTTGCTTTCAACATATCTATTTGAGTATCATAACTAGCTTTTATTTTTATATTTTCTTCATCTAAAGCTTTTCTTTTATCTTGTAATAGTTTTGAAGCATCTGTTGCGCTTACTGTTTCAACTCTTGCGCCAAACTCATTTTTAGAGTATGCCTTTTCTTCTGCTGTTCCACCTACTGAATTTAATTCAATTTCTTTTATTTTATTTGTCTTGTCTTGCACATCTTTTATTTCTTGTTCATTTAATGCTCTTTTTTCATTTACCGCTTTTTGCTTTATTGCTAATATTTCTGTTTTTAATTGGTTCTCTTGTGATATTTGGTTATCATAACCTTTAGAAATAGTGTCTAATACCTTTTGTTCTGTAGCATCTATAGCATTATCATCTAATTTAAACAAATCACTTAAAGACTTGCTAGACTCTGCTTTTTTAGAATTTATAGTAGATATTGCATCATTAACCATCTTATTGATTTGATTGTTAAAATCAGAGCTTTCGGAATCTGTTATTATTCCGTCTAGGTTTATAGTCTTTAAAAATAATTCAAATTTATGCAATGTATCTGTGGATTCTTCTACTTTTTTCTTAAAATTATCTGAAATATTAGAACCAAACTCTTTATATTCAATCCCCAAGTCTTGCAATTCTTTTTTAGATTTAAATGTATATCCTGTCATTCCGTTAATAGCTTTTTGCCATTCTGTCATATCGTCTGTAGTACGTGTTAATTTATCTCCCATTTGGTCGTTAGCTGTTGCAACTGCTGCCGCTCCAACTCCTAATGCTGCCAAAGCTGCAATAACGGGAATTGCTACAGGTGCTATTGTTGCTAATGATCCCCCAAACGCTGCAATACCTCCTGTGCTTGCTGCTGTTGTTGCTCCAACTTCCGTTGTAACTGCTGCAACTGGCGTTAATAGGGCAGCTAGTTTGCTAACTCCACCTATCAAGCCACCGATACCACTTGTTAACCCACCAACTAATTTTAACGCAGGGCCTCCCGCTGCAATTGCTAATAATGTTTTAGCGTAAAATTCTTGTTGCTCGGGGCTTAAATCAGAAAAGGCGTTTGCTAGATTCTGAATTTCGTTACAAATTTGAATTATAACTGGTGCAAAATCTTCTTCTAGTTTTATCGCTGTTGTTTCTAAACTTCCTGTCATCTGCTCAATAGCACTTTTACTATTATCTTGCATGGTTTTAGCCATATCTTTAGCTGCACCATCTGCATTTTTATAACTTGTTGTTAAATCATCTAATTGACCTGAACCGGCATCAACTAAAGTCAATAAACCGGACATAGCTTCTTGTCCAAAAATAGTAGCAATATAATCTTGTTTTTGTTGATCTGTCTTACCCTTTAATGATTTAGTTAAATTGTTTATAATTCCACTTAAAGGTAACATCTTACCTCGAGCATCAAAAGCTTTAAACCCTATTAACTCCATTGCATCTGCTGCTTCTTTAGCTGGGCTTGCAAGTCTGGTCAATATACTTCTTAGCGTAGTACCAGCCATAGTTCCCTTGATACCACTATTAGCAAGTATTCCAATAGCTGCGGTAGTCTCTTCTAAGCTTATTCCCGCTGCATGTGCTGCTGGAGCTATAAACTTAAGTGCTTCTCCTGTATCTCCGACTGCTGCATTTGTAGCCGCTGCATTTTTAGCTAATACATCGGCTACATGTCCTGCTTTATCAGCTTCCAATCCAAATCCACGTAATGTTGAAGCTGCAATATCAGAGCTGTTAGATAGATCTTCTCCGCTACTTGCTGCAAGGTCTAACATACCAGGCATGGCTTGCATTATTTCTTCAGTAGAAAAACCTGCACTTGCTAGATTCTCCATACCCTCAGCTGCTTGCTTAGCGCTAAAGGCTGTATCTGCTCCAAGTTGTAATGCCTGGTCATGCAATTTTGTAAATTCTTCTCTAGTAGCTCCAGAAATAGCTTTAACTCTACTCATTCCAGAATCGAAGTCCATACCAATTTTTGCTGCAGCAGCACCTAATCCAAGTATAGGTAATGTAACTCTAGTTGTTAGCTTATCACCAACTCCAGAAATAGATTCACCTATGTTAGATATACCTTTTCCAATATCTATATTAGAAAGATTGTTCTTAATATCTCTTCCTGTTTGTTTTGCTTTCTTTTCTATATTGTCTAAAGATTTAGTAGCTGACATTTCAGCGCTTTTAAATTCTCCATCTAAACCGTTTAGTCCATCCATTTTAACTTTCAGATTAACTTGTTTATCTTTTAATCCATTAAGTTTATTTTCAAGTTTTATAATGCTTGCTTCCGCTTGAAGCATTTGTTTTTCAATTGCATTTTTTTTAGTTGGATTAGTAGCTTTTTCAAAGGCTTCTTTTAATTCGAATAATTTCTTTTTTTCTAATTCTATTTTATCTGTAGTGTTTTTTATTGTTTTCCCTACATTATCCAGTTCCTTTGCAAGCTGTTTACCATTAAAGGCTGTGCTTGCGCTCTTCATAGACTTTTCAGCTTTATTCATGGCTTTTTCAATACCATTTCCTAAGTCATTAGCAGCTTTCTTACTGGCAGTTTCAACATCTTTTTCAAATCCTTTGGTATCAAGCTTGGTGTCAATAATTATTCTTCCATCATTAGCCATGAATAGCCCCTCCTTTCAACTAAAAAAGAGCAACATAAGTTACTCTTGCAATTCTGATAAATCTCCACCACGTTTTAAAATAGTAGCCAAATTCTTGTTATGTTTAACCTCTTCTTTACTTCGTGGTATTGCATATAATTTTTTTATTTTTGTATAATGATCTTTCATATTTTTATCTGTAATTTTGTTTAAATCCATAGCCCTTATAGACATTATTTTCGATATCTCATTATCTTCTTTTAGAGAATTAAACATAGCTTTAAATTTCCACCAATGAAGATTTGTTTCTTGTAGATCTACTCCATATTGGTCTAAAAATGCACTATAAATTTTATCTCCATCATAATCAAAATTATAAATATCTTCCTTACTTGAAGTTGTTTTTTTATTCTTAACTACATCTTTGCCACATCTGTAAAACCAAAGCATCTGCTCTATAGCTTGATTTATATTCACCGGAATGTTAGGGTAATAAATCTCTAATGCTCTAGTAAATATTTCTTCATCATCTAATGATTCGTCATTAAATAATTGCTCAAACTTAATAGAAAAACGGAAGTCTGTATTTATTTTGACTTCCGCTCCATCTATTAAAACATATTCGGGCAATTTCTTTAGTAATATACTCATATCATTGCCCCTTTCTTACTATGCTTTAGCTGTTACTGTAGCAATACCAGCTTTTTTAGCTTTTAGACTTGAATCTACTTCAACTATGCAAATTTTATTACCTGTAAGTCCTGTAATTTCTGCTGTTCCGTTCCATACTTGATATCCTGAACAATCATCATTCAATGATGGTGCAGTTACAGTACTTGCTGTTTTATACATATAGATATTACCACTTGTTAATGGTTCCTTTATTGTGATTTTAGTTGTTCCAGCAGTTGAACCTTCAACTGATGTAACTGTTAATGCTCCAAGAGTTTCTGCATACTCTCCTTCATGAAATTCCTTTTCTTGAATATCAAAATATCCAAAAACAGGATCACCAACACAATTTAAATTACCTGCGCCAGTCATTGTTTCTCCACCAGCCCCCTGTGAATTTGTAACCTCAACAGCAACCTTAAATTTTCTAGCTTTAAAGTATCTAGTTGAACCTGGTAGTGCAGGCAAGAATAACTCTACTCTTACATATTCTCTTTCTGCATCTGATCCAACCGCATGATTTCTTCCTATAAAATATAATTCTTCAACTGCTTCAATTTCTGCAGCTTCATCATCATCTGCATCGTTATACATTAAGTCTAAATCATAAGCAAACTTTGTTTTATATCCTTTTACTGTACTCGATTCACTTGTATTATGAATATAAGTTTTGCTTTCAATTTGTGCTCCAACATCTTCATTGAGAGTATTGAATCCAGTACCCATAAATGCAAATTTTTCTTTAGCCTTAAGTGATAAATAATCAGCTATATCACTTCTTACTATTTTCTTATTCATTTATTCATCATCCTTCTTTCATAAATTTATTTTCTCTTTTTTAAGTATTTAAGTCTCAATTCGATTTGATATCTAGCCTTATCCGTGTCTACTTGAAATGCATAGCCGGGGCTTGTAACCTTTATTTCTTCGCTTCTACACTTTCCTTCAAGAGTCGGAAAATTTCCGATCAAGTTTTGCTCTTCAATCCAATTTGCAAAGTCCTCATAAAAATCTGAGTTAGCTAGATTTTGCATAATATCTGAACCATAGGGTTCTCTACTACAAAATATAAATTGAAACTGCCTTGAAGAATCTCCATTTATGTAGTTATTAAGAACCGGATCACATGGAATTTCCTCTATTGAATAAACTGTAGAATCTTCGCCCAGATAATTTACATTTAATCTAATTCCTCCATCACTCGATCCATTAAGAAAAGGACATGTTAGAATGAATTTTCTTATACTATCAATTATCATTCAGCACGACCTCCTACAGAATTTGCTACAGTTTTTAATATTTGATTACCTTGTTGTGGCCACATTCTTTTATCCCACAACTTTCCTCTTAATCCACCAGCGCTTTCTCCTTGTGTTCCGTTACCTTCGTTAGTATAGTACTGTTTAGCTGCATATGGAGCATTGTAGGCAACAAAGTCATTACCTAATTCAACACTCATATCCTTTAATCTACCAGTAAGAAAAGGGACATAATTATTCATGGCTTTAGCACATTCCTTAGTGAATAAAATTTGTGCTGAACCATCTTCATTAAGTCCCCTTTTTCTAAGAATTTCCTGTGTATTTATTTCAATTTTAAATCCCATTACTCGGCTTCCACCTCCCAGTGTCTGGATAATAGTTTTGCTGCAGTAACTGTAACTACATCATCATAATTTTTATCAAGATCTGCTATCTTAGTAACCTCAAAATTAATATTGCCTTTTACGATTTTATCTCCAAGGCCAAAAGTAAAATAATTAATCCTATCAGCATCAGGTAAACTTTTGAATTGTTTGGGTGGAATATAATTATCTAATTTATCAATTATTATTAGTGTTACATCAGTTACAGTAGCTCCTTTATCTCCGACAGTTTTACCTATAACTAACTTCGTTTTAGAACTCCAATTTACTCCTTCTATCACAGTCCTTTGATATTTATCTAAGCCAGAACTTTTATCAAAATATTTATTGTAAATTGTTATATCTGTATTTGGGAATAAAACCATAAAATCACCCCATTAGTTTCGCATAAGGTGTTGGAAGTAAAGCTTCAATTCCTGGAGTAATAGCCCACGCTTCAACTCCATTTTGAAAGCTCATTGATTGGTTACTTTCTGACATTGAAGAAACACCAATAATTTTGACTGATTTTATCTTGCTGGCATTCTCAATTAATTCATCTACGGCTAAGTCATAGTTAGTTACAATAAAATCGTCAGTAAACTTGGGATTATCTACAACATTCAAATATTTCTTTATAGCAAATATTGCTTTCTTTTGGTCCATACTAAGTTCCATAGTATTCCTCCTAAAATAAAAGAGGGCATACCCCTCTAAATAAATGAAATTGTTCCAATACCTAATTCTTCACCATGAGGCAATGTAGGTAATGCTGTAGCAACTGCCTTTGTAAATTCTCCTACTGGATCAATAGATGTATAAGTTCCAACAAATATTTTATTTTCTAATAAAGTAGCCTCATCCATACAACAACCATTATTGCATCCCATACTACCATCACCAAGAAGTTTTACTTCCTCAGCTGTTAATCCATAGATTGTTTCTCCTAATGTTTCATCACCAAACATAGCAATCTTATTTTCTGGGAAGTATCTATTAGTTGTAAATCCTTTAACACCTTCTTTTTTAAACTTACCTTCATAAACTAAAATTTGAGGCAATTCTAATTGCACTAATAGTTCATTTAATGCTGCTAAAGTTACAATCTTGTCTGAATTAACTCCATATATTGCAGATCTTACGGTAGCACAAGAACAAATTGTTTTTACAATCTTTCTTGATGTAAGTGCTCTTGTCGGTCTATATCCTGAAGTAGTTTCTATTGCAGACGCTAAATTTTCTAAATCATCAAGTGGTGTATCTGTAGCTGGTGTCTTCCAAGTAAATGATTTTTGGTTATCTGATGGGACTTTGTAATCTACAGTTACTTTGATACCATTCTCGTTAATAGCGATTTTACCACTTGAAAGTAATTCCATTCTCATTGCTTCAATTCTAACCTTTACTGAGTCAGTCATTTTTTCAGCATCATTATAAATTTGTGATAGGACAAAAGCTAATTCAGCATCTGTTCTTGGATTTTGGATTTTAATTATTTCTTTTTCAGCTATTTTAATTTGTCTTTTGATAAGAGCTAAGCTTGCAACACCTTTTTCAATTGCTTCTCTAGATGCTAATTGAGTTTTGGTATCATAAGCATGTACTTCTGCACTTACCGGAAGTCCACCAGTTCCTAAAATCATGTCAAATTCAATATCTTGAATTTTTCTTTCTGGGAATAAACTTTCCCCAAGCATTGGAGTGACTTGTCTTTCTTTAAAATAGTTTATTAATTCACTTGTGTTAAATACTTCTTCTATTCTTGGCATTTATCCATTCCTCCTTATTATCTAAATTTTATATCTGGTAATGCAGCTTTAATGGCTGTTATTGCTTTATCAGCAAATCCATCTAAAACTCTATCCGCTCTTAAGTAACCTTCAACAATGAAAGAACCTGGTGCATCTCCATTAGTTACATCAACAGTTTTATATAAAACTCCAACTGGTGTAGTTGTTAGCGTTTCTGAGCCTGTAGTCCCAGTTTGTTTTACAACATTTCCATCCTTGTCTATTAAGCTTCCTGATAAAACATATTTCTTTCCATGTTCATCACCTTCAGTTACATTGGCCGCTAAAACAGTACCACTAAAAGTAACTAGATTTGCATTGCTATATAGTATCTCCATATCATTTGAGTAAGTTGATTTTGTAAAATTCATTTATACATTCCTCCTATTTACTTGCCCAAGGATCACTTGCAGCAGTAGTTGATTTATTATTCCTCTGTGCTATTGAGGCACCAATTGATATTTTTGAACCATCCGGATTAGATCCACCTGGAACATATGAACTAGATTTCAATCTTTCATTAACTACAGATTCTAATCCTTTTGACCAATCCTCTGCTAATTCATCTAAATTAGCTTTAGTCGAATCTAAGTCTTCACCTAAATATCTATCTATAGATTTGATTTTAATTCCTTTTTCATTTGCATATTTAATTGCATCAGCTAATAAATCTTTTCTTGCTAATTTAGTTTCAAGTTCCTCTCTAGCCTTTCTTTCCTTAGCTAATTCAATTTGCACTGGATCTTTAACTAATTCAGGATATTTTTCTTTTAAAGCATCTCCAAATTCAGATTCCCAAGTTCCTTTTTCTTTCATTGTTTTTAAAGCTTTTGAATGATAAGTATCTCTTTCACTATCCATAAATTGTTGAAATACCTTATCAGATTTAATTTTTCCCTTAAAAACATCAAGAGTAGGTTCTTCGCCTTTAAATTGTTCTTCAATATCAGTTCCCTTTAAAAGGTTATTAATATCTTCATCATCTTTAGCTGCTTCAATTTTCTTTAATAATTCAGATTTAATCATCTTTATATTCCTCCTATACTCTAGACCATCATACACGCCCTAGAACATTTATTTTTTTTATATTTTAATGTATTTATACCCCTTGCACGAGAGCTTCCCACAAGACGTAATTTTCAACAAAATAAAAAGCCTTATTTCTAAGACTCAATTTGTGATTCAGCACTTACTAATATTGGTGGATGAGTTACACCCATACAAACAAAATATATTTTCTTGGTTTCAAGGACCTTTTTCAATTCTTCTTCTGATAATTCCCAACAACTTTCAACTGCATTTTGTCCATCATTATATTTAAGTCTAGTTATTGGTAGATCAATTACATTGTCACTACCTTCTGGAGCTCTAAGAATTGAATTTGTATTTTCAGTTTTTACTGGTTTCATAAATGCCTCCTAAAATAAAAATAATCCTTACGCTGGCTTTGCGAGATAATGGATCACCTTAACCTTTCTCAATCTTGATTATATTTGCATTAAAAATCGGCAACTTTCAATCCCTCCTTATTCAATTATTTCATAAAAACATCTGCAGAATGGATGTCTTGGCAAATAAGGCTTTTTATCAAAGTCATATAGTTTACCATCAAATGGCTTACACTTTTCACATGCTTCTAGCACAGCATTATATTTAACCTTTTTAACATCTGTTTCCATGCAAAATCTATCAAATGCCTCATTTTGACACCTTGAAACTTCTGTTTCAACTAACCTTCTTACCTCATATGCATTATTACCATAAGTTTCTTCAATATTATTTTTAATCTGATTTACATTAATTTTTCCTTTGAGAAAATCCTGTACTTGGCCATGAAGATATTCAGCAACTTCTTGTTCATTTTTCCATACTCTGCTTGAGAAATGTTGTCCTTTATAATGATTATTAATAATTTTTTCAACATCTTTCAAATTAGCATTATAACTGTAATAATCAAAAGTATTATTTACTGTATCTTTTAATATATCAGTAGTAACTCTATTTGTAAGAGTACCTTGACTTTTAGCAAATCCAGTAATCAAAATAAGAAACTTATTACCTAATGTACTTTGCTCTTCAGCACTTAACTTCATTATTGCATCAACTATTGTATAAGTTAGCATTACATTTGCAATTTCTTTAAGTAAATCATCTTTATTTTTCTTTTGTTCTTTATAGACATCTTTCAACTGATCAGTGACATCATTGTAAAGACTTTGTATAAAATTGGCTCCCTTATTATTGTTCATGGCCATCACCCGCAGCGTCATCCAAATTCATCTTAGGTTTGTTTTCCTGTTGTTCTTTTTTCACCTTCTCAGCCTCAGCTACTTTATTATTTACAAAACTAAATCTTCCCCTCATTGTATCCTTTGATATGACTCCATCTGGAAGCTTAGAAATAATATCAGCCGTTGCAGTATCATCACTTGGAATATTAGGAGTATAAAGAGCTTTGATATCTTTATAGTCATAATTTTTATTTTGCTTAATGTTTAAGTATATACATAAAAATCTATTACGATTTTTAACAATATTCATATGAGCCTTTATTTCCAATGTACACTTATTTCTCAATGCTATTAACCTTGACTCTAATGCAACACCACTAAGATTACTTTGAAGTTTTTCATTATGATTAATATGACATGCTAATTGATACATAACATCTATATATCTATCTAAAGTATTTTGAATGAAAGTATCATTAATATTTTTAATAAGCCATTCAATTTTAACTTTATCGCCCTCTGCATTAATTATGCCTAATCTTTTCATATCTGGGACCTTTGTTTCATCAACTTGACATCCCATAAATACTAAGTATGCATTTCTAAAATCACTTATTTCATTACCTATATCTGATAGATTTGTTTCAAAGGCATCTTGCAGACCCTTCAAATCCTTAAATAAACTATCGTCATATTTTTCTTCTGTTAACTCTCCACAACTTACTGGAACTTCTCCAAAAATATTATTGTCTGGATTTGATATCTCATTAAAATGACCATCAAAATGATAAATTTTATCTGAAGTATAAACGTCAATATATGTAGTTGTATAATCAAAATCATTTTTAAAAGCATGAATGAAAAATAAAACCTTACCCGAAGCCTTATCAACATAAGCGTATCCTTCTGTAGGTTTTATAATTTTACTGCAAAAATCAGCATTTTGATCTATATAATATAGCTCATATACTTGAGTGAAGATCAATAAATATTTCATCAAATCACTATCATGCAATTCATTCCAGTGAGCTGTGAAATAATCAATATCTTTAATAACACTATCGTTATTTGTCCTTGATTCATAAGTTATATCATTCCCAACAGTATAACTAACTTCTTCTTTAATAAACTTCTTAATAAAGTTAGCATTAATTTTTAAATTAGATCTTTCTGTTACAAATAAATATTTTCTTATTGCATCTGTATCACCTTTGTAGTATCTATACATTTTTTGATATATGTTCTGAAATACTCTGTAGCTTCCATAGACTTTTTTGACAAGGCTTAAATGCTCTGGATTATTAAGGTCTAGCCCTAATTCCTTTTTAAATAACTTTTTTAGCAACTCAGTTATCTTCATTTCACACCTCCTATAATCCAAATGCTCGTCTATCAAATATTTTAACTGGACTAATAACTGTGATTGTTTTAATTTTATTCTCTAACTCAGAAATACAATCAATCATATCATCATGTGGCGTATACAATTGACCTTGAAAGTCCAATATCTGTTTAACAGCCTCAGAACTATCTTCGCAATCAGAAGAAATAATTATCTGGCCATTATTCATTGGATCAACAACAGTACTTATCTTTTCATCCTTATTTTTTTTCTGCATTTCATTAATCCACTCATACTTCTTACCTTTAAGGATTGGACTTTCTGTTATTAATTCCTTAATTCTAACAACATCAGCTCCCTGGAACGTATTTCGTTCAATGTTTATATGAGTAACATCTAAATTTCTTTCAAGCATTTCCACAGCCTTTTTACAATATTGTTCATATTCAAGCTTTTTCATAATTAAATCTCTTATGTAAGTAAAATCGTTTGTAGCTTTTGAACCGATTGCCATAGCTGTAAAGTCAGATTTTTTCTTAGCTGTACTTGCTGGATCTATGCTTAACATCGTCTTAGTAAACGTGTGATTTTCAATTTCCTCTTTAGTTTGAGTAGCCACTGATTTAAACCACTTTTCACCTATAGAACTTGCATCATTCATAAGTTCTGACATGAACGCTGCTCTATTTTCCCAATATTTAATCGCTAAATCATTAAAGCAATCCCATTTTTCCGGCCACCAGGTTTCAAACTGCATTTCCACCTGGTGTTCTAAATAGAATTGATGAGCTTTTTCTTTTCTCTCATCTTCATTTAGCTTTTCATCAAAATAAATATCATGGCATTGTAACCATAAATCACTTTCAAATATATCTTCAACAGTTTGTCCGGGTTCTAATATAATTGCACGTCTTAAAACAGTAAAATAGTCATTATTTCGACTTAATTTACTCATAAGGCAATCAATGTGCAACACTGTTCCAATGGCAATTATCTTGGTGGCTGCCTTTATCTTCTTACCATTTCTATATACAGCTTTATCTCCAACTTCTTCAACTTCTTTGGTCCATTTAGAGTACTGCTTTTCTCTTGCTGCATCTGTTAAAATATTCTTTTCATCCTGAAAGTCATCTCCAATAAATACAGTTGGTCTAATTCCTCCCCAGTTTGCACCTCTGACAGATGTTCCAGAACCAACAGTTCTAATGTATGTCCCATTAGTGAACTCAACCTCATTTGCATTGATGGTATATCTTTCACCATTTGCCTTTACTGCTTTAAAATCTATCAACCTGCCAAAGTTTTTAATTATTTTCTGATTTTCATTAAATACTTTCTTGATAGAATCCAAGAACTGCGTCGCATCTGTATCAGTTTTAGCACCTAATAAAGTGAACAAAGATTTTTTATAACAATGCAGATATACACTAACAGCCATATCAAAGATAGTTGTTTTAGCGTATCCTCTGGGTTCAATAATTGCAGCCTTATCTCTTTTATCCTCTACGAATATTTCATTTGCAACCTGCCATAACTCATAATGACCTTTAGAAAGTTGTCGAGCGACATTAGGTATATGGTCTTCTGGATAACTTCCATCATCATTTATTCCTTTTGGAACAAAAATATCACTCATAAAATACAAACAAAAGAATTCTACATCAATTTCACCTAAAGCTTTAGCTAATTTATCAAGATCTGAGCTGTTATTCTTAAGTAGAGCTATAGCTGTATCTTCATCATAATGTTCAGATAAATATTTTTTTAATAAATACACATCGTATTTAATTTCAGTATCAAATTGCTTATTATCAAAATATATCAATTGCTATAGCACACCCTTTCTATAAGAATTTAAATTTTAGGCATAAGAAAAGCACCTAGATAATTCTAAGTGCTTAATTATTTAATTCCGTGCCATATTTTTCTTTTAACATTGCTTTAGTATCTTTAATTTCTTTTAGTAAAACTTCCATTTTATCTTTATTTTTTAATGTTAATTGCTCAATAGCTTCTAAATTATCTTTATTTACTGATTCCATTAATTGCTTTTGATAAGTTCCTAACCTAGCATACTCAATTTGCTTTTCTCTAGTTGCCTTATCAGTAACATCAATTAAATATTTCTCATAACATGAAGGACACCTAAAGAACTGTATTCTAATTTCTCCAATATGTTTAGACTCTATAGGTATCTTTTTTAAATTTAATTCAGCTTTACATTTTTCACACTGAACCCTATTTTTATTAATCATTTGATCAACTCCACTCACCTATTTTCTTCATATTCTGAAACTCTTCTGTAGAATGTATTTCTTTTAAGCCCAGTAAGTTCCATGGCTTTTACAGCAGTTATCTCTCCAGCTTTCCACTGGTCATAGGATTTCTTGAATGTATCATCAACTTCAATTTTCTTGCGACCTTTATATACACCTTTTTCTTTAGCGATTGCAATGCCTTCAGCCTGACGTTGTTTAATATTAACTCTTTCCTGTTCTGCCATAGTTGCTAGAACTTCGATAAGTAAATTATTAATCATATCCATAAGCCACTCTTGACCTTCTGGTATATCCATCATAGTAGTAGGTATGTCTAGAACTTTTACTCTAACACCTTCATTTTTGTAGTACTCAAGTTCTTCTTTGACTTGGCTCTTATTTCTACCAAGTCTATCTAAAGATTTAACATAAATGGTATCGCCTTTTTGAGCAACTTTTCTCATGAGCTGGTATTGAGGTCTATCAAAATCTTTTCCACTTAATTTATCCTGGAATATAAATCTATCTTCTACAAACTTCTTAAGTTCAACTAATTGTCTATCTAAATTTTGATCCTTTGTGCTAACTCTTGAATAACCATATATTCTCATAAAAACACTTCCTTCTAAAAAAATACTAGAAAATTTTATGGAGCTAGTCGCCAGTCGAAATGACTTTCCAGATTTAGAAGGTACCCCTCTTGTATCTGCTCCTATGTATCTTCTATAGTATTATTATATCAATGTGTTTCATTGAAGTCAATGTTTATTATGAAACATTTCAAAATTATTTATACAACTCTATTGAAATATATTTAGTTATTATTTAATTGTTTCACTGTAGTATACTCTAGTGAAACACTACTTTTTAAAGTTATCTTTCTTAATCTCATTAAGCATATCATCTATGTTTACATTAACACTGCTGTTCCCATCCGTTATTTCAACCTTATCCTTGAACATTCCTAAGTGCCTTCCAATAAGCTCTAATGCCTTGAGTCTATCATGAAGCTTAACTTCTATACCATTAGCACCTTGCTTTATACTTGCTATAGCTCCAATCTTATCTTCTGGAATGTCCTTTGTTGGGACGATATTAACTCTCTTATACTGTCCCATATCCTCAACCTCAAAGAAGTCAGTTGGCTTTGCTAATGCTATTCTTCTTAACTCTTCCAAGATAATATCCTGAGTTATCTCAGTTCTTTCCTGTCTATCCTTCATACGCTTATCAATATAGTCTTTTATCTCTGTATTATCTAATAATTTATATGCCTGAGAGTCTGCATATTTAGCTTTATATCCTGCTCTTATTGCTGCTTGCGTGACATTAAGATCAATTAAATATTCATCACAAAACAGCTTTTGTTTTTCTGTTAGCTTGGCCATTAATGCCACCTCACTTTCTTTTATAAGAATAAACCAGTAGGCCACCATATACTTGTGCTAGTGGAGGGATCCACCTTCTTTCAAATATATTTTTTGTTTCTACTGGTTTATGTTTAATTTATAAAATTCCTTGATACCATATTACCTTATTATAAAAAGCACGTCAATTCCACACTAAAGGACATAATTTCAAACAGTATTTTTATAAGTTTTGGCTTATTCCCTCACTTTTCAGTATTTTGTCAAGGACAAAATTTGATAATATTTTTACACTTTTGAAAAACTTTTTTATAATTTTATTCCATCAATACCGAAAAACAATATACTTAAATCTTCTATAGCGGCTCTTAAATCTCGTCCAACAGTTCTTATATTTAAGCCAAATCTTTCTGACACTTCATCATAACTTGGAGTGATATCAGCATCTCTTGTATCAATATACATATATTTAACTATGTTATATCTTCTTTCTTGATTTTTACCTTCGCTTTCACAAATAGATTGATAATATTTCATAGCTTTATTTATATGACCCACAATTATCATCGTCCTTATTTTTGTTCTGCCTAATGATTGCACATATTGTTCTTCATCATCTATTGCCTCAATATCGTCTAATACATCAACTGCATTCTCTTCATAAACATTATTGATAGAGCTATCAGCAATCTTATTATGTGCCTTTAGAGTTCTATAATGTTTTAATAATAGCCTTGTATTTCTTAATCTCCTATCATATCTTTTCGTTGTTTTATGATATTCCTGCTCTTTAATATATTTTATTCCTTCTCTGACACCAATTCTCACTGCTTCATCATAGTTTATTAATTTTTTATTCTCCATGTACATCTACTCCTTTACATCAATTTCAATCCCAGTTTCTACGGTCCAATGTCTTTCACCTATAAGCTTGTCTTTATGTTCAAGGTTAATCTCCTGAATTAAATTTGGTTCATCAAAAGTCAAAGCTCTTCTATGACACCTCCATAAAATCAAAATGCACATCTGGATTAAATCAAACGTTTCTCTTATGACCTCCTTCAAATGCATAAGCGATTTATCAACTTCATAAATTTCTATTGCTTCAATTACTTCGTTAAACTCTTCCTGTGTTTTATCGATTATTTCTTTTGAACTTAAAGTTGCATTATCTATATTTAAATTGTAATTTTTTGTTAATATATGCATCAATAATTTCATCCCTATATTTCCCTACCTTCACATTTAATTTTTTTTAATCTTTTCATATTTACAAACTTATTTACAATATTTGGGGTAAACAAGTAAACAAAATTTACTTTTTTCTATATACGTATACGTATTAGGCGTATTAGATGTATACATATATACCTAATTTACTATTTATAACTTATATATATTATTTTGTTTACTTTGTTTACCTTTGTACTTTAAGCATTGGTATTATCACGTTTTAAGGGTAAACAAAAGGGTAAACAGAAGAAAAAATTGTGTTTACTTTGTTTACTATTCCAAATATCCCCAAAGCAGAATTTGTTTACTTTGTTTACTCTTAAATCCATCTTGTTATCCTAATATTTGGTACTTTTCATTCTTGCCTTTACCGCTTCTAAAAGTAAATTCTGATTAATTTCTTTACCACTTAATGCCTTAATTACATCTTCATCAACTGTCCCTTTAGCTATTAAATGGTGAATAATAACTGTCTTCTTTTGCCCTTGCCTATATAATCTCGCATTAGCTTGTTGATACAATTCTAAACTCCACGTTAACCCAAACCATACAACAATGTTCCCTCCATACTGTAAGTTAAGTCCATGGCCTGCTGAAGCTGGATGTGTTAGAAGTATTGATATGTTACCCTCATTCCAAGCTTTAATATCCTCACTTCCTCCAAGCACTTTACCTTTATATTTATTCTTAGTAAGAAATGCTAATATCCTATCTTTATCATGTTGGAAATTATAAAATATAAGAACTGGTTTTCCATTGGCTGCTTCAATAAGGTCTAGCAATGCATTAAGCTTTTCCTCATGAATTTCCATTACTTCCTTAGATTCTGAATATATTGCGCCATTGGACATTTGAAGTAACTTACCTGCAAGTACTGCAGCATTAGTTGCTGTTATATCTTCATTATCTAGTTCAATTATTAAGTCTCTTTCAAGTTCCTTGTACTGATCCAATGCTTTCTTTGGTAGATTTACATAAACCTTATTATCAATTCTTTCAGGTAAGTCTAGGTAATCTTTAGCCATCATTGAAATACATATATCAGATATTTTATTGTGAATTGTCTCCTCTGAGCCTTCTTTAAGATTCCAGTTATAAACTATATGACCATTTCTATCTCCTGGCTTAAAATACTGCTCCTTATATCCTGTGATTGTTCTGCCTAATCTTTGACCACCATCTAGTAAATAAATCTGCGGCCATAAGTCTATTAATGAATTTGGTGCAGGTGTTCCAGTAAGTCCTATAATTCTTTTAAAATATGGTCTTACTTTTCTTAATGCTCTGAACCTTTGAGCTTTACTTGATTTAAAAGAACTTAATTCATCTATGACACACATATCAAAGAACCAATCTTTAGATAAATAACTTACTAACCATTCTACATTTTCTCTATTAATAACATATACATCTGCATCTTTTCTTAGCGCAGCCATTCTTTCTTTTTGAGTTCCGAGCACTTTAGATATTCTTAAATGATTAAGATGGTCCCACTTTTCAACTTCCGTTGACCATGTATCTTCTGCAACTCTCTTTGGGGCTATAACAAGAACTCTATTTATTTCAAGATAATCGTATTTTAATAATTCTATTGCTGTTAAAGTGCTTACAGTTTTGCCTTAGCTAACCCATTCCCATATCGAGAAAAAGACCTGCAGCATCATGTTCAATTACATGATTAATTGCATATTCTTGATAATTCCATGGGATAAAGTTCATATTCATCACCTTCTTTCTAACTTAAAATTTCTGGTATTATGCAACAAATTAATAGTTTAATCTTTTAATATCATCTATTAAATCTATAGTTAAATTTTCTTTAGGAACATCTAATATTGTGAATGTTTCCCCATCCCACTTAAATTCTTTTTTAGGAATTGATAGAGATATGGTTGCTAAATCTAAACCTCCAAAGATAGATAATCCACTTTCATTAAGCTGATTAACCTTATAATATTCTTCATTTTCTATGCTTTCTTCACCAACTATAATAAATTCATTTCTCATTTCACATCTTAAATTATTATTTGCTTTTAACAGCTCTGTTTGTATCTTCATTTTTTCTAGCCACTTAGAATCTTCCTTTAATTCAACTGCTCTAAATTCTAATTTCACTACTCTCACTTCCTCACATTTTCTATAAACAAATCTACTTTTTCAACTGTATCTAAACACTCAACCAAAAAACCTAACTTTCTAAGCTCTTTTGCCCTATATTCTTGAATTTTCCTAGGTTTTTCACCAGGCGCCTTTAATTCTATAAATACAACTTTTCCGACAGGTAAGAGCACCATTCTATCTGGTACTCCTATTACTCCAGTTGGATTCCATTTATAAGCCTTACCACCTATTTTCTCAACCTGCTTTTTTAGATATCTTTCAACTCTACTTTCTTCCATTATTTCTCCCTCACAAAGGCTCTTTGAGTTCCATAAACTTTTCCGAATTTTAAAAGACCTTTATCATATTTAGTCCATCCATTAAGACCTTTTAGAATATCATTAATTTCTCTTGATACAATTGGTGTTAATTGTTTAGGATCCCCATTGAAAAGTTCAACCCATATTTCCATTACACAAGTCTTTGTCCTTTGCATAGTACCTACTTTAGAATCACCAAATTCATTACCCTGTATATAATTTCTTCTTTCAGATAAATCTAACTTATACCAGTCTTCAGGTAATAATATTTCTAAGTACTCTTGTATAAGTCCAGACTTTGCACTTTCCTCTGAATGGGATTCTTGTTGTTTCTGTGCTTCTTTTTCTTCTTCACCTGATAAATATAAAGGTTCATTATTTTTAAATAACTGAACTGCTTCTGCCCATATTTGATCTATTTCATCATCCAGATGAATCTTATCCTTACTTACTTTGAATACGTCCTTTGTAGGCTCTTGATTGTATATATCTATCGGCCAAAATCTTCTATTTCCAGTCTTATCTCTTAGAAATTCATGTTCATTACTTGTTCCAATGAATATACATTGCCTTAAAAATCTACTTGTCCTTTTACCATATGCAACTCTGTATATATCTTCCGTTTTACTTAAAAAGTGTTTTGTAGCTTCAATATCTGCCTTTTTTGTAGCCATCATTTCAGCCATTTCAAATATCCATACTCCTTGTAATTGTTCATATGCTTCTTTTCCGCTTACAGTTGTTAATGAATCAGAATACCAATCCTTGCCTAACTTTCTAATTATGGTACTTTTACCTACTCCCTGCTTACCACTTAAAATAAGCATATTATCAAATTTAATGCCTGGTTTAAAAACTCTAGCAACTGCTGCAGTTAAAACTTTTCTTGTAACTGTTCTTACATAATTACAATCTTCAGCTCCCAAGTAATCTATAAATAGAGTATCTATCCTACTTACACCATCCCAATTTAGACTATTCAAATAATCTCTTACCGGATGGAATGTATGTTTTTGGAAGGCTATTGTTAAAGCATCATTTACCTTTGAAGGAGCTGATATTTCATATATTTTTTCTATAAAACTTCTAAGTCCGCTATCATCACTGTCTGACCAGTCTAAGATGTTTATATCTTTTCTCCAAGGTAATTGTCCAATAACTGTAGCTCTATTAGAAAATTCATCGTAAGCTATTTTACCTTTTAAAAGTGGTTCATTTTCTATAATTAAAAGAATATTATTTATTGTACTTTTTAACTTACCACGTTCTGTATATTCGAGTTCTTCAAGCCATTTTGTCTCTGATTCTTCATTTATTTCAACTGCCTCGAAGTCTTCTTGAGCCTTCTCCATACGCTCTTTGCCTAATGTTTTTCTAACCTCATTATCATTAGCTGCAAACTCTGACATTTTAAGAAATGATGGTAGTCTATTTACAGGAGTATCAGGCTTTGAGTCTTCATCAAGTTCTCTAAATTTATGAATCCTAACTAAATCAAACACATTACATAGCATTCCGCTTGTTGGATCTGTACCATGGTGTGAGAAACTGAATTTATCATCATATACAACTAGTCCACCAGATGTACTACCTTCTGCATAGGTATATCTTGTTTCATCTGTACCTGGAATATATACATCTTTTAGAAATTCTGCTATTGCATCAGTAATCGAATAGGTTCTACAGAAAGCACCTATGATACCTTTCTTTTCTAATGGATCCTCTTGTTTCTTAATAGCTGAATTTAATCTTGCTCTAGCTCTTGAACTTTCAGGCCAATAACTTACATCCTGCCAACCAAAAGTATATCTACCCAATACTTCATCCGCATCTAACCATTTTCCATCTTGAAATTTAAATACATATTCTCCATCTCTTGAAGTCGATGGCCAAAACATTAACCTTGATGGTTCATAAGTTGTATCATCGAATAGATCCATTCCTAATTCATTTGCTATCATTCTGGATATAGCTTGATATTCATCTGGAAGAACTGGTCTTGATAAAGGAATTACTAATCTTAATCTTTGATTTTCAGGCGAATGCGAATGAGTTGAATACATAATAACTGAAAAGTCCCATAAGACTTCTATACCTGCCCACACATCACCCTTTGCATAATCTATATCTAATGTAAGCATTGTTCTGTTAGCCACATTTTCAGCCTTACGTCTGCCATTCTTAAGTCCACCACCAACAAATCCGCCTACATCTTTAGCTTTATCTTTATCAGTTTTAGCCATCTTTTTATATTCAACGTAACTCTCTACTGTTCTGGTGGTTCTACTTAATCTTTTAACTACTTTAGACCATAATACATTTTTATTTTTCCATTTTTTTGCCCACTTACCTTCACCAGTTGCGAGAGTTACCATGCCATCATATTTAATTTTTATATCTTCTTGAATATCGTCAGGATTCATAAGTAGAACCTCCTTGTTATTTTTCATTTAATTAATCTAGTTCTTCACCTTCATTATCAATTTTGATGCTCCAACCACACCTACATTCTCTATAGTAATAATCTTCTTCTATTATTAATTTACCTTGTCCATTTCCTACTCTATCGCTACCACACTTAGGGCATTTTTCATATTTAGGCATTATAATTAATAATTTACTAACATCCATATTATTTCATCCTTCCAGCTTCAAATTTTAGTGTGGCGTATTACTTGTTTCCATCACTTATTACTAACACATTGCAATTTTTAGATTCTCTTGAAGTTGTTATTCTATGCTCTAGCTCTATTTCATTAACATATTTTTCTATTGTTTCACCAGCTTCATAATCTAAAACTTGTATTTTTAAATCCAAATCTCCATACCCTTTTAAAGTTTCTTGCATTATTAACATTGCTTCACTTATTTTCATTTTTTACCTCCAAAAATTTTAGTATTGTGAATTTAAAATTATTCACATATTACAATTCGTTTTTCTAATTTATGTATTTCTACATCTTTAACACACAAATTAGAAAATGTTCGTGTTTCAAAGTTTTCATGCTTTTTATTGTCCTCTATGAAACAGAATACAACTTCAAAGCCTGGGTATTTTTGTATTTTTTCCATTAATTCTTTCGCTATCATTTTATTTTTCACTCCTTCGCCATTTTTACAGATTTAGCACTAAACTATATACCAATTACTATCAGCTAATACTTTTAATGCTCTCAATAATGTTTCTGTATCAAAATGCCCAAAGTGACAGTCTTTCACATCTATTTCAAGCTTGTTACTTAACACCTCGTAAGCACTATTCCTTGGCATTTTATTGGTTTTCCAAACATAATCAAATAGATCATGACACGCTTTTTTTAATATTTTCATTTCCCTATTAGCTAGTATGCCCAATGGTCTTCCATCTGGATGTGTTCCTACTGAAGCCTTACAGTTTCTACATAAATAACAAACTCCATTACCATATTCTTTTCCGTAAATCTCTTTATTAGATGTCTTTACAACTTCATGGCCACAAAATGGACATATTTTTAAATCCTCCATAATTTTCACCTTCCTGTATTAATCCTTCATGTAATAATCACATTTATAACCATCTGCTCTAAGCGGTAATCCGTTAGCCCATTCAATAGATTCACCAAATATTGCATTAACTGCTTCTATACTTCCAAAGTCTTTAGATATATCCATAATAATTTCATCATGTACATGCATTACAATGTCATATCCTGCTTTAGTAACTTTAAACATGGCCTCTGCTAAACAGTCTCTTGCTACAGCTTGAACAATGTTCTCGACTAGCTTTGGACCGTAAGTTTCTAATGTTGTCCATTGTTTTGAGGTTTGTTCCATCCCCTCATATGTTATAATGTTCTTATCATATGGACCTGCTTCAATCTTTGGTTTTATATAAGATAATCTTCTACCACTTGGTAATTGAATGAATAAAACTCCTGGATCATATATAAACTTAATCCCATGATGTAACTCAACTGTAGTTCTTTCATGAATTGCTTTCTTAGCTGCTTTATCAACATCCCACCAAAACTTAGTTATCTTAGGATTTGCATTTCTCCAATCCCTCACTAAACCCGGAAGTTCTGCTTCTGGAATATCTTTTTTCTTGTCCATGCTTGTAAGAGCTCCAACGCTTCCGCCATAACCAAGTGCCAACTCTGCTATTTTTCCCTTTTGCCTTAGATGTCCATTTATACCATGCTTTTCTACTGGTACCTTAAACATCTTAGATGCAGATGCACAATAGATATCACCATTATTATTAAAAACTTCTAGTCTCCATTGTTCCCCAGCAAGCCACGCTATAACTCTTGCTTCTATAGCACTGAAGTCCGCAACTATAAATCTATTTCCATCAGCCGGGATAAATGCAGTTCTTATAAGCTGGCTTAACGTATCTGAAACACTATCATATAAGAGTTCAACTATATCAAAATCACCATTCTTTACATAATTTCTAGCATCATCTAAGTCCGGTAAATGGTTTTGTGGAAGGTTCTGAACTTGAACTCCACGTCCTGCCCATCTGCCAGTTCTATTAGCACCATAGAACTGTAACAGTCCTCTTACTCTTCCATCATCACATCTCATATCAATCATTGTTTTATATTTCTTTGTTGAGGTTTTTCCCATAAGCTGCCTTAGTTCTAATATTCTTTTTACTTCATCTTTTCCTTGAAGCTCAGCATCTTTTATTAAAGTTGGCATAATATCTTTATTTATACTTCCAACTGCATATCCTAACCTTTGCCCTATCCACTCTTTCAATTGAGCTGGACTGTTGGGATTGCTTAGCCCTGTTAACTCTATTGCTTCATTCACTAGTCTTTCTTTATATTGTTCATCACAGTCAATAGCTTTTGATATAAGTTCTAAATCTGTATTAATTCCCCTATCATTAATATGCTGATCTAATTCCCAAAGCCTTTGTTCTTTATCTAAAGTTTTATATCTGCTTAATTTATTTCTTATATCTCTTTCAACTTCAACGTCTTGCTTACAATATAATTTAAATGTTTCCCATTTATCTGGTGCATCTTCCGGTAAGTTTCTAACTCTTTGACCATTTGCTTTAGTAGGCTTACATGGCTTACAAAAGTATTGAATAAGTGATTTACCTTCTTTCATCTTCTGTTTATTCTCTGGAAAGTGTAATGCCTTACCAACCATATCAAGTGAACTTGGTAAACCTAAAGTTAAAGCTTTAATCATAGTACATTGCCATTGCTCTGGCACCATAAGAAGGTCATGAAATCTATAAATAGCATTTCTTTCAAAGTTAGCATTAAATGCACTTTTAATTACTTGTGGATCTTCAAGAGCTTTTAAAACTCTTTCTGGCAATAAATCAAAATCTGTAAAATCTAAAATTTCTACTGGTTCATCATTGAAAGCATATGCAAACAGCAATATTTCAAAAGATGGGTGCTCACAGTATCTATAAGCACCCACATTTTTAATATCTAAGTCACAATATGTTTCAACATCTATGCTTAGAATATCCATAATTCTAAACTAAGAATGAATCATCAGTATCTGATTCTACTGCATCAAAATCATCTTCTGCTCTTGTAAATCCACCTAATGGCTCACCATCTTCCAATTTTTGAGCATTGCCTAAACCACATGCGACCCCTTTGTTTCCGGCTGCATTATAAGCATAGAAGTTAAGTGTTAATCTTCCATAGCAGCCACTATATACTTCACTTGCTACATCCATAATTGGATGTGCACTTGCATCTACAACTCCTGGTTTCATCTTACTACTTGCATTTAAGAAATAGCATCCTGAATATGCTGGATCATCTGGTCTTTCAACATCTCCATCTCTTAAAGGTATTTTTAAAGTAGGTGGAACTTTTCCTCCCCATTTAGACTTCCCATTTTCTTTTGCTTCTGCTGTTGCTTCTTTTATAGCAGTAAGTGTTGATTTATCATTTTTATCGATTATTACAGATACACTATATTTAGGCTCATTACCCTCTAATGCATGTGGTTCAGCTAGATGAACATAACTCAATCTAACCTTTCCTGTAGTAACCTTTGTGCCTGTGCGCTTTGCATTTATCATAATAATTTCCTCCAAAATTTTAATTTTTTATTTCACCAGAGTACAATGCCCTCTGCTATGGCATATTTAATTTTTACTTAAAATCTTCTATTGCTGAATTAAATACTGGTCTTTTATCACCTTCAGGTGCTAAAGTTGGTTTACCTTGTGGCTTTTCAATATATTCTCCTAGCAATCTCTGAACCTCTTTTTTACCTATAGCTGTTTCCATATTTGATATGCCTGTAAGCTTTTTAGTGTAAATAATATTTTCCAAGAAACCTTGTTCAATAAGTATCTCTCCAACTTTCTTTTCATCTGTCCACTTTCTATTACTTCTACCTTCAACGACTTTATAACCTGGATAATTAACTCCACTTAAGGCTTGATCTAAAGCATATTCTTTTATCTTTGTGGCCCAACCTACAAGATCATCAACTCTTCCTAATATATCTGCAATCTCTTCTTGACTTAAAAGCTTACTTTCTGCAAATTCATATCCTGCAAGTTCCATATTATACTCAGCTTTAGCTTTGCATATAGCCTGTGCTTTGCAGAATTTACAGTGTTCTCCTGCACATAATTCTCCTTCACCTTTAATTGCAAGTTGTGCTCTAGGTTTAACATATTCATCTGCCCATTTTATAAGTTCATCAATTGATATTTCATCAGTGCTTATTGAATCAAGTCTTGGTTGTATAATTGTCATTTTTACATTTTGAATATCATATAAAAACGAAAACTCTGTTATTGCTCCAAGAGCGTATAACCTCATTTGTGTATTTCCTACTGCTGAAACTGGAACACCTTTACCATACTTCAAATCACAAATTTCCATTGTTCCATCTGCAATTATTACAAAGTCGCCAGTTCCAAATCCGTCTGGAACCCATTCAGAAAAATCAAGTCTTTGTTCAACAATTGCAATTGCATCAGGTGTTGTTGCTTTAGCTTTTGCAACTTTCTCTATGCAAACATCTGTATAAATTTCAACATAATCTGGCATATCATTTGTATACAGATCATTGTTAGTTATAAGCTTCTTTACTTTACTGTCATAAGATCTCTTAGTTATTTCCCCAAGTTGATATCTCAAGCTCAATTCTCCAAGCTCATGAGCTAGTGTTCCCTCTTCTGCTGCTGTACTTGTTTTATTTTCAAAGCCCTTTTCTAGTTCAACACTAGGCGTACACATTAACCACCTATGAGAAGAACTTGCAGATAATTTTGCGTGTGCTGCCATTACTTTACCTCCTGCATTAATGTTAATTCGTATTCTTCACTGACCACTTCTGATATAGTTATTACAATGTAATCACAATCATCATCGCCTTCATTAAATAACCATATGTGTATGCGAAGTGGATCTATCTCTTTTATAAGACCATCTAAATCCTTTATTTTGTACCCATTACTCTTGGCCCATTGCTTTACATGAATAGCCTTACCAACAGTAAATGTATCAACATCAAATTGTGGCTTGTTTACTATACCTACTAAATTTGCCATTATAGTAATGCCTCCGCCTCTTTTATAAGAGCTGCATAATCTTCTGGTTTAACATCAGATAGTTTTTTAGCTCCAAGGTTTTCAATTAAGGCCTTAGCTTCTTTTTGCTTTCCAGATTTAACAACTTGATTAAATTTTTCTCTAACCATTTCCTTAGTAATATTAACTTCAGCATCGGCTGTATTTTCTCCCTTAATATCCGCATCCTTCGGTAATTCTTCAGTAGTCGTATCTATTCCTGTAACTTCAACTTCCACATTAGGAGTTTCACCCTTTGAATCAACCTTTTCTTCTTTCTTATTTCCTACCCTTTCCTTTTTAGGATTTTCAGCTGCGGGTTTAATATCTTTCTTTAGTTGCTCCAATTTTGCTTGTCCAATATTTACAACAGATGGGGTATTTCCATTAATAAGTGCTGTTAATTCCTTTAGTTCCTCGATTGAATTTAATACTATTTGCATAATTTTTTCCTCCTGAAATCTTTAATTCTATTTATATTCTGAATTGCATGAGCATCTGCACCAGTAAGTTTTTCTCTTTCCTTAGCCTTCTTCTTATATAAGTCATTTACTACTAACTGCATAAACTCTGCTTTTGTTAACCTTTTATCCATTTTTTAGATCTTCTAAAAACATTTTCTCTTCAAAAACTTTAATGTCTGAATTAATATTTTTAACAATCCACTTTTCTGCCTTATCAATATGAATCTTGCTTTTTGAATATCTGCTAAAAACCCCTATAGAATATGAATTGCTCGTCGGAACTACTAATATGTCACCTTCTTTTAAATCTTCTATGTCTGTGAAATATGAGTATTCTTGGTCAAAACTACCTCTTGTGAATCTAATAAGTGCTACTTGTTTACTCATAACCTTATAGCCCTCCCAGCTTTAAAATTTTTTCTCTTTGCTTTTTAGGCAACTTCATAAGTTCATCCATAGCTACACATACAAATCCAGTGTTCCATTGGCCTATAAACCATGCTTTAATTTCAATATTGGGTGGAACTGGGACTACTATGGCTTTTGGATTTTTGTATCTCCATTCATTCACCCAAGCATCTTTCTTAGCTTGAATTATTTCTTCTTTTGCTTGCTGAATTTCTTTATGCCAATTTTTAATTGCAATCACACTCCTTTGTGATATAATTGAGTTGAATATTTACGTATGGCTATAATGGATTACTTTGGTCGGTATCCTTATAGCTTTTTTCTTTTGGTAACTTTTGAAGTTCTTTCTCAGAACGTTCTTTATCATAAGAGCTTACCATCTTTCTATGTCCTGGTACTCTATCCTTGCTTGTCCACGTTTCAACTTTGTTCACCTCCCTCCAAGTTGCATTTTCATATGGGATACGATTAAAATATCTAAATCCTGACTTACTTGTATAGTCTCATTTGATTGCCTTTCATTAGAATCAATACTGGCATACATTTTTTCTCTTAATTCCTCAATGGCTTGTTCAATACTCTCTTTTGTTAAATCACAGGCTCTACATTGGAATATGGTTTCTTGCTTTCGAGGTTCTTCCAACTCTTCAATTTCAAGAACTTCAGCTTTTCTGTAAAAGGATTTATTGTTTAGGCTAAAACTTGTTACTTTTACTCCTTGAGCTTCTAATTTTCTTTTTAGATCTAATGTACTCGTAACTTCTTCTTTTTCAATTTTAGTAATTAAAGCATCATCTTCTCTAATATGTCCAGGCATTTCTATTTCAACAAAGTTTAATACATTTTTCATTTCATCAACGTGAAATCTGAACTTTGGCATCTTTTAATTCCTCCTAACTTTTAGTTAACTAACTTACCCTTTTCAAAATTATGTTTAAAGATTACTTAAATCTGTCTATGTTCTTCTGTAATCTTCTCTATCCATCTATCCAATGCTCTTTTGTCAATAGATGTTCTTGTTCCTACTTTGAAATATGGAAAATCAGTATTTGGTTTTTCAACAAGTTCCCTTACCTTTTCGTGTCCTATTCCCATATATGTTGCTGCCTCTTGAATTGAAAAAGTGATCTTCTGAGGTTTTTCTGATTTTAAGACTGTTAATATTTCTTTTAGTAATTCTTCCATCCTAAGTCTCCATCTTTTCGAATATTTCTTTTTCACTAACCCCAAAGGCTTGAGCTATGGCTCGTCTACTATTTTTTCGAGGATATACAATTCCCTTTTCCCATCCCCAGTAAGCTCTTTGCCCGGTGAAACACTTTTCTGCTGTTTCTTCTTGACTCCATCCCTTAATGGTTCTTAAAACTTCCATCTTTTTGTTCCAAGTTAAATTTCTAATTAAATCTGACATCATTCTCCACCTCTTCGTTTGCTTACTTGCATGTTTTTTGCTTACAAGTACATATTACGTCATAATGTTTATAATAGCAACGATATCTTTACGTCATATTACGTCATTATACCAATTTTATCAATGTATTGCTTTTATTCTCTATTTATTCCATTGATTTATTGACATAATGACGTAAAAGACGTATAATAACGTTAATTATTAAAAAGGAGTTTTTGTCGTGAATAGTAAATTACTTGGACTTAAAATAAAACAATTAAGAAGTGAACACAGTTTAAAAATAGGCAGAAGATTTCTTCAGAAAGATTTAGCCGATGCATTAGGGATTTCAAGAGGATATATAGGTGACATTGAAAGTGGTAGAACAAGACCCAATAATGAATTAATAAGCAAAATTGCAAATGTTTTTAATGTACCTACATCTATTTTAAGTGATAATATTGCATTTGAATTTTGCATTAATTGTGAAAAATTAAAAAATCTTAGAGATATAAATAAACTTACTCAAGAAGAATTGTCTAAAATATTAAACTTAGATTCTGATGTTATTAGTAAACTTGAGAAACTTGAGATTGGTGCCAGCCCAGAATTGGCACATAAAATTGCTGTATTTTTTAATGTATCTTTTGATTTTCTTTACAATGATAAAGAAATTACTAAGTGTCCCATTTGCGGATTAACTTATGAACCCCTCAAATATGAAGACTATCATAAACATAAAATTACACATGAAAAATATTTAAAAATTAACTCAGGCTTTTTAGATATAGAAGATAAATTATTATCAAACTTCCATAAATTAAACGAAGTTGGTAAACATAAATTGATTGAGTACAGTAATGATTTGATAGATACACCAAAATATACTGATAATGAAATCAGCATTGATAAATTCAGAGCTCCACTTATGGAAGATCCTGAATCTTTAGTTAACCGTTATACAACAATAGCTGCACACGATGATAATTTAACAGCTGAAGAAAAACGAGAAGCAGATAAAAAAATATTAGAAGCATTAAATAGGAAACGTAAATAACTGGAGTTGATTGCATTGACGAAATACGAAAAACTTTTAATTGAAGCTGAAGATCAAGGTGTTGAAGTTATTGAAGTTGATCTTGGCACTAATAAAAAATGTGGTAAATATCTTAATAATAAAAATGAGAGCATTATTATTATTAATTCAAATATAACAGATATTGAAAAGCATGAAGTACTTGCGGAAGAATTAGGTCATCATCATACTACTTATGGCAACATAACAAATTTAGATGACATTAGAAATAAAAAACTTGAATTAGTTGCTCGCAGAGATGGTTTTAAAACTTTAGTGGAGCCTATAGATATTGTTAATGCCATGAGGAATGGTGCAACAAATATATATGAATTGGCTGAATATGTTCATGTTACAGTGGATACCTTTTATACCATAATAGAGGATCTAAGAAAACAATATGGATTAGGTATACCAGTCGGTAATTATTATATACAATTGGAACCTAGTTTTGGTATATATAAAGATATTGATGGTCTATTCAATTATAATGGCAAATAATCCAGTTGATTATTTCAATTGGTTGATTTATAAATATTTATATAAATTCTACGAAAGGATGATTTTATGGCAGTGAAAACAAACTATAAAATGAATGGGAAAGATTATTTTAGAGTATCAGCTTCATTTGGGAGAGATGCTAATGGGAAGCTTATAAGAAAGTTTTTCTATGGAAAAAACAAAAAGGAGGCCGAAAAAAAACTAGAAGAATATAAAGATAGCTTAAAGCAAGGATTAATTGTAGATAAAAATGCTTATTTAAGTTCTACAATGAGCAATTGGTTATTTGAAGTAATAAATATGTCCAATAAAATTAAACCAACTACATTTGAGAGATATGAAGGTATATATAGAAATTATATAAAGAGCTCTCCTATCGCTTCTTTGCCATTAAATGATATTAAGTCTTTACAAATTCAAAAATACTATAACAAACTATTTAAAAATGGAAAAACTACTAGTCAAATATTTAATCTAAATAAGTTACTAAAACATTTTTTTACTTATGCAGTGAATGAAGGTTACTTACTAAAAAATCCTTGCATCGGCCAAATTGTCATTCCCGGTGAAGTTGAGATTAATAATAATGAAGTGGAAGTTTTTACTGATGAGGAACTAATAGCTATTCTTAGCTATTCTAAGAACTCTATAATAAAAGATATAGCAACTGTCTGCATTTCTACTGGAATAAGACGTGGTGAATGTCTGGGCCTTAAATGGAGTGATTTAGATTCGGATGCTATGGAAATTAATATTAGTAGAACTGTTTCAACTGTAGCTGTTATTGATAAAGATGGAAATAGAAAATATGAAACAATAGTACAAATTCCGAAAACAAAAGGATCTGTAAGAAGCATTCCACTACCAGAATCATTAAAACCTATATTTGAGAGAATAAAAATCAAACAAAATGAAAATAAATTAAAAATCGGTGAAAGTTATAATAGAGAAAATGAAGGCTTTATTTTTTTAACTGAAAATGGAAATCTAATTGATAGTAGTAATTTAAGTAGAAGTTGGAAGAGATATTTAAAAAAGATTGGAGTAAGGTATATAAAATTTCATGCTTTAAGACATACATATGCAACACGTCAATTTGAAGCTGAATTACCATTAAAAACAGTATCAACTTTATTAGGCCACAGCAGCATAGAAATAACAGCAAATACTTATACCCATGTGTTAAAGAAAGAAAAAGAAAAAAGCATTGATATTCTTAATGTGTTAAAAATGTGTTAATACAGCTAAATATTAATTCAAACATTTTCACAATCCCAGTAGTATCAACGCTTATGGTACACTTGGTGGGATTCGAACCCACGACTTCTGGATTCGAAGTCCAACGCTCTATCCAACTGAACTACAAGTGCATATTCATTTTTATATAAATAAAAACAACTGAAATCAGTTGTTTTTTGGAGCGGGTAGTGGGAATCGAACCCACCTTTCCAGCTTGGAAGGCTGGAGTATTACCGATATACGATACCCGCGTATTTATTTATATTATTTCATGTATGGAGCGGAAAACGGGATTCGAACCCGCAGCCTCCACCTTGGCAAGGTGGCACTCTACCGTTGAGTCATTTCCGCTCATTTGGTGCAGATGAAGGGAGTCGAACCCCCACACCGTAAGGCGCTAGATCCTAAGTCTAGTGCGTCTGCCAATTCCGCCACATCTGCATATACAATTGGTGGCTCACCCGGGAATCGAACCCGGGACACCATGATTAAAAGTCATGTGCTCTACCGACTGAGCTAGTGAACCAAAATAATGGCAGGGATAGCAGGATTCGAACCTACGAATAATGGAGTCAAAGTCCATTGCCTTACCGCTTGGCGATATCCCTATAATGGAATGAACCACATGTTATCCCACATAATTTAAGTAAATAATAAACTTACTATGGTGCGTCATCAGGGATTCGAACCCTGGACACCCTGATTAAGAGTCAGGTGCTCTACCAACTGAGCTAATCACGCATAATTGGAGCGGGTAGTGGGAATCGAACCCACCTTTCCAGCTTGGAAGGCTGGAGTATTACCGATATACGATACCCGCATATTTATTTATATTATTTCATGTATGGAGCGGAAAACGGGATTCGAACCCGCAGCCTCCACCTTGGCAAGGTGGCACTCTACCGTTGAGTCATTTCCGCTCATTTGGTGCAGATGAAGAGAGTCGAACTCTTACACCGTTAGGCGCTAGATCCTAAGTCTAGTGCGTCTGCCAATTCCGCCACACCTGCATAAGTTTTTATGAATTTGGTGGCTCACCCGGGAATCGAACCCGGGACACCATGATTAAAAGTCATGTGCTCTACCGACTGAGCTAGTGAACCAAAATAATGGCAGGGATAGCAGGATTCGAACCTACGAATAATGGAGTCAAAGTCCATTGCCTTACCGCTTGGCGATATCCCTGTATGGGGTGAACGATGGGACTCGAACCCACGACAACCAGTGCCACAAACTGGCGCTCTACCAACTGAACTACGTTCACCATAATGGTGCGTTTTAAGGGATTCGAACCCCTGGCCCACGCCTTAGAAGGGCGTTGCTCTATCCAGCTGAGCTAAAAACGCATATCTTTTATTATGTTACAAATATTAAATTTGTATGGAGCGGGTAGTGGGAATCGAACCCACCTTTCCAGCTTGGAAGGCTGGAGTATTACCGATATACGATACCCGCATATTTATTTTTAAATGGTCGGGGTGACAGGGATTGAACCTGCGACCTCATGGTCCCAAACCACGCGCGCTCCCATCTGCGCCACACCCCGATTTAATGGTGCGTTTTAAGGGATTCGAACCCCTGGCCCACGCCTTAGAAGGGCGTTGCTCTATCCAGCTGAGCTAAAAACGCATATTTAATTGCTTTTCAGACTTTTTTATTTTACTCTATTCAAGCAATCTTGTCAAGAACTTTTTCTTCGGAACGTTTTTTATTTTACATGTTCCTTTAAACTTTGTCAAGACTTTTTTAACCACTTTGATTAATATCATAATTTTTAATGGAGCGGGTAGTGGGAATCGAACCCACCTTTCCAGCTTGGAAGGCTGGAGTATTACCGATATACGATACCCGCAAATATTAATCTTTAAATGGTCGGGGTGACAGGGATTGAACCTGCGACCTCATGGTCCCAAACCACGCGCGCTCCCATCTGCGCCACACCCCGAGAATCTTAACTAGTTTTTCAACTTGTCACTCATCTCTCAGCGACAATGATTATTCTACAATATCAAATCTGTTTCGTCAATACCTTTTTTATAATTTTTCATAATAAATTTAAATATTTAATCATTATTCCCTAATTTCTTTTAAATATGCGTCTACTTCCCCATTATTATCGATGTTTATAAAACCTATACACCTCCCTTTAAATTTAGGTAATGATATGCTTCCTGGATTCATTAATATCATATCATCTTCTTTCTCTACTAATTGTTGATGTGTATGACCGAATAACACAATGTCAGCATTTAATTCTCTTCCCCTATAATAGATATTATTCATAGAACTCTTTACCCCATACAGATCACCATGTGTAAAAAATATCTTTTTTCCATTCACTTCTATGACAGATTCCTTTGGATACTTAGTTGAATAATCGCAATTACCTGCAACAGCATATACTTTTCCTTTAAAAGTATTTTCCAATAATTCCGCATCATCAATGTTATCTCCTAGATGTATCAAAATATCGGCATCCTTTATTAGTGCCTTAGCCAAATTAATATATTTAGTCATCCTATGTGTATCACTTACAACTGCAATTAACATAATTTAATTTCTCCTCCTGCATTATTACTTATTTAACTCTTATATAGCAAAGAACCTATCCATCTAGAATAACTTTCTAAATAAATTAAATTAATTTAATAATTACCTTTTTTAATTCCTTTAATGCCTTTCCTCTATGACTTATTTCATTCTTCTCCTCTGAAGTTAACTCAGCAAAAGTTTTATCTAATGGTTCGTAGAAAAATAATGGATCATATCCAAATCCGCCATCTCCATGTAGTTCTTCTATAATATATCCTTCCACTTCACCTGTAACTTTAAAATACTCCCTCTTATCTGTAAACATAGCTAATTGGCAAATAAACTTAGCTCCTCTATTGCTTTTTAAAACTCCTTTTAACTTGTTTAAAAGCTTTTCATTGTTTTTTGAATCATTTCCATGTTCCCCTGCATATCTAGCAGAATAAATTCCAGGCTCCCCATTTAAGTAATTTACTTCTAATCCTGAATCATCTGCTAATACAATAAAATTACTATCTTTTCTTTCCAACAGATATTCATATATTTCCTTAGCTTTCTTTTTTGCATTCTCTTCAAATGTTTTTCCATCTTCAACTACATCTATGTTTATACGCTCATCTTCCAATGATCTAACTTCTATATCTATCTCTTTTAATATTTCTTTCATTTCTTTAATCTTTTTCTTATTATTACTAGCTAATATTAATTTTTTCATTATATATCTCCTTTTGCTCATTTACAATAAAAATTTCAAATTCCATAATTACTCTATAAAGTGCTTTAAAATCACTGGTTCTTTTGCTTTTCTATCACTAATAATATTATCACTTTTTCATTTTTAAGTAACCTAACTAACACTATATATTCCTAAATAGCTTTTATATAATTCTAACTAATTTACTTGAACACATTAATCTTTTAGCATTCTTACTGTATATTAAATAATTCATCTCTTTTAGGTGGTTCAACCTCGATTTCACTATCATTATCTATTAATAATGCTCCACGCTCACATATCTTACCTATTATACTAGCCTCAATTCCACTTTCATTTAGAAGGTTTATCAATTCACTACCATTTTTAGTAGTAATAAGCATACTTCCAGACGATATGAGCCTAAGTGGATCTATTTTAAATTCCCTGCAAACCTTTTTAGTTATATCCAACATTGGTATTTTCTCTTTAAATATTTTAAAGCCTTTATTTGATGCCATAGCAACCTCAAAAAGTCCTCCAAGAAGTCCTCCTTCTGTTATATCGTGCATTGAATTAACGCCAAATTCTCCGCTTATTTTTCCCTCTCTAAGAACACTTAGCTTATTAATTAAATTACTTCCAAATTCTATCTCTTCTTTTGATAAAATTTTCTCAATTCTTGCTTTATGATCATTTATTAAGATATATGTACCTTCTAATCCTAATGTTTTAGTTACTATTATGTCATCTCCTAATTGCGCTCCTGCAGTTTTTACAGATTTACCTTTTAAATTCTTTCCTATTACTGTTACCGATATAACCATCTTATTTACTGCACTTGTTACTTCTGTATGTCCTCCTATAATCTCTACATTAATCTTAGCTGCTTCTTCATTAATTTCCTTCATGATTTCGTTTATCTCTTGTAATGTTGATGATGTTGGCGCTAATATTGTAACTAAAATACCTATAGGCTCTCCACCTGCTGATGCTATATCATTACAATTAATATGTACTGCTAGCTTCCCAACATTCTCACTTGCTCCTGTTATTGGATCTGTAGAAAATATGCCTTCATATTCTCCAAAATCAATAATAGAGCAATCTTCTCCAACATCATTTCTAATCTTTACCTCCTTTCTCTTAATTGTTTTATTATTTAATATAATATTTCTCAAATCCTCGAAATCTAATTTTCCTTCCTTCATTATAAAAAATCTCCTTTTATTTTTATTTTATGTACTTTTTGTTTACAAATTTCATATTAATGAATAAGATGAGAATTTTATGAGAGGTGTTATACATTGAGATATATAGGACCATTTTTTAGGATGAACAGTCTTTCCCAAAAAGAAATTAGTGGTCAACTTTTTTACTTATCCAAAGAATCAATAAAAACTTTGGTTCTAAACTCTAAGTGCGGAATTTTAGCTCAAACTAGAGCTTCAAAAAAATCTCCTATAGAAGATATTAGCATATTAAATAATTTTTCTCCACTATTATGCTTATATAGAAAAGCTTCACCGTTATTTATTCATAGTAAAAGCAGCCCTAGTTTTGATGAAGCAAGTTTTAAAAAGGAAATAAGCCCTTCTACTAGTGCTCTTATGACTTTATGTTTACTTGAATTAAGCGAATATTATTCACATTATAGTGATGGAAAAAGAAATGTAGTATCTCTTGAGAAACCATTTAAATACCTTGCTAGAGAGCAGTTACAATTCTATTCTGAAAACTTACGAAATAATGAAGGCTTATTTGTAGATAAGAAAAATATATCTGATGGAAATTCTAAGGGATTTTCTCTAATAGATAAAGATGATAAATTTAAATTTTCAGATCAAGCTTTTATGATGGATGCTTACCTACTATACTCATATTATAATGATAATGACGAGCTTAGCAAAGATTATGCTGCATTTTCAAACGAAATTCTAGATATGTTTAAAACTTATAATTCTGTATTATATGATTTATCGTTTAGTGAATGTATACAAATTTTTCTCGCTCTAAATATTCATTATAAATATTCGTGTTCACAAAATGCAAAAGAATTAATTTTAGATCTAGGTGATTTTTTAATTTCTAAATTTCAAGAAAAAGATTACTATATCGATTCTATAGATGATTGTGCACTATTTTCTATCTGTCTAATGGAAGCTTATAAACATACAGAAATAATTTCTTTTAAAGAATTCTCTAAAGAAATTACTGAAAAACTGATTAGTTTATATGATACGGACAAAAATATATTTATAAAATTGTCCGATAAGAAAGATAGTAAATACTCTTGCATTGAAATTAATCTATATCTTTTATGTTTACTTATGTATTCATTTCAAGAAGATAGGATTTCAGAACTACGACCTATTATTTCTGGTCTTTATAGAAAATTCTTCGTAAACGGCGGCCTTTTAACAAGTTGGCCTGAAGCTCCAACCTTAGATGAGGTAGAACGATATAAGAAATTAAGCCTACGTTCCGATGATATGTTAGATGAGATATATTTTAGAATGCCAGTATTACCTACTCCTAAAAGCACAGGTTTAGCTCCTGTATTTGTTAAGAGCTTAAGTTATTCAAAGAAAAAAGATTCATTAAATACTAAAAGGACTTCTTTTGATAGTAGCAAAAATATGTTCAACTTCTTTATGATTATCTACCTTCTTAAAGATATGGTTGAAGACTTTATGGAATTTATCCCACCATTAGGATTAGAAAGACTCTCTGATTTAGATAACTCTGTTGACGCAAATACTGATTCTGCAACAACTGACACAAAAGAAGATATCTCTAATAATTCATCAGCTACATCTAGCCCAGAGAGTAATGTAAGTAACTTAAAAACACAATTAAACTTATCAAAGGTAGAAGCCCCTGTTAGCTTTAAAGAACCTGTACTCAATAGTTTTAATACTTTCAAAAAAAATACTAATATAGCTTCATTAAATAATGATAGTACAACTAAAATTAGCCATTCTGTTAAAAATAAAAAACCAAAGAAAAATAAAGCTCAACATCCACACAGTAAGAAAAAGTTTTAAGATTCATAAATATGGATATGATAAAAAACTATCCTTATATGTAAATCAAAATATAAGATTTACATATAAGGATAGTTATAATACGTTGTATTGAAAACATATGCTCTAAATAATTATTAATATTAATCTTAAAACAATTCTTATTGGATTGTAGCAAAATTTATATTACCATTTCCATCTAATTTCAGATCTGATATCTTATCAGAAATTGCTATATTTTCATTATAAAACACCAATGGAAGAATATCGTAATTATCAAATAGATTTTCTTCTAAGCTTGAATAATCTCCATTATTTTTAGTGTTTAATAACTTTTCCAACAATTTATTCTGGTCTTCTGTTAGATATTTTTTAAAGTTATCATAAAAATCTGCTTTGTCAGATGAGTCAGCATTATTATTAACCAAAATCATATCATATCTTTTTTTTAATTCTTCATCTTCGAATTCTTCTTTTACTAAACTATATTTTATTGTTATATTTGTATTATTTTTAAACCAGTCTTCAATTGTTCTACATAAAATTCTATTTTCATCAGTATCTTCACAAAGTAATGTTAATATCTTAGGTTTGTTCCATTCACCTTCTTTATTACTAATAACTTTCCTTGCTTGTAATTTTGTTAGATCCTGTTTATCCTCTCTAAAAAAACTTCCTTCTGCAAGTTCAAATTCTTTATTATTCGAATTTTGATATGATTCAGTAGCTTTACATACATCATTATAGATATCTCTCCTTCCTTGAAGAGGAATAGAGTTGCTTTTACTGTTAATGATTAAATATGTTCCTTTTGTTTCGGGAAGTGTTATTAATTTTTTCTGCTCCGATAATTTATTAAGTTCACTTTCTGGTGGATTTATTACAATATCTCTTTCTTTGACTTCATATGATGCCATAGATGTTTCTACACTATCATCATTTAATATTTTAATAGTATCTATACCACTTTTATTATTCTCATTTCTTTTTAAGACAACCTGATCTTTGTTAAATGAATCAATCTTATAATCACCAGAGTAAATTAATGTACTATAATTATTTTTCATATTACGCCACATTATTAAATACTTTCTTAGTGTATACTGTGGTTTGGTCAATTCATTTAGAAAATTATCATCCGCTTTATTCAATCTAATAATAACAGAATTCTCATTTCCTTTTATTGCAACTCCAGTTTCATATACAACTTTACCATCTCTGAATTCTTTTGCCCCATAAACATTAAGCAATGCTTGTATATTTTCTTCATCTTCCTCTTTCAGTAACTCTTTAAAGAAAGTAGCTATATCATTAGGAGTTATTTTACTTCCGTCACTCCAAAAAATATCATCTCTAATTTTAAACTCATATTGAATACCATCCTTGCTTTTTGTAATTTCACTTGCTAAAGATGGTACTATTTTATTATCCACATCTTTAGAAACCAGCCCTTTGCTTACTGCACATATAATATCCTCATGGCGTTTAGATAAATTAGTAACCTTTTCTAAGTCTTCTGGAATCTCATTTATACCATAACTTATTGTTTCTTGCGAATCATCAGTAGATAAATTGTTACTTTCTTTGTTCACAAATCCTAAACAAAATAATATTATAAAACTTAACATAATTGCATAGAAAAAAATTCTTTTCATAATTACACCCTTTGCCTTAATTTATATTAAGAATTATTTCCACAATTTACTTTGTCTAATCAAAAAACTGACTCAAATGTTTTTAAATAACTTTGAGTCAGTTCCTTAATCAAAAACTTCTGCTACAAATCAACAGCTGTTAAGTTCGTTTTAATCAATATTTTATTACTTAATTAAATTTATCATAAAGAAGATTAAAGAAATTGATATTAAAAAACTTAAGATACAATATACTATTCTCTTTTTTCCTGTCTCGTTAATAAGAAACCTAATTGCTAAAATTGCCATAGTGATACAGACTCCAAGTTGTATCGGTAAGTATGAATTAAAAATCTGACCAACATAATAAAATTGATATGTTGTCAAAAAAGTACAAATTATTAAGATGCTTGTTATAAAAGCTGATATAAATTCAAGCAAATTTATTAACTTTTTCATACTCTACCTCCTTAGCATTTCTTCAAACTCATCTTCTGAAAGGATCTTTACTCCTAATTCCTCTGCTTTAGTTAATTTTGATCCTGCAGCTTCCCCTGCTATTACATAATCCGTTTTTTTACTAACACTTCCTGCAACCTTTGCTCCTAAGCTTTCAAGTTTATCTTTTATCTCAGTTCTAGAATAATTTTTAAGTGAACCAGTTGCAACAACAGTCTTTCCTTCAAAAGCACTTGCTATCACTTCTTTTTCTTCATATTTAGGACTGACACCTAGAGATAATAGTTCTTCAATTGTTTGTAAGACCTTTTCCTCTTTAAAGAAAGCCACAACTCCTTGAGCAACTATATCTCCGACATCCTGAACTTCAACGAGTTCTTCAAATGTTGCATTTTTCAAACCTTCTATAGATTTAAATCTGCTAACTAAATCTTTTGCAGTCTTTACTCCTACATTTGGAATTCCTAATGCATATATAAATGCGTATAGCTCACACTCTTTACTTTTTTCAATAGCTTCCAGAAGATTTTGTGCTTTCTTAGCTGCAAACTTTTCTAATCCTATTAAATCCTCTTCTTTCAGTTTATATAAATCAGAAATAGATTTAATATTAAGTTTTTCAAATAATTGTTCCGCTGTTCTTTCTGAAAAACCAGCTATATTCATTGCTTCTCTTGAAGCATAATGAACTATAGTTTTAACTAATTGAGGCTTACAAGACAAAGTGTTTTCACAAAAATAATGAGCTCCACTTAACACTAAATGACTGCCACAAGCAGGACAAACTTCTGGAACTGTTATTTCATCAGAACCTTCTAAAGATTCTGGTACTATCCCCATTATCTCTGGTATAACATCGTTACTTCTTCTTACGAAGACTTCTGCACCTATCCTAACACCTTTTCTCGCAATATCATCCATATTATTTAAAGTCGCCCTTTTAACAGTAACGCCTGCAAGTTCCACTGGCTCTAATATTGCTGTCGGCCCAACTCTACCACTTCTTCCAACATTCCATTCAACATCTAAAAGTTTAGTTGTTGCTTCTTGTGCTTCAAATTTATATGCAATAGCCCACTTAGGGAACTTTACTGTATATCCTATCAATTCTCTTGTTCTAATATCATCTATTGCAATCACTAATCCATCTATATCATAATTTAAATCAAATCTAATATCTCTTACATAATCTATCTCTTTCTCAATCTCTTCTATAGACGTACATACCCTTATATAATCATCAACTGGAAGCCCTTGCTGTTTTATAAACTCCATCATTTCCATATAAGTCTTAAATGGAGTTCCTTCTTTATAGCCTACATCATAAAAGAAAGCCGAAAGATTCCTTCTTGCAGTTTCTTTTACATTTAAGTTTCTTAGAGCACCTGCAGCCCCATTTCTTAAGTTCTTTAGTGGTGCATCAGAAGTCTCATTATATTTATTAAACGCTTCTTGCGTCATAATAGCTTCTCCATGAACTTCTAAAATATCATTGCTATTGATTTTAAGTGGAATTGATTTTATTGTTTTGACCTGTGCTGTAACTTCTTCACCAACACTTCCGGTTCCTCTTGTTGCAGCTATTTCAAGTATACCTTCAGTATTATATGTTAAGTTAATTGTTAACCCATCGAATTTCTTTGTAACAACATACTTTAGATCAGGCAGATTTTCTCCTCTTCCCCTAGCCTCTTCTACAAACTTAACATTTCTATTATGCCAATCTATAATTTCTTGCAAACTTTGCGCTTTATCTAAGCTCCAAAGCCTTGCTTTATGTGTATACTTCCTAAATCCTTCTAGCACTACATCCCCAACTCTTAATGTAGGCGAATAAGGAAGTACATATCCTGTTTCTCTTTCTAACGCTTGAAGCTCGTAGTATTTTTCATCATAGTCCTTATCGCTTATAGATGGACTATCTAAAGAATAATATTCATATGAATATCTATTTAACTTTTCAACAAGTTCTTTTATTCTTTCAATCTTATCCATATTAGCCTCCAAATTTCCACTAAATCATTTTAAGTTTTGCAAAAGATAATAATAATGACTTAACACCTTGTTTATCGAACGCAACTGTTAATTTCTTATCGTTACCTGAATCCTGAACTGCAACAATTGTTCCTTTTCCAAATTTTTCGTGAATTACTTTTCTTCCAAGAGTCGCTTCACTAACAGATATATATTCTTTAGCCATTTCATTCATAGTACTTCTATCAATTACATTATTAATACCACCATTGTTAAGAGTATATGCTCTATTACCTGTAACACTATTTCTTAAACTGTGTGGGTTAGTGTAGGAATTACTTTGCATAAGCTTCTCCCTGCTCTTAGCACTTTCCTTTTTAACTCCAACATATTCTTTTAAGTCTGGCTTTATTTCATTAATAAAGTCAGATTGAGGATATGCTACAGTTTTACCAAATACTCGCCTAACTTCTGCAGAAGTCATAAACAATGTTTGTTTTGCTCTAGTTATACCAACATAACACAATCTTCTTGACTCTTCCATCTCTGATTCTTTTTCAAATGACGCATTCCCTGGAAAAATACCATTTTCCATACCAACCATAAATACAACAGGGAACTCCAACCCCTTTGCACTATGGATTGTCATTAATACTACCGCATCATCTTCCTCTTCAATCTTATCCGTATCCTGAACTAGAGAAACTCTTTCTAAATATGCAGATAACGATTTGTCTTCGTTGTTCTTTTCAAAATCAGCTGCATCTGAAACAAGTTCCTTTAAATTTTCAATTCTACTCTTGTCTTCAATTTCATTTGATTCTTGTAATTGTTTTAGATATCCAGTATCTTTTAATATTGATTCAATAAGCACTGAAACAGGTACTGTCTCACTGAGTTCCATGAAATTTTCCATTAGCGCAACAAAAGGTTCAATTGTTGAAACATTTCTTGACGTTAATGTTGGAATGCTCCTTACTTCAGCTAATGCGTCCCATAAATCAAACTCAAAGCCGCTTGCAAATTCTTGAACCTTTGCAACAGTCGCATCACCAATGCTCCTCTTAGGTACATTTATTATTCTTCTAATACTAATATCATCTTGAGGATTAACAATAACTTTTAAATATGCTAATATATCTTTTATCTCTTTTCTGTCATAGAATCTTGTGCCTCCTACTATTTTGTAGGGGATTCCTCTTCTTCTAAAACTTTCTTCAAAAATTCTCGACTGAGCATTTGTTCTATATAGTATAGCAAAGTCATTATAATTTTTATCTTCTTTATTCTTTATGTCTAAGATTTGTTTACTAACAAAATCTCCTTCATCACTATCAGCATAAGCTCTATATATTTTGATTTTATTTCCTGGTTCTTGTTCTGTCCTTAATACTTTGCTTTTTCTATTTGCATTATTAACAATTACTACATTAGCTGCACTTAGTATATTTCCTTTTGATCTATAATTTTGTTCTAGCTTAATTACTTTAGCTCCTGGATAATCTTTCTCAAAATCTAGTATATTTTGAATATCCGCACCTCTCCACTGGTAAATACACTGATCGTCATCTCCAACAACACATATGTTCTTATATTTTGAAGCAAGTAATTTAACCAACTCATATTGAGCACCATTAGTATCCTGATACTCATCAACCATGATATATTTAAATTTATTTTGATAAAACTCCAATACTTCAGGATTATTTTTGAAAAGCTCAACTGTTTTGAAAATTAAATCATCAAAATCCAACGCGTTGTTTTCTTTTAATCTCTTTTGGTACATTTCATAAACATCTGCAATTTTCTTTTCCCTAAAGTTAGCTTCATTTTCTAACATAAAGCTTCTAACACTTTGCATTCTATCTTTAGCTTTTCCTATCTTCCCCATTATCTCTTGTTCTGTTATATCTTTATCATTAATATTAAGTGTTTTCATGCACTCTTTAACTAATGTCTTTTGATCTGAGCTATCGTATATAGTAAAACTGCTCTTGTAGCCTATCTTATCTATCTCTCTTCTTAGTATCCTAACACAAGTTGAATGGAAAGTGGATATCCACATATTTTCTGCTCTTTCACCAATAAGTGCCTTAACTCTATCCTTCATTTCCTTTGCTGCCTTATTTGTAAAAGTAATAGCTAATATACTGTAAGGTGCAATATCTAAATCTTCAATCATATGTGCCATTCTATGTGTCAAAACTCTTGTTTTACCTGAACCAGCTCCAGCTAAAATAAGCACCTGCCCATCAATTGTAGTTGCCCCTTCATATTGTTCTTTATTAAGTAATGATTTTAAATCCATTTACTTATTCCTCCTTTCCCAATCCTTAAATATTATACCATATGTGCTTATGTTTAAATCATTAACCTAACTAAAATATTATTTTAATTGCATATATTCAAACTTATACTCTAGGTTAGTCTATATCTACTTAGCAAAATTATGAATTTTTAGGAATAAAAAACACTTGATATTTTAATCAAGTGTTACTCACGCATTACTTAGTAATTTAATAATTTTACTCATCATATATTAATCACTCTAACTTTTATAATTCAACAATATAATGAACTATATTCTAAAGTTTAAGATGTCTTTTTCTAATACCGATGAAATATTAACTAGCTTTTTTGCTGTCATAGAAAATTCATTTGTTATAGCTGCTTGCTCTTCTGTAGCTGCTGTAACCTCTTCTGAAAGGGCTGATATTTCTTGCGATTTTGAAGCTATATTTTCAACTGTATTTAAGATCTTATTTCTTCCTTTCATGGTTTCTTGAAGTACCACATGAACCATATTAATATCACTAGGAATATTATTAACCTTGCTAATGACTCCTTCAAATGAGTTTGTTACGGTATTAATATCATTTTTACTTTCTTTTACTATTTTAGTTACAGCCTCTGTAGTATTAGAAACATCATGAGTCTCTTTCATAACTGTATCTATTAATTGAGTTATGCTTTTTGATGAATTTAATACTTCTTCTGCAAGCTTTCGTATTTCTTCTGCCACTACTGAAAATCCTTTTCCAGCCTCCCCTGCTCTTGCTGCCTCAATGGATGCATTTAATGCTAAAAGATTAGTTTGTTTTGCAACTCCATTTATAACATCAACTATGGAATTAATCTGCGATATAGTGTTATCTAAATTTTCAACCTTTGCTCTTGATACTGAAAATGAGTTTAACATATCATCGATAGTGTTCGCTAACTTATTTATAGTTTCTACTCCTTTATTTGTATCCTCTTTTATAACTTTTCCACCATCAGCTAATAATTTCAATTTATTATCCACATTATCTAAATCTACCGAAAAACTTTCTAATAAGCTAACAGCCTCTTCTAACGCTTCCGCTTGTTTTATACCTTCTTGAGATACATTAGTCACTGAAGTTGCGATTTCTTCACTAGATGATGCTACAGTGCTACCGCCAATTTCAATATCCTTTGATAGTTTAGCCAAACTTTCTGATATCACTTTTGTTTTCCTAACAAGCTCCCTCATGCTCTTTCTAGTTTTACTACTTGCAGCTGCTAATTTTCCTATTTCGTCTTTACCTGTAATTTTATATTCTGCTGTAAAATCTCCATTCCCTGCTTTTTCAATAACATCTTTAATAATTTCTATAGGTTTCGCAATTCGCCTTCCTATATATACTCCTGCAACAGCTGCTAATATCAATACTACTATAGCATAAATTATGCTTTTTATAATAGTGCTTCTAATAGACTTTTGCATGTTATCAACAGAAATTCCAATTGAAAGAGCGTATCCTATATCATCTCCGTCTTTGACAGGAACTGTTACATTATATGCCGGAGTTCCCTTCCATTCGTCCATATATGCTCCTGTATTACCTTTAAATACTGCATCTAATCCTGTTGATTCAATCTTCTCTCCAATTGATTCCTTCGATGTTCCTGCAACAAGAGTTTTATCACTTGATATTATACCTATATAGCATAATTCTCCATCTGAATATTTATATGTTTGATCTATTATTCCCTGTATTTTATCTGTATTTGTAACTCCTACACTTTCTATATTTGCTTTTATATTATTAACTAAAATAATTCCATCTGCTTTCATTTGGTTTTGTATTCCATTTACCATCTGGTATGAAAAAAAAGTTATACAAATCAAAGTTATTATTGCTGCTATTAAAACAAAATTAAAGATTAACTTTTTTCTTATAGAATTAAACATATTACCCCTCCCTAATATTTGATTATCTATCTTAATATCTTAATTATAATTTCTATATGTTTTTTATATTTGATTTAGTACCCGAAACGAATCTTTTCAGCATATACTTCGTTCGCGTACGAAGTATATGCTAACTTTAAAAACATTTTATTTACATTAACTTATTGAATACTTTAGTTTTACACTCCTATGACTTCTGTAACCCCAGGAACCTCTTCCTTTAATCTCTGCTCAATAATCATTTTTATTGTCATCATTGCTCCTGGACAATTTCCACAAGCACCTTGCATTTTTACACTTACAACTCCATCGTTGCTCACATCCACTAATTCAACGTCTCCTCCATCTCTTTGCAGCATTGGTCTAATTTTATCTAGTGATTTCATTATTAATTCTTTCATAATCTATACTCCTTCTTTTATATTCTTCGTACGCGTACGAATTATCTATTTAAAAAAAATGCCTTTAGAGCATTTTTATTATATTTTTAAGAGCTTTATCTATATTATCTTCAAAGACCTTTTTTTCATCTTCGCCAAAATCTTTTAATATTATATCTAGAAATTCTCTCTCCATAACTTGAAGTCTTTGCTTTATAACTACAGCTTCAGGAGTTAAACTTATATATACACTTCTCTTATCTTCGCTACACATGCACTTATTTATCAACCCCTGACTCTCATACTTATTTATTATGTCAGACAAAGATGATTTTGATATTTTCCATGTGCTTGCTATTTCATTAAAAAGTAACTTCGAACCATCTTCAGGTAAGATATCAAATAGTGCTGCGTGATTTTGCAATATAGGTAGTCGCTCATCCTTTATTTTTTTTGTCAAAAATTTGTTGGACGCTTCAACAATTATACTCATTCTTCCAACGATACATTTGTTTTTCATTTTTACCACCTCGTTCGTTCGGGTACGAATTAATTATAGAATTTTAATATTTTTTTGTCAATGCTTTTTTTATTTTATTATTTTAATATAGTTTTAAATTTTTATTCTCCTTAAAACGCTAATTAAATATTTAATTTCTTTTTTAAGACTTTAATTCTGATTGATAATTCAGCCCCCAATCATACATAGATTTAATTATCGGTGACATAGACTGACCAAGAACCGTCAACTCATATTCAACTCTTGGAGGAACTTCCGCATAAACTGTACGTTTTAAAATTTTATCTCTTTCAAGCTCACGCAATTGAAGTGTTAATGTTCTGTGTGTAACATTCGGAATCAATTTCTTTAATTCATTAAATCGTTTCTTGCCACCTAATAAACGATATAGAATAATTCCCTTCCACTTACCACTAATTATATTTAGTGTTGTCTCTACTGGACATGGGTGGTTAGGACAATCTGGATATATAGCTGGTTCATGCATATTTTTCGCTCCTTTAGTATAAAATAGATACTTAGGTAAGTTCATTTATATTATATATCAAATTTGTGCGTACTTCAATGCAGTATCCAATTGTGTTAGACTTAATTTATACTTAGATAAGAGGTGATTTTTAAATGAATACCAAAAACAAAGAAATTATAGATGCATTTCAATTTCGTCATGCTTGTAAGCAATTTGACCCTACAAAAACAGTATCTGAAGAAGATTTTAATACTATATTAGAGGCTGGGCGCCTTTCTCCAAGTTCATTCGGTTTTGAACCTTGGAAGTTCCTTGTAGTTCAAAATAAATCTCTTAAAGAAAAATTATTTCCCGTATCTTGGGGGGCTCAGAATAGTTTTAATGGAGCTAGTCACTTTGTAATTCTTCTTGCTCGTAAAAAAGTTGATACAATTTATAATTCTGAATATATCACTAAAATTATGTCTGAAGTTCAAAATCTTCCTGAAGATGTAGCCAATCAAAGAAAATCAGCTTTCGAAAGCTTTCAGAAGAATGATTTTAATTTACTTGAAAGTGATCGTGCAATTTTTGACTGGGCAAGTAAACAAACTTACATTGCTCTAGCAAACATGCTAACTGCTGCAGCTTTCTTACAAATTGATTCATGCCCAATTGAAGGATTTAATATTGAAAAAGTAGAAGAAATTCTTAAAAATGAAGGTATTTTAGATACTGAACACTTTGGTGTTTCAGTTATGGCTAGCTTTGGATACCGCGCTAAAGAACCACACGAAAAAACAAGACAACCATTAAATTCTGTTGTACAGTGGATATAAATCTATTGATAGAAAACCATGCATAGATGAAGTTATTTCATATGCATGGTTTTCTTTTATAAATATTATAATTTGTATAAATCCTACTAGTTTTATTAAAAATAAAAATGAAGTAGATAAATTATAAGTTATATATCCGTGTGTTAAGATATTTATTATTATGGTACAATAAATCAATATATAAATTAAAGCAAACAAACGATTGGAGTGAATAATTTGGAAAGATTAGATAAAATAATTTCTAATTTAGGATACGGAAGCAGAAAAGATGTTAAATCTTTTGCAAAAAAAGGAATTATAGAAGTTGATGGTCTAATAGTAAAAGATAGCGCCATGCTTGTTGACCCTGAAAAATCTGTTATAAAAATTAATGGTGAAGAGGTACTATATCGTAAATACATATATCTAATGATGAATAAACCAGATGGAGTTATATCAGCTACCCATGATAATAGAGATGAGACCGTTATTGATTTATTAAACCTAGAACATCAGGTTTTTGACCCATTCCCTATTGGTAGATTAGATAAAGATACTGTTGGATTATTGTTATTAACCAATGATGGTGAATTAAACCATAGATTGATTTCACCTAAATGGCATGTTGATAAAGTATATTATGCTGAAATAGATAAAAGCGTTGATGAAAAAGATATAAAAGCCTTTAAGGATGGAATTACCTTAGATGATGGGTACAAATGTTTAGAAGCTAAGCTTGAGATATTATCGAGCAATAACGATGGATCTGAAATAAGGCTTACAATTCAAGAAGGTAAATTCCACCAAGTAAAAAGAATGTTTGAAGCGGTTGGAAAAAAGGTAACTTATCTTAAACGAGAAGAGTTCGGTGGGTTATTATTAGATCCAGATTTAGAAGAAGGCGAATATAGAGAATTAACAGATGAAGAATTAAGCCTTTTAAAGAGCTATTAACGAATATTAAATAATTTTGCAATAAAATAATTCATTTCTTTCAAAAATATTCACATTTTTTATTAAATCACTTGCATTATTAATAATAATACCCTATAATATTCTTGCAAGGATAAATAAAAGGAATATATAGCCCCCTTTTTATTTATTGCTTATTGCTTATTGCTAAAGCGCAACCTAGCCCCAAGGGTTGCGTTTTTTATTATGGCCTTTTGAAAACATTTACCCAATATTTGAATACGATAACAAAATAAATTTAACTTAAAAATGTACATATTGTTAACAATATTAACAAACAGCAAAGAAACTGCATGAAAAAAATCATCTAGCTGTTACTGATGGTTTTTTTGATGCAGTTTTTATATGATTATAATTATTTTATTCCTTAAAAAATCTAGAATGTAAAACATCCTAGATTCCATTTCTATAGTACCCGATTACCTTCGGAACATAGTTCTGAGTTTCTTGTGGCATTTTATATAGGTCAGAAGCGGATGATACACCTCTTCTTTGCATAGTTCCAGGTCCTCCATTGTATGCCATAAGAGCCATCTCTGAACTTCCATTATATTTATCTAAATATTCTTTAAGCAACTTAGTTCCACCGTTAATATTTTGATCAACATCATATCCATCAGTTATACCTAAATGTGAAAAATTTTCTGGCATTATCTGCATTAATCCAGCAGCTCCGACACCAGATGTTGAATTAGGATCAAAATCAGACTCCTGCTTAATTACAGCTAAGATTAAATTAGGATCTACCCCATATTTTTTAGCTGCATCATCTACAGCCGAATATATTTTCTTAATATCAGCTCCACTTTTATTAGACAATGTAGATTCAGAATTTCTTGTAAAACCAATATAATTATTAGTTAAAATCATTGGTATTTCTTCTAAGTTTTGTCCTGTCACATATGTTTGCCCTACTCTAGCTGCATTATTTAAATTTATATTATCTTTTGAATTTGATTTCTCACTGTTGGTTGTTTCACTTTTTACTTCCTTTGTATTCCCACTTGATTCAGCATTACTATTTTCTTTAGATTTTTTTGATGATTCCATAAGATTTTTCATAACTAGTTGAAATGCTAAATCTTTTTCACCGCTAGTGCTATTGCTAGAATCAGAATCATTTGTTACTTGTCCATTGCTGAGCATATTCATTGCTAACAATTGTTCATTTGATATTTTATCTAAACCATCTATCGCCATACTTAAACAACCTTTCTCCAAAATTTATCCTATGTTTATTTTCGAGCTATACCTTTAAACCTTTAACATAAAATGTTACTTCAGCATAGTCCTCATAACTAACCTTTTTATAATAACTTTTGGCTAAAGCTAAAATCTTATATTTTCCTTGAGTAAACGGCATAAAGCTATAATAATGCTTCCTACTGTATGCTTGCACTTTTCTCCACTCATTGTTCTCCATTAAATAAAATTCATAGCAAACATTTTTCCCGCCTCTGCTTATAGCCTCAAATGTAAGTTCCTCATTTACATGACCCTCTAGTGTATTTGCTATTATATTAGTTTCTATTACAGGGGACGCCTCACTTACATACAAGTTTATCTGCTTTTTAGAATCATACTCACTAGTACATTTAACATTTTTAGCATAAACTTCTATAGTGTATTTACCAGCAGTTTTAGGTATAAATCTCAATTTTTTATTTTTTGAGAACTCTGTTTTCTCAATGGAGTGTCCATTAATTTTAGTTTCATATTTCAATAAAGTATTCTGTGTATTTTGAACAATGCATTCAAATTCCACAGCTTCCCCAATCAAATGTGTTTCCTTATAAGGCAATATTATATAATCTATTTCACCAGGTAGATATTCTAGAGCCTTCAAATATATAACTGTTTGGGCATCATAAGATTTATCTGAGTACTTATCCTTAAGTCTTATTTCTACTTCATACTCTCCTGCCTGATTAGGAATAAAATTGATCCAGTTAGATTTATTATAATCTACTCCCTCTAACCTTCTTCCATCTTTTCTAATTGTGAATGCATATTGGAGCTTTACTCCCCCTTCAGCATTTACCGTTATACCAACTGGCTCCCCAACAATAATCTTCTTTTCTTTATCAACTACAATATCTAAAATCTTTACTGGCTTTTCACTCTTTTTCTCAATATTAAATGTAATTCTTTTTAAATCCTCATAGTCACCTTTATAATTAATATCCTTAACGTAAAGTATAATGTCATACTCTCCTGCTTCAGATGGCTTCCATACAAATTCGCTCTTTTCTATAAAGCCCGTATCCTCTTTAATGGGTCCATTAACCTGATATCTATATATAACTTTGTTTCCACCTTCTATTTCTGAAGTAAACTTAATACTACTTCCACTTATATTAGGAGAATTCGAATCAGCTACAAAATTATTAATCTTAATCGTTTTATATGGTTTAACACTGTATACCAAAATAGCTCTATCATCATATTCTTTATTTGAAAATATGCTTTTTACAAGACATAAGATTCTATAACTGCCTGCTTCTGTTTCCTTATAATACACATTATTTTTAGTTGAATAGTCTTGTATACAAATTGATTTCCCATCTTTATATATTTTATAAAATTTATATAGTAATACAATATCTTCATTACTAGCAAATTTTTCAATATTTGTTTCTACTACAAAACCAAGCTTTTCTCCCGCTATTAATGAGTTATTTAAACATTTAAAATTGGTTATTTCTACTTTATCAATTTCTCTCACTTTTAGTGTGATAATTCTATGGTCTTCAAAAGTTTCAGTGGAATCCATTCTTTTGCACTGAATTAAAAATTCTTTATTCCCCGACTCATTTGCTGTATATTTTAAAATATTACTTTTATCATAATCCTTAATTATATCCCATTCATTATTCTTTTTTATATAATATCTATATAAATATAAATTCTCATCATCTGTCTTTATTTCAATACAACATTTTTCTCCAACTTTTATTTCCTCTTTATCTATCCTGATATCTTTTATAAAACTTGGTTCTATTTGAGCATTGTTTTCAATTAATATTTTATTTAGAACTTCTTCACTATATTGAGTATTATCTACCGTATCTTCAACTTCCTTGATATCATTAGAAGATGATATTTCTTCATCAGCATAGCTATTTGATATTAATACTTCTTTTTCTGCTCTAGAAATTTCTTTAACTTCAAGAAACACCACATTATCTTCTATATTATTCATTGCTTCTTTAAATTCAATATTGCATAAAATAGGATCTTCTTTTTCAGACGCTAGCAAATTACTTTCTTGATCATTGCAAGCACTTCTAATTTCTTCATCATTAGTAACATCTTGAATACTAGTCTCTTTATCCACAGTATTACTCACTTCCTCTGTCACTATAGAATAGTCCTCTTTGGCTAAATAGTCTAAAGGTTTTTTTCCATCCCTCTCTCTGGCTTGTACCATAACCATATACTCCCCTTCTCTTTTAGGCTTCCATATGCAATAATTTTTTTCTGAAAATTCTTGTATAGTATTCCAAACCCCACCTTTGCCAACAATAAATTTATATTCTAAGTTTTCTATTTCCCCATCTATTTTACCAGATATATTTATCTCCGTGCCAACTTTTTGTGGTGTTTGCTTATCAAAAGCTATCTCAACATACTTTAACTGAAGTTCCTCCATAAATTCATGCTCCTCTCATACCAATTCTCAAAATGATCCTTATTATTATATTATACATTTATACCATTTTTTGTAAATAACTTCAGTTTATTTTTTATTTGATTATATCATAAATGCCTATATAAACTCATATATTAGTAAGATGATTTTTTTTAAATAAAATCTTCCAATCATAATTAAAATCATATCCAAAATATAGGTTTACAATTTTTTATCGCATAAAAATAGAAGCTCTTATCTAAGCTTCTAAAATTGTCAACAAGTTATAAGTTTTAATAAGTTTTTTTCCAGCCTAATATTATCTTCGTCAGTTCTTTTTTTGGGATTAGAGGTCTTTCCTCCACTTCTTCTTATTTTCTGTGATATATGTCTTTCTTCCAATAATCTATCTATATTTTTCTCATAATATATATATCCCTTAGGGTTTATTACTTTCGCTTTCTTAGATAGACATATTGCAGCCACACCATAGTCTTGAGAAACAATTATGTCACCTTCTTTAGTTTCATTCATTACATACATATCTACACTTTGAAATCCACTGTCAACAACTTTAACTACAGAATAATTGCTCTGTATAAAATGATGAATATCACAATAAATTATCACTGAAATATTGTGTTCTTTTGCTACTTTTTCAATAATGGAGATGCCTGGACAGGCATCTCCATCAATAATAATCTTCATAATTAAACTAAAGTCTCTTTTCTAGTTCAGCCTTCATATCTTCATATCCTGGCTTTCCTAGTAAAGCAAACATATTCTTTTTATAAGCTTCAACACCTGGTTGATTAAATGGATTTATTGCTAAAAGATATCCACTTATTCCACAAGCCTTTTCAAAGAAATAAACCATGTATCCAAAATAATATGCTGAAATTTCTGGTACACTTAATACCATATTAGGAACTCCACCGTCATTGTGAGCTAATAGTGTTCCTTCAAATGCTTTCTTATTAACGAAATCCATAGTCTTTCCAGCTAAGAAATTTAATCCATCTAAGTCATTATCAGCTTCTTCTATATTTATTTCATATTTTGGTTTTTCAATATTTACAACTGTTTCAAACATTATTCTTCTTCCATCTTGGATATATTGACCCATTGAGTGAAGATCTGTTGAAAAATCTACTGCTGCTGGGAATAATCCTTTATGATCTTTACCTTCTGATTCTCCGTATAATTGTTTCCACCATTCGTTGAAATAATGAAGTGATGGTTCGTAATTTACTAATACTTCAATTGATGCTCCTTTATTATATAAAGCATTTCTAGCTGCTGCATATTTATAAGCGTCATTTTCTTTAATTGATGGTACTGAATAAGCTGTTCTTGCATCTGCAGCACCTTTCATCATTTCATCAATATCGATTCCAGCCGCAGCTATAGGCAATAATCCAACCGCTGTTAATACTGTAAATCTTCCTCCAACATCATCTGGAACTACAAAAGTTTCATATCCTTCTGAATCAGCTAATGTCTTTAAAGCACCTCTAGCTTTATCAGTTGTTGCATATATTCTCTTTCTTGCTTCTTCTACACCATATTTCTTTTCTAAATATGATTTTAAAATTCTAAATGCAATTGCTGGTTCTGTAGTTGTACCTGATTTTGAAATTACATTTAAACTTACATCTTTTCCTTCAATTACTTGTAGAAGTTCTGCCATATATGTTGAACTTATATTATTTCCAGCAAAAAATATTTGTGGAACTTTTCTCTTATCACTTCCTAATACATTATGGAAATTATTTGTCAACATTTCAATAGCTGCTCTAGCTCCAAGATATGATCCACCTATTCCAATAACTATTAAAACATCAGAGTCTGATTTAATCTTTTCTGCTGCCTTTTTAATTCTTGCAAATTCTTCTTTATCATAATTTACAGGAAGGTCTACCCAACCTAAAAAATCATTACCTGCGCCTGTTTTATTGTGTAAATCTTCATGAACAGCTTTAACCATGCTTTCCATATTTTCAAGTTCTGCTTCTTCTAAATAAGGAGAAACTTTTGATAAGTCTAGTGATATACCTTTATTCATTCTTCTATCCTACCTCCATATATAACTAAAAATAATTTTATTATTCAATTATATCATAAATTCTCAATATCTCATCTTTGCTTTTAACTTTTTTACAAATAATATATCAAATAATAACCTGAAATTAATCTTATTTAATCTTTACTCGGTTCTATTTTTTCTAATTGTATGAATTAATATTCATCTTATCCTTATTGATATCAACTTATTTTTAATGCTTGCCATAACATATTGTTTATTAAATATCAATCATTTTTAAAATTTTAAAAGAGAAAACTAAGTTTTCTCTTCATAAAATGTAAATTATATATTTTTCAATTATTAAAATCTAGATAACTTTGTTAATTTTTTAACTTTGTTCTATGCTAATTGGCCAGATAATTAAACTTATTCTGTACTAATATCGTTTTTATTTAACCTCTTGTTTTTCCCCCAGCAATATTGTAAGTAACTCCATGAATATAACTTGCTCTATCACTAGCTAAATAGCAAACTAAATCTGCAACTTCTGAAAGCTTTCCTGATCTTCCTAATGGAGTTGTTGAAGTTTTACTATATCCTGCTCTTAATTCTTCTACAGTAATTCCTCTAGTATAAGCTAACGCTGTCTCATATTCTAAAGTTCTGAGTCCTGTAGCTTCTAAAATCCCTGGCGCAACTCCGATAACTCTTATACCTAATTTCCCCAGCTCCTTTGCCCATGAGCGAGTCAAAGAATTTACTGCATTCTTACTTGCTGCATAAACACTTTGCCCCTCAGATCCTTCCAATCCGCTTTCAGAAGACATATTTATAATAACCCCTTTTCCTTGACTTGCCATCTCTCTTGCAGCTACTTGAGCACATAGAAATACACCTTTTACATTTACATTCATAACTTTATCCCAAACATTTTCATCTAACTCAAATTTTCCTTTTGGTTCTTTTTTATCAACTAGTAATCTAGGAATATTAATACCTGCATTATTTACAATTATATCAATAGTTCCAGTAATCTCTTTAGCCTTCTCAATCATTTTTTCTACGCTATCTCTATCTGCAACATTAGTAACTATATATTCCATATGTCCATTATGATCATCAAATTCAGGTTTGTTTGGATTCATATCACAAACAACTACATTTGCACCATTATTTAAAAACTCTTGTGCAACTGCCTTACCAATACCAGATGCTCCCCCTGTTACAATTGCTGTTTTTCCTTCTAAATTAAGCCATGTATTTTTCATAAAAATTCCTCCTGATTATTTAACTTCATTATTTAATGCCATTTTATTATCATTTCGATTTCATATAAATTTTAGATATAATTATGCTAATATAAATATTTCACTTCCTATTTTGAGTTTAGGAATTTCTTTTTTCTCCACACAAATTGTCCCTGATAAAGTAGGTACTTTAGAACCATTAAACGCAACAGTTATATGTCCTAAACTCACTAGATTCTTCTCAGCCACATCTCCAACAGCTGTTATTTCAAAAGCCATTCCATCAATCATAAATACTTGTCCAGGTTTAATTGTTTCTTTAACTTCCTTTATATTAATAGAGTAACAGTAATCTGCTAGTGTATCTGGTGCATTATCTCCAAAAAATATTATCATTCCTTCTTCTAAGAATGTTTCTGCTAAATCTCCTAAGGCTTTTACTTTATTTTCATAGATTATCTTACTACTCATAGATGCTTTCATCCCTTCAAATATATTTCTTTGTAAAATTATTATTTATTCTAAGCTACTTAGATTATCGGCAATTTAACATGGTATTACCTTGACCACATAATATTTCAAAATCTTTTTTAAAGTTCTCTATAGCTACATCCACGCAATCGTTTTTAATTAAACCTTCGATTACATCAGGTGAAATTGTAGCCGCTCCAATTCCATACTTGCATAATTCTAATACTTGTTGTGAATTCTTAAAACTAGCTGCTAATACTTCTGTTTTTAAATTGTTTTTCTCAAAAATATCGTGAATGTCTTTTGCCACTTGAACACCATTTGCTCCCAAATTATCAATTCGGTTTACATATGGAGCAGCATATTGAGCACCTGCTTTTCCAGCTAGATATGCTTGCATTTGAGTATATATAGCGGTAGCAGTAACATTAATTTCTTCTTTTCTAAGAATTTTTATAACCTTTAACCCCTCTCTAGTTACAGGTATCTTTACATAAGTATTTTTACCTAGCTCTTTAATAATTTTATGTGCTTCTTTAAGCATACCTTCTGAACTTTCAGAAATCACCTGTACATGTAATTCCGAGTTTTCTCCAATAAATTCACGTATTTCTCTTAATATTTCATACGGCTGTTTTCCATACTTATACAAAATACTCGGATTACTAGTTACACCATCAATTGGGAATATGCTGAAAACATCTTTTATTTTTTCAATATTTACATCATCAATAATTAATTTCACTATGGATAACCCTCCTTTTATTCCACTCCTTGCATCTAAATCAGCAATGTATTTTCCTTGGTGCAATTGAGCAATTCATAAGAACCACTCAATCGCAATTAAATAAATTTTATAGTTTATTGATACAATCCTATACTTGCAACCCATGCAACTGCTACTCTAGGTACACCAATCATGAAACGTGAATACAATACAGATGGAACACCAACCTCTACTGTTTCTGGTTCTGCTTCAGCTAGACCTAAACCTACTGGAATAAAGTCACATGCACATTGTGTATTAATAGCGAATAATGCTGGTAATGCTAAGCTTGGAGGAATAGTCCCTTTACCTATTTCAACACCAATTAAAGTACCTACGATTTGTGCTATAACTGCACCTGGTCCAAGTAATGCTGATAATAGAGGAATAGAGCATATGAATCCAAGAATCATAAGTCCAATTCCGTTTCCTGCTAATGGTACTAATATTTTAGCGAACCAATTACCAAATCCCGAACCTTGTATAATTCCTATTAGCATCGCAACAAATGCCATGAATGGTAATATTGTTGTAATCATTGATTGAACTGCATCACGGCCTGCTTGGTATAGTGTATTTACAACTTTACCTGCCCCCATACCAATTTTTTGGACAATGCTAGATTTACTGTTTTCAGCCAAACTTTGTGATACTTTCTTATCCGCACTATATTTAAATTCTCTTTTTCCTTCCTCAGGCGCTTTTGTGCTCTTTATAGGTTCTGCACCTGAATCTGCTAAAGAGATTTGATTTAAACCAACTGCAGATACATAGATGTCTTCTGTAATGAATTTTGCTAAAGGCCCACTTTTACCTACTGGCATAACATTTATTGTCGGAATTCTCTTTTGTGGGTATATTCCACAGCGAAGTGTTCCACCACAATCAATAATAACTAAGAAAATTTGTTCCTCTGGTACAGATGTTTTAAATCCATTTACCGCTTTACATCCTGTTAAGCTAACAATCTTTTCTACAATTTCAGGTTCAGCTCCACCACCTGTAATATATAATAATGTATCTTTTCCTTCTTCAGGTTTTACTGTAAGTGGACCGCCAAAACCTCCACTTCCTTTTACAATTTTAATTGCATTATATTTTTCCATATGAATACCCTCCTAAACTAATTTGCCTTAAGTTGATTACTTAATTCAATACCTTGTTGTCTCATAACAATCTTTGTAGTAAAATCAGTTACCCATCCTGCAAAGAAATTCATTACTAAACCTACTAATAAATAACGAAGTCCTAAAGCTGTTGGATCAAGGCCAAGAGTTGTAATACCATTTGCAATACCTAGGTAAATGAATATTTCACCTACATTAATATGAGGAAAAATACCGCTGTTTGTGTGACAATGATACGATGCTGATGCATAGTAACTTGGTTTCATTCTTTCAGGAAGAAATTTCCCCATTGATAATGCCATTGGATTACCTAACATAAAGGCTGATAAGAATGGCAAAACTCCATAAGCTAATATAACATTTTTAGATGCAAACTTTGCAAACCTGTCAACTTTATCTTGTCCAATAAGAGCAATTATTGAATTCATAAAAACTAAAAGTAATAATACCTTTGGGATAATTCCTGTTACCCAACTAACAAATGTATTTCCACCAACTTCAAATAAATACATAAATCCTTTTGCAAAATAAACAATTGCGTCCATATTAATATCTCCTTTCTAATTGTGAGCTTTTAATTTTTTAGCTGTAAAAATATTACCTAATCTTTGTAATGGACTTTGCGGCTCTACAACTTCGCCACCGCCCATAATAACGTTATAATTGGAAGAGGCTTCCAGTACTGCTTTGGTTAATGGTTTAGCTAAGTTCTTACAATCTGCTTGAGTTAATATACCAACATCTTTTCCTTCAAATCCGTTTAGTTTCTTGACCCTTGCAAGTACTGTTATTCCTTGCATATAACCCCCTTCAAGTATAATTCCATTTTGATCGATAGCAAACATTGCAATACATCCAGCACGGAAACCACCTTTTACTTTACCAATGGCAACTCTTCCTCTTCTTCGCAATTTACTATAGTAAGCCGTGAAACTTTTCATTTGAGCAAATGTTAGTATATATTGGAGTATAAATGCAATTCCAAAGCATATAATCAAAAACCAAAAATTCATCATAAACCTCCTACTTATAAATCAAATATATCGTTTTCTTTTGTAAAATGTAAAATTAGCTCTCTATAACTTTTTACCTTTGAAAGAGCCTCAATGGTATTCTTATCATTAGCAATAGCTATAATTTCATCATAAATTTTAACCAAGAGTGTATCATCCTTAGTTTGTTCTGGAAGTCCTACCAAAAATACAAGTTTTCTTTGATTGTTTTCTCCAGCCTTTTCTGGAATTATTCCTAAACTGACTACGATTTCATCATTCTCATAATTGATAGTATGAGGAAATGCTATAGATTCATTAAAAATCATCGTAGACTTTTCTTCTCTTTTTCTTATTCTTTCCTTAAATCCATCATCTACATAACCTTTTGAGTATAGATTATCAATCATATGATTAACATTTTCTAAATAACTCAATTGATTATCCAAGATAAAAAAGGTATCTTCATCTAAAATACTTAGTAATATAGAATCCATTCCCTGCATGGATGGCATGTCTAATTTATCTATATACTTAATACTTTTTATTCTTTTCTTCAGCGCTTCTTCATCAAATATTTTCTCTAAATATATTACAGTGGCTGTTGTCTTAAAGTTAGCTTGGACAGTAGATAGAACTAAATTATACTTATCTAATATTTCGCTAGTAACTGTGCTATCTGAATATAAATCTATAACTGTGTTCGCATCAAAAATGCCTTTTAATTGACTTGCAACCAACCTAGCTGTAACTCTTCCAGTTCCGCATATAACTGCAACTTTATATATTTTACTTTTTTCTATTTGCTGCTCTGAAATAAAAACTCCAAAATATGCTGCTATAAATCCAACTTCATCTTGCGTCATTTTTACATCAAGACTTTTTTCAATGACATCTCGCGCTAACTCTGCCATTTTATAAGCTACTTTATATTTTTTCCTAATCTCATCTACTATAGGATTATGAATATGGACCCCATACTTTAAACGATTTACCAAGAAGGCCATATGGTATACAAAGTCTTTCAAAATATCATCTAGCGTAATGTTTAAACCCATATCGTATTTAATGCGCTCTAATATATGATTTACTAAATTTGATACTTCTTCTGTAATTTCAACGTGTGGTGAAATCCCTTCTATGTTAGTCGGAGTATTCATTCCTATAATCGGCAATGCTAAGAAAATTCTTTCTTTAATTGGAATACTTATAGTAAGCCTTTTTTCAACTGCATCTGATATAGTATTTACCAATGTAAATTCCCAACTTCTTAATAATTCACCATATTTCTCGCTTAATGTATTGATTGTATGTCCATTTAAAAGGCGATCTAAAGTTACAACTAGAGAATGTATGAAAGATTCAAATGTCGTTGTATCGAACTGATATTGGTCTGTTATCTCTTTTACTAAATCAATAACATCTTCATCTAATTCGTATTCTCCATAAATCATTTCATAAAGGTTCTCAAGTACAAGAAACCTTATATTTAATTCTGTACCTTTTAAGGCTAATCCATTATTTGTTTTGCCTATAATCTTTAAATCGTAGTTATTAAGTATCTCCCTCATTTTCTTTAAATCACTTATTACTGTCGTTCTTCCGACATTCATCTCACACGCCAGGTCATCAGTTAAATATGGCTCTTCACTATTCATAAGCTTATACAAAATAAATGCCATTCTTCTTTGAGGTGAATTAAGAAATTCCTTTTGGTTATATATATTAGTCTTGATTTCCTCAAATTTATTATTATCGATAATATAAATTTTATATATTCCTTGCTTATTATCAATTAGTGCAGATCCTTTTAATAAACCATTTAGCTCTTTTACATCATTTTTAACTGTTTTAGAACTGACCTCAAATTTTTCAGCAATGGCGTCAACAGAAATGGAATGTCTTCGTTCAATTAATTTTAGAATTCTTGTCGAACGGTTTTCAGTATAAAAATACTTCATTTTTGCCTCCTTGAAAAGAATCAATACTTATTAATTCATTTAAATTAAAATAAAATTATTACTATTAATCTTACTTTAACTTGTTGTTCTTTGATTTTAGAAGTCTTTAAAAATTATACTCATAGTATAATCTTATGACTATCTTATATTCAAAGGTTGATTTTTTCAAGCGTTTTCGATACCCCCTTTCTTTAATGTAATTATACTTTATATAATGATAACGATTAATGCCGTCTTTTTCCTCTACAGAGAAAATGTTTGCACAATTGTATTCAATTAGTATTAAAAGTAACTTTTTAATTAACTCTTATCTAATATGAACTATTTAAATTATCACTATAACCATATTTATATTAAATAAAAAAGGTGTTTAACAATGATTTTTCAATCACTTATAAACACCTTTTTTTATATAACTACTTATTATATAATTTAGTTCTGCTTAACAGCATCTACAACATCTATTTCTTCTGATATAATCTAAGACCTCTTGTTTTGCTTTTTCATACCCATCGCAATATCCTTGCTTGTATCCAGCTGTCTCTCCCGCAGTTTCTCCTGCAGTATTTCCATCCTCATAACCATCACGATATCCATCTTTATAGCCATCATTATATGCATCTTCCAACGCATCAGCTAAACAGTCATTATTTACGTTAGCGCCAAGAGTTCCATTACCACAAGGATTACAATTTCTACTATCCATCTCTCCACGTTCTTCTTCACAATTACAACGTCTGCAATTTCTATTATTTCTGTTTTCCATTATTTCCTCTCCTTCGTAATCAGCATTAATTTTCGTTTAATCATTGCTAAAGCGCTTAGTTAAAGTATTACTAGGATCAAATTATTATTGATCTGCCTATAAAATTTAATACCTATCTAATAATATATTATGCTGTTATATTTTATTTGCTATTAGTTAGAGAAAATATGTATTTACTGCTTTAAAAATATTATTCAGAAAATCTAACGTTAGTAGTGTTGTCATTGTAAATTTCTTTCCTACCGTTTTTTACTCCTTTTCTCATTTATCACCTCTCTAAAAAATCAACAAAAAAAGTAGCTTAGATGTTACCTTTTTTAGATAATATCTAAGCCACTAAATTTTTTATTATATTTTCTTTGAGTGTCTATACACCTTATTTAATAAGACTCAATCCTATTCCCATTCTATAGTAGCTGGTGGTTTTGAAGTTATATCGTAAACAATTCTGTTTACTCCCTTAACTTCATTTACAATTCTTCTGCTTACTAAATCTAAAATTTCGTATGGAATTCTCGCCCATTCAGATGTCATTGCATCACTTGATGTAACAGCTCTTAAAGCAATTGTATGAGAATATGTTCTTTCATCTCCCATAACTCCAACAGAACGGATATTAGGTAAGCATGCGAAGTATTGCCAAATAGATTCATCAAGATTTGCATTTGCAATCTCTTCTCTGAATATTGCATCTGCTTCTCTAACTATTTCAAGCTTTTCTTCTGTAATTTCACCTAAAACTCTAATAGCAAGACCAGGACCTGGGAAAGGCTGCCTCCAAACTAATTTGTGAGGAATTCCAAGCTCTTCTCCTACTGCTCTAACTTCATCTTTAAATAATTCTCTTAATGGTTCTATAAGCTCAAATTGCATATCTTCTGGAAGTCCACCAACATTATGATGAGATTTTATAGTTGCTGATGTCTTAGTTCCACTTTCTACGATATCTGGGTAAATTGTTCCTTGAACAAGATAATCAATTTGACCAAGTTTTTTAGCTTCTTCTTCAAAAACTCTTATAAATTCTTCACCAATTATTTTTCTCTTAGTTTCTGGATCTGATACTCCTGCAAGTTTTCCAAGGAATCTATCTGAAACATTAACTCTCTTAATGTTCATATCAAATTCCTTCTTAAATACTCTTTCAACAGTATCGCCTTCATCTTTTCTTAATAAACCATGATCAACAAATATACAAGTTAGGTTGTGACCAATAGCCTTATGTACAATCATTGCTGCTACTGAAGAGTCAACTCCACCAGATAAAGCACATAATACTTTCTTATCCCCCACTAATTCTTTTATTTCTTTTATTTTTTCTTCTGCAAAAGATCCCATAGACCAGCTGTTTTCTAAGCCACAAATATTATGTATAAAGTTCTCTAACATTTTTTGCCCAAATTGAGTATGTTCAACTTCTGCATGGAATTGAACTCCATAAAGCCTTTTTTCTTCATTTTCCATAGCTGCAACAGGACAAACTTCTGTAGTTCCTATTACCTTAAATCCTTTTGGAGCTTCTTCAATATAATCAGTATGACTCATCCAAGCTATACCATAAGTTTCGATTCCTTCAAATAATTTAGATGATTTATCTAATTTTACATTTGTTTTTCCATATTCTCTTACTGGTGCTGTCGCAACTTTTCCACCTAATAAATGCGCCATTAATTGATCACCATAGCATATTCCAAGTACTGGAACGCCTAATTCAAATACTTCTTTTTCTACTGTTGGAGTATCTTCTCCATAAACACTATTAGGTCCGCCTGTGAATATTATACCCTTGGGATTTTTAGCTTTTATCTTTTCTATAGTATAGTCATATGGAATAATCTCGCAATAAACGCCACATTCTCTTACTCTTCTCGCTATTAGTTGGTTATATTGTCCACCAAAATCAACAACTAAAACTAAATCTCTTTTCATGTTCTCCTCCTAAACTCTTCTTATAAATTCTATTATCAACTAAATAAATCTTTTTATCAATAAATTGAGACAATTTTCACCGAAAATTATGAATACTAATTTAAATAATCTCTATAATTATCAGTTAATCAAATAATGCACAGTTCACATAAGTGGTATATTTCATGATTGTGAACTGTGCATTTTACTATTGTCCTACACTATAATTAGGTGCTTCCTTAGTAATGTTAATATCATGTGGGTGGCTTTCTCTTTGACCTGAAGCTGTCTGAACTACAAAATTAGCTGTTTCATACAAAATTTCAAAATTCTTTGCTCCTAAATATCCCATTCCTGACTTAATTCCACCTAATAATTGGAATATAGTATCTGAGACAAAACCTTTATAAGCTACTCTACCTTCAACACCTTCTGGTACTAATTTCTTATTTCCTTCTTGGAAATATCTATCTTTAGATCCACATTCCATAGCAGCTAAAGATCCCATTCCTCTATAAACTTTATAACTTCTTCCTTGATATATTTCCATTTCCCCTGGTGCTTCTTCACATCCTGCAAATAATGATCCCATCATTGCTGCAGAAGCTCCTGCTGCTAGTGCTTTTACTATATCTCCTGAATACTTAAGCCCACCATCAGCAATTATAGGAACTCCATACTTCTTACCTACTTCTGCACAATCCATAACTGCAGTTAATTGAGGGACTCCAACTCCAGCTACTACTCTTGTAGTACAGATTGATCCCGGTCCAATACCAACCTTAACACAATCCGCTCCAGCCTTTATTAGATCTTCTGTTGCTTCCACTGTAGCAACATTTCCAGCTATAACTTGAAGATCAGGATATATTTTCTTTATTTGTGAAACAGCATCTAAAACTCCTTTTGAATGTCCATGTGCTGTATCAAGAGTTATAACATCAACTTGTGCTTTAACTAGTGCATCAACTCTTTCCATCATGTTTCCAGTTACACCTACTGCTGCACCACATAATAATCTACCTTTTTTATCTTTTGCGGCATTTGGAAATTTTCTAACTTTTTCAATATCCTTCATTGTAATTAATCCCTTTAGGTGACCTTCACTATCAACTAAAGGTAATTTTTCTACTTTATGCTTTTTTAATATTTCTTTTGCTTCCTCTACAGTAGTATTTTCTGAAGCAGTTATTAAGTTATCTTTTGTCATCACTTCTGAAATTCTTCTTTGGTAATTTGTTTCAAATATTATGTCTCTGTTTGTAATTATCCCAATTAATTTTCCATCTTGAGTTGTTATTGGAACTCCAGATATTCTATATTGTGCCATTAAGTTCTCTGCATCCTGAATAAGATGATCTTGAGATAAAAATATAGGATCTGTAATTACTCCATTTTCTTGTCTCTTAACTCTATCTACTTCTTTTGCTTGTTCTTCAATAGTCATATTTTTATGTATTATTCCGATTCCGCCTTCTCTTGCAACAGCAATTGCCATCTTCGACTCAGTTACAGTATCCATTCCTGCACTCATTAAAGGAATATTTAATTCTATAGTCTTTGTTATTTTTGTTTTTGTGCTCACTTCTCTTGGTAATATGTCCGATTTATTAGGTACCAATAATACATCATCAAAAGTATATGCAGTCTTAATTATTTTTCCCATTATAGTTCCTCCTGTTTTTGAATTATTTATTTCATTTTTAGTATTTCATGATTTTTCACTTGCATTGCTTGTACTGTTTTTTTGTACAAAAAAAGCACATTAACCTCAAAAGTGATGTTAATATGCTAATAAATCTATAGATTTAGCCTATACTAATATCACTTATAGTCGGAAATTTACGGCTCCCGGTAGATACTCCTTGCCATATTCAAGGTATATATAAGTTTTCAAATGTGCTATATTTTAAATTAAAATTATTATAATGTATGTACAATCTAAAGTCAATAAATTTGAAGCTAAAATTGCAAATTTACTTCAATAATGTAAGTTAAATTTATTGTTATCGATATCTTTTCTATTTTTTTACATCATCTTTGATAGATCCATTATCAATCGTCGTTGGATTTAAAATATCTGTATTTTCTGTGAAATCAAATTCTGCACCATTTACTACATCATAACAATCTTTTAAACTTGTGCTACTAGTATTTAAATTACCAAATTCAACTCCATCTAAATACTTACTAATCCCTTTGTTTCTTATAGCCGAACTTACACTAGTGCTTTCACTTAGAGGAGAATCATTTTTTAAATTATATGATTCAACGGCCATTATTACTTTTCTGCATTGATCTACAACTTTAACTTTTTTCGCTTCATTTATATAGCCATTCACTTTAGGTAAAATAGCAACAGCTAAAATTCCAATAATTGCAATTACTGCAATCATTTCAATTAAAGTAAAGCCTTCTCGTTTTCTTTTCTTACACAAGCTTTTCTTTTGCGTACTATCTTTGAATTTAAATTTACATTTAATGTATAAAGAAATCATTATTCATTATCCATCTCCTATTAATGTTTTTATTTAAATTATGTCTAATAGGAAATCTTTTATACAATAAATGGAAAATATTCTCTAATAATTTCTAATATTGACTTCTAATATATAAATTTCATATAAAGTTGCATTGCTATGATTTCCATAAGCTTAAATATATAAAATACTTTTTAAAATTACATAGATATGTTAATGGCTATTAATCACTTTATTTTTTAATACTAAAAAGCAAAATAGAGAAAGTACCTATGAGCACTTTCTCTATTTATTAAATTAAATATTTATAATTCTTTAATTTATATATTTTAGTACATTCCGTCCATTCCCATTCCTGGAGCACCTGGCATTGGTGTTTCCTTTGCTGGAATATCAGCAACTGCTGCTTCTGTTGTTAAGAATGTTGAAGCAACTGAAGCTGCATTTTGAAGTGCAGATCTAGTAACCTTAGTTGGGTCTACTATTCCACCTTTTATCATATTGATATATTCTCCATGTAGTGCATCATATCCTATTCCTGGTTCACTATTCTTAACTTTTTCAATTATTACTGAACCTTCTACACCTGCATTAGTAGCTATTTGTCTTACTGGTTCTTCTAATGATTTAACTATTATATTGATACCAATTTGTGTATCCGCAACATCTGAAGTTAATTTTGCAACTTCGTTTATTACATTAACATAAGCAGTTCCACCACCTGCTACTATTCCTTCTTCAACAGCAGCCTTTGTTGCAGCTAATGCGTCTTCTATTCTAAGTTTCTTTTCTTTTAATTCTGTTTCAGTTGCTGCACCAACTTTAATTACTGCAACACCTCCAGCTAATTTAGCTAATCTTTCTTGTAGTTTTTCTTTATCAAATTCTGAAGAAGTTTCTTCTATTTGAGCTTTAATTTGGTTAATTCTTTCTTTTATTGCATTAGAATCACCTTTACCATTAACTATAACAGTGTTTTCTTTACTTACTTTAACACTATCAGCTGTACCTAGCATATCAATAGTAACATCTTTTAATTCTCTGCCTAATTCTTCAGCTATTACTGTTCCACCAGTTAATGTTGCAATATCTTGTAACATTTCTTTTCTTCTATCTCCAAATCCTGGTGCCTTAACAGCTACACAAGTAAATGTTCCTCTTAATTTATTAACTACTAATGTAGCCATTGCTTCTCCTTCAATATCTTCAGCAATGATTAATAACTTTTTACCTGATTGAACTATTTGTTCAAGTACTGGTAATATTTCTTGTATGTTAGAAATTTTCTTATCAGTTATTAATATATATGGATTTTCTAAAACAGCTTCCATTTTTTCAGTATCTGTAGCCATGTAAGGTGATACGTATCCTCTATCGAATTGCATACCTTCTACAACATCTAATTCTGTTCCCATTGATTTAGATTCTTCTATAGTAATAACGCCTTCGTTACCAACCTTCTCCATAGCATCTGCAATTAACTTACCAACTTCTTCATCAGCAGCTGAGATTGCAGCAACTCTAGCTATATCTTCTTTTCCATCTACTTGCTTAGAAATCTTTTGGATTTCTTCAACAGCTTTATCTACAGCCATTTTAATACCTGTTCTAATTAGTATTGGATTAGCTCCAGCTGTAACATTCTTTAGACCTTCTCTAATTATTGCTTGAGCAAGTAATGTTGCAGTTGTAGTTCCATCTCCTGCTACATCATTAGTCTTTGTTGCAACTTCTTTAACTAATTGAGCACCCATGTTTTCATATGGATCTTCTAATTCTATTTCTCTTGCAATTGAAACACCGTCATTTGTAATTAATGGTGCACCAAATTTTTTATCTAAAACAACATTTCTTCCCTTAGGTCCTAAAGTCACTTTAACTGTATCTGCTAATTTATCTACACCTATTTGCATAGATCTTCTTGCATCTTCTCCGAATTTTAACATCTTAGCCATTTATATCACACGCTCCTTATATATGTTATTTATTATCGTTTCTAATTGAATTTATTTTTTATATTTAAATATCTAGTTATTAACACTTTAACTATTCAACTATTGCTAGAATATCATCTTGCTTTAATATAGTATATTCTTCGCCATCAACCTTTACTTCTGTTCCAGCATATTTTGAATATAATACTTTATCTCCAACTTTTACTTCCATAGCTACTCTATTTCCGTCTACAATAGCTCCAGGTCCTACTGCAACCACTTCTGCTTCTTGTGGTCTTTCCTTTGCAGTACCAGTTAAGACTATTCCACTCTTAGTCTTTTCTTCTGCCTCTAATTTTTTAATTACTACTCTTTCACCAAGTGGTTTAATGTTCATGAAAAAACCCTCCTTAAAATATATATTATCATTTCAGTTTATTTTCTGTTAGCACTCATCATTGTCGAGTGCTAACATAATTATAATATCCTTTATACCCATATAATTCAAACATTACTTCTAATATTATATCCCATTTTTCAGCGAATATTACTCCTTATCTCAAAATATATCGCATTTACTTAAATTTTCTCCATATTATTATTAATATTATGAATTTTTAAAATAATAAAAAAACTCTAACCAAATAAACATATTACTGATTAGAGTTTTTATGACCTTATATAGAGAATAAAGCTATTAAATTTCATAAATAATTTAAAATTCTAAATACCTCATTGCCTAGATCACCTATATAATAATAGAATTTTTAATTACTTAATTATATTTCAAAATCAAGATTAATATTATCTTTCTAAATTTACATTGTGATATTCACCTAACACCTTATTAGATAATACACTCTTAATAGGTGTTTGCTGGTTTAATTTTGTAAATGGCGCTTTAGCTTTCATTACTGATACAATTTTAGCTGCCCCATTTATACAGCCACCTTCACACATCATTCCTTCAATAAAGTTTCCTTGTAACTTTCCAACCTTAGCCATTGTCATAGTTTTTTTGATATCCGCCCCACCAGAAACTTGAACTGGTTTAAAGTCTACATTAACACCTTTTTCTTGTACATAATTTTGTATTGCGGCAGTTAATCCTCCCCCAACAGCAAAATTTCTTCCAAAGATTGATGCTTCATCAACAACTATATCTTCACAAGTTGTTGGATCAACTCCAAATGCATCAAATAATGCGACTACTTCCTCAAAAGTTAATACATAATCAACTGCATCCCTTATTGAATCTATTAGTACTTCACTTTTCTTTGCAGTACAAGGCCCTATAAATACCACTTTTGCATCTTTATCTTTAGATTTTATATATCTACCCGTTGCTACCATAGGTGAAACAGTTCCAGAAATTTTCTCAACTTGATCTGGCATCATTTTTTCAATGTAACTTAGGAATCCTGGACAACATGAATTTGTCATGTAGCTATCCCCTTTTTCCATTCTCTCTACAAATTCATTACTTTCATGTACAGTAACTGCATCTGCTCCACATGCAGCTTCTAACATATCTTTAAAGCCTAATGCCTTAATTGCATTCTTAACTTGTCCATAAGTTGTTTTAGGCCCAAATTGCCCTGTTATTGCTGGTGCAACTACTGCATAAATTTTTTCTTCTTTATCCATCAATCTATTAATAACTTTAACTAATGAGCTTTTGTCTTCTATAGCTCCAAATGGACATGCTGACATGCATGCACCACAGTTTACACATTTACTTTCTGTAATTTCAGCACTCAAATCTTCTGCATTATAGCTTAATGCACCTGTTGGACATGACTTCTTACAAGGTCTCATATCTTCTGCAACAGCATCATATGGACATGCTTTTTTACACATTCCACATTCCTTACATTTATCTGGATCTATATAAGCTCTTCCATCAACATATGTAATTGCTCCAAAATTACATGCACTTTGACACTTATGAGCTATACAATTTCTACATGCATCAGTAACTTGGAACTTCTTTGTTGGGCATCTATCACATGCTTCTTTTATAACATATAATATTTGTTTTTCTTCTTCTATATTAACTAAATCTTGTCCATGTTTGCCTGTTGGTTTAAATCCTGCTGCAAGTTTTGCTCTCTCTAATACTACATTTCTTTCTCGTTCAACTGAATCTCTATACTTAGGTTCTTCTCCTACAATCATAGCATAAGGAATTTTTTCTATTTCCTCTTTACTAATATTATTTTCTTTTGCTAATACAGCAACTCTAGTAAGAACCTCGTGCTTTAAAGCTAGAAGTTGATTCTCAAACTGAAACATTATACACACTCTCCCATGAATAATTTTTATCTTACATTTATAATACAAAATAATTATAGCATACTCTTGTTAAAATTATAACAAATATTATATAATTTAAATTTTCTAAATTTTCTTAATATACGTTCTATTTTCATATGTATATATTGGTATTTCTCAGCTACTTTAGTTAAAGTTTTTTCTTGTATTTCCACTTCTTTTCAGATCTGTTTATTTACCATTATATTAGTTATATCAAGGGATTTATATGACATTTATATTATTACATCAATGATAAATTATTAACATTATTGAACATATTATTCTAATATTTCTTGACAAAATAAAAAGTCTAGGAAATAAAATCCTAGACTTTTCATTCTATAATAAACTTTTTTATTCTATCCTATACATTTATTTTATTCTCTCTCGCATAGTAGAATAAATATTGCTGCGCAAAACCTGCTAATTTACCAAACTTGTTCCTTCCAAAAATTCTAATTTTATTTAGAGACGCATCCTCTGCCCCATAAAAATGAATCATCGCACGTTTAACCCATACATCTACTGGGAATGCTGAAGTCTTTTCCATTGAAAATAACATTATGCAGTCAGCTACCTTTGAACCTACACCTTTGAATTCTTGAAGTGCATTGTGACATTCATCATCATCTAAATTTTTAATATAATCTAGATCATACTTTATATATTCATTTGTATCATTTGCTTTCAGGTCCTCTTTTGCTGTTTTAGAATTATATACATTTTTTATTGTATCAAAAATATATTTACTTCTGAAAGATGCTCCTGTCTCCTGTATTTCTTCTAATGTAGCATCTTTTATTTCATCTATATTAGGAAACGCATAGTAAGTTTTATTCTTATAAATAATTTCTTTTCCCCATTTATTAGATATTTTATTTACAGTCTTCTTTATTGATGGTATATTATTTCGCGCTGAAATAATAAAGCTAAGCAGCATTTCAAATGGATCTTGATTCAAAACTCTAACACCATATCCAAATTCAATACTTTGTTTAAGTAAAACATCTTTTGAAAGTTCATCTTTTATAACTGAATAATCTCTATCTAAATCAAAATACTTAAGCCAAATATTTTGAAAATCTTCCTTTGTAGAATTGTAAATTATTACATCATTTCCGTCTTCTTTAACTTCAATTAATCTTCCAAATGCAATTACAATAAAATTATTTTCTGCTATCTCTTCAAACCTAAAAATTTGCCCACACTCAAATATATGTTTTAATTTAAAATTGCTTAATTCTTTTATTATTAAATAATTATCATAAAATTCTACAAATTTATAATCCATTTTATTATCCGTCTCCCTTACAGTATAAAATTATTTAGTTTTTATCATCTTATAGTCTAGTATGGATATTGATGAATCCTATTCTCAGATTATGAATATTCAAATTATATGTTTATCTCTTTAGTGAAATCATTAATAAACATAATATCATATTAACTTTAGTTTAAACTTATTTCATTCATATATTCTTCTTTAAATAATATATTCTACACTAAGGTTTTTTTCTAAAGATTATGTCACAGTTTATATTGCCCATTTTCTGATGTATGCCACCTATATTATATCTTTTAACTATTTATTTTTTTAATATCCAATATTTCAATTAAATTATGCAATTAATCTTAAGAAAATAGTTATTATTTAATATATTATATCACTTACTTAACAGTAATAAAATGTTTTGTTGAATTTTACAATATTCTTTAGTTTAAAATTATTTATGTAATCTAGTAGTTATTTATATATTTCCCTAAAAATAAAAAAACCCAAGCATAAACTTGAGTTTTTCCATATATTCATGATATTATTTAGAATAATCATAGAATCCTTTTCCTGATTTTCTTCCAAGCCATCCAGCTCTAACATATTTTCTTAATATGCTACTAGCTCTGTACTTGTTATCACCTGTTTCAGTGAATAAAACATCCATGATAGCTAAGCAAACGTCTAATCCAATAAGATCTCCTAAAGCTAAAGGTCCCATTGGGTGGTTAGCACCATATTTCATAGCTGTATCAATATCTTCAACTGAAGCTATTCCTTCTTGTAGTATAAATGAAGCTTCGTTAATCATTGGGATTAATATTCTGTTTACAACGAATCCTGGAGCTTCTGCAACTTCTACTGGTTCTTTTCCAATAGCAACTGATAATTCCTTAACAGCATCAAAAGTTTCTTGAGAAGTAGCTATTCCTTTAATAATTTCAACAAGCTTCATTACTGGAGCTGGATTAAAGAAATGCATTCCGATAACTTTATCAGGTCTCTTTGTAGCTGAAGCAACTTCAGTAATTGATAAAGATGAAGTGTTTGAAGCTAAAATCGCTTCTGGCTTACAAATTCCATCTAATTCAGCAAAGATTTCCTTCTTAATTTTCATGTTTTCGATTGCAGCTTCAACTACTAAATCACAGTCAGCAGCTAATTTCATATCAGTTGTTCCTGAAATTCTTGAAAGTATAGCTTCTTTATCTTCTTCAGACATTTTTCCTTTAGCAACTTGCTTTTCTAATCCTTTAGTGATTCCAGCTATTCCTCTGTCAACAAATTCTTCCTTTATGTCTCTTACAATTACTTCACAACCTTTTTGAGCGAATGCTTGAACGATACCAGCACCCATAGTTCCTGCTCCAAGTACAAAAATCTTTTTCATGAATTATTCCTCCTCTAAATCTTTTCATTATAGATATCCTTAGCTAAAATATGTATTTTAACTAAGGATTAACTTCATAATTATCTAATTGTTACTTATTGAATAATATTGTTAATTAATTATCTTTAATGTTACATTATTAACTTTCAATAGTACAATCTAACAAAAATATATCTAAATTAACCGAATAATTATTCAGCGCTCTTTATTTCTTTAACTTGAGCTATTAATTCTGGTACTACTTTAGTAAGATCACCAACTATTGCATAGTCAGCAATTTTCATTATTGGAGCTGAATCATCTTTATTTACAGCAATGATTAAATCTGAATCTTGCATACCAGCAACGTGTTGGATAGCTCCAGAAATACCACAAGCTATATATATTTGAGGTCTAACAGTCTTACCAGTTTGACCTACTTGATATGCTCCATCAATCCATCCTTTTTCTACAGCTGCTCTTGATCCAGCTACAGTTCCGCCTAAAGCTTCTGCTAATTCTTTAAGTAATTGGAAGTTTTCTTTGTTTCCAACTCCTCTACCACCTGATACGATGAAATCTGCTTCAGCTATATCAACGATATCTTTCTTAGCTTTTATAGTTTCTAAAACTTTAGTTCTTACATCGCTATCTGCTAATTTAACATCAACTTTTTCAATTTTACATTTAGATGGATCAGTTGTAATCTTTGCAAATACTCCTGGTCTTACTGTTGCCATTTGTGGTCTATGTTCCGGACAAGCAATTGTAGCCATTAAGTTACCACCAAATGCTGGTCTTGTAGCTAAAAGATCGCCATTTGTAACATCAACGTCAATTGATGTACAGTCTGCTGTTAATCCTGTTGATAATCTAGCAGCTATTCTTGGACCTAAATCTCTTCCGATGAAAGTAGCTCCTACGAATAATATTCCTGGTTTTCTTTCATTTGCTAAATCACAAATAACTTTTGTGTAAGCATCAGTTGTATAGTGTTCTAAGTTTTTATCATCAGCAACTAAAACTTCATCTGCACCGTGCTCTGCTAAAGTTTTTGCTAATCCTTCTATGTTGCTACCTAATAATAAAGCTGTAAGATTTACTCCTAATTCATCAGCAATTCTTCTACCTTCACCAAGTAGTTCTAAAGATACTTTTTGTAATTCGCCTTCTCTTTGTTCAGCAAAGACCCAAACGCCTTTGTAATCTGCTATATTCATAATAAATTACCCTCCTATTATCTTAGATGTAGTGTTTTTCTTTTAATTTTCCTACAACATAGTATGCTGCATTTTTAGGTGCTTCTCTTACGATTTCTCCTGCACCTTTAACTTCCTTAGTCATTGACTTCTTAACCTTTGTAGGTGAGCCTTTAAGCCCTAATTCAGCTACATCTACATCTATATCAGCTGCGCTCATAACTTTGATTTCATCATCTGAAGTTTCGAATATATCTACAACATTCATATATCTAGTTTCATTTAATTCTTCGATTGCAGTTAATAGACATGGAGTTTTAACTTCTACTACTTGATGTCCATCTTCTAGTGCTCTATTTACTATTAATGTATTTCCTTCAACTTTAACGTCTTGAACGTAAGTTACTTGAGGAATGTTTAAATGTTCTGCTATTTCTGGTCCTACTTGAGCAGTATCTCCATCAATCGCTTGTCTTCCAGCAAATACTAAATCATAATCTAATTTAGCTATTACTCCTGCAAGTGCCTTTGAAGTAGCTAAAGTATCTGCTCCTCCAAGTGCTCTATCTGTTAATAGGACAGCTTCATCAGCTCCCATACATAATGCTTCTCTTAATACTGCTTTAGCCATTGGAAGTCCCATACTTATTACAGTAACTTTTCCTCCAACTTTTTCTTTTAATTGTAATGCACCTTCTAAAGCGTGTTTATCCTCTGGGTTCATTATTGATGGAACACCATCTCTTATTAATGTACCAGTTTTAGGATCAATTTTTACTGCTGTAGTATCTGGAACTTGTTTTACACAAACTACTATATTCATTCTAAAAGTCCTCCTATCTTAAAATGCTTCCTGCGATAACCATCTTTTGAACTTCTGAAGTTCCTTCGTAGATTTCGCATATCTTAGCATCTCTCATCATTCTTTCTACTGGGTATTCTTTAGTGTATCCATATCCACCAAAGATTTGAACTGCCTTAGTTGTAACTTCCATTGCAACATCTGCAGCAAATAATTTAGCTCTTGCAGCATCTACTGAATAAGGTTGACCTGCTTGCTTCTTTGTTGCAGCTAGGTATACTAAGTATTTAGCAGCTTGAATTTTAACGTCCATTTCAGCTATATACCATTGTAATCCTTGGAATGCTGATAATGATTTATTGAATTGTTTTCTTTCTTTCATATAGTTAACAGCTTCTTCAAATGCACCTTCTGCAATACCTAAAGCTTGAGCTGCTATACCAATTCTTCCTCCATCAAGAGTTTTCATTGCTATACCAAATCCCTTACCTTCTACGCTTAGTAAGTTTTCTTTTGGTACTATACAGTTTTCCATAACTAATTCAGTTGTTGAAGATGCTCTAATACCCATCTTGTTTTCTAATTTTCCTATTGAGAATCCTGGGAATGACTTTTCTACTATGAATGCAGAAATTCCTTTAGTTCCTTTAGATTTATCAGTCATAGCAAATATTATGAAAGTTTCAGCAACTCCACCATTTGTTATGAAGATTTTTGAACCATTTAATACATAATGGTCTCCTTCTAATACAGCAGTTGTTTGTTGTCCTGCAGCATCTGTACCAGCACCTGGTTCAGTTAATCCGAAAGCACCGATCTTTTTACCACTGCAAAGATCAGGTAAATATTTTGCTCTTTGTTCTTTAGTTCCATTTTCATTTATTACTGATGCACATAATGATGTATGTGCTGAAAGAATAACTCCTGTAGTACCACAAACTTTTGATAATTCTTCCACAGCAATTATATATGAAAGAACATCTCCGCCTGCTCCACCAAATTCTTTAGAAAATGGGATACCCATCATTCCAAGCTTAGCCATTTTTTCAACGTTTTCCATAGGGAATCTTTCTGTTTCGTCGATTTCAGCAGCTATTGGCTTAACTTCATTTACTGCGAATTCTCTAACCATTTGTTGTACTAATTGTTGTTCTCTAGTTAATTGGAAATTCATTAAATTACCCTCCTTGTTAATTAAACCTATTTGATACAAACTATATATAAATCTCTAATAGATTTTTAACTAATTATTAAAAAATTATTTATTTTGAAAATTCTTTTCTGCTCTTCTTTCTAAGAACGCAGTCATTCCTTCTGTTTGATCTTCTGTTGCAAAGCACTTTCCAAAGTCTTCTGCTTCTATTAATATAGCTGCATCTATATCAACTTGCATTCCTCTGTCTATAGCATCTTTACAATATGCAACTGCTTTTGGAGCATTAGCTGCAATCTTGTTAGCCATTGCTTTTGCTTCTTCCATCAATTTTTCTAATTCAACTACTTTATTAACTAAACCTATTCTATAAGCTTCTTCTGCATTTATAAGGTCACAAGTATATATTAATTCTTTAGCTTTTCCTGGTCCAACTATTCTTGCTAATCTTTGAGTCCCACCAAATCCTGGAGTTATTCCAAGTCCTGCTTCTGGTTGACCAAATTTAGCCTTAACTGAAGCTATTCTTATGTCACATGACATAGCAAGTTCACATCCACCACCAAGAGCAAATCCTGATATAGCTGCGATAACTGGCTTATCCAATTTTTCTAATCTTCTGAAGACATTATTTCCTAAGATACCAAATTCTTTACCTTGTTCTTCATTAAGATCTTTCATTTCTGAAATATCTGCTCCAGCAACAAAAGATTTCTCACCAGCACCAGTAACTATAACTGCATACACATTGTTGTCTGCTTCTAAATCATCTAAAACAACATTTAAATCTTTTAGTGTTTCTGAATTCAATGCATTTAATGCCTTTGGTCTATTGATTGTAACAATAGCTAAATGCCCTTCTTTTTCAAGAATAACATTTTTTAATTCCATTCTAAGGACCTCCTTCAAACTTGCTTATTTTTTTAATTTTCACACTATTTTTGATATTTTTTATCCAATTGTTAATAATATAACAAATAAGTTTAAAAAAATATCAAGACTTCACGCCTCAATTAAAATTATAATACGTTCCTAGATTATTTGCAATAAAATATTGCGTTATTAATATAAGTTTTTAAGTATATGAAAAAATAACTGATCAAAGGTATATATCTATTTTCATGCCAAACAGAGAAGAAAACTTTATTCATGTAAAGCTTTTGGATAAAATTTTCTTAAATCTATTTCTAAAAACAAATATATATATTTGATCTGTTATTTTTTGAACAAGCTTTAAATAATATATTGCATATGTTTATTATACTTTTAACTTTCACTCTCATTTAACAAATAAATTAAAGTCAATAAACTTTCACTTAGATGCACATTTTCTACTTTTACATGATCTGGAACTACTAAATCTACAGGTGCAAAATTCCAAATTGCTCTTACTCCACCCCTTATTAATTCATCAGCGACAACTTGCGCATTTTTTCTAGGAACACAAATTATACCAATATCTATTTTATGTTCTTCTAGTACTAATTCCATTTCGTCTATATCCATTATTTCTACATCTCTGATTTTCATTCCTATTAATTTAGGATTTGCATCAAATATTGCTGTTATCTTAAATCCTAAATTTTCAAATCTAGAATAATTCGAAACTGCTTGCCCTATATTTCCAGCGCCAACCAGTGCAGCTTCATAACCTCTGTCTAATCCCAATATAGCGCTAATTTGGGTATATAGTTCCTTAACATTATATCCATAACCTTGTTGTCCAAAATCTCCAAAACAATTTAAATCTTGTCTAATTTGTGATGCAGTAAAGCCAATCTTTTCTCCTAATTCCTTTGAAGAAATTCTATCCACCTCATTTTTCATAAGTTCTTCAAGATATCTATGATACTTAGGCAACCTTTTGATAACTGCCATCGATATATTTTTATGCTTTTCCATATCTACTTTCTCCTATTTCAATACTTTTATATTTTTCGACCCTATAATATTTATATCAAACTAAATTATATAACTACTATTTAGACTTTTATTAATTATGATTAGTCTATTTATTAACAATCAATTTTAAAATTATATTCACATTGTTAAATTTTAATTAATTGTTATAATTTATAATTCTACCATATTTCTATATTTTTATGTCAAGCTTAATTAAATTATTTATTCAAAAGTGCCTATAAATTTAAAATTTCTCTTGATAAGCAGCAGAAGTCTCCAGAAAACTCACTACTATGAAATTTTACTTTTTTATATTTTGACCACTTTTTTTAATTTAAACCGCTTTATTTTTAACCTTTTCTATATAATAACAATATCAATACTTAAACATGTGTTCAAGAATTTTATTTTAACATTATGATTTTTGTTTATATTAAATAATATCTTTATAAAATTTTATACCTTTTAACAAAATCAAAAAAATATTTCAAAATAATTTTTCAACCATTTTGAAATATTTCTTATCTTAAGAAATTAAATTACTTTAATTACCTTATTTTCATTGATAAACGCATTGTTCAATATCATATTTAATACGCTATCGCAAACATAATACGAAAAGGTTAAATCATTATAATAATTTATAGTTCCGTCATATTGCTTCTGTAGCTGCATTATAAACTCTTCTATATTACTTGAATCTACATGTGTATTTATAATTCCTGTCGGATCAAACGATTTAGCTACCTTAGCTAAATTTTTCTCATACATCATATGATGTTTTACAGCGCTCGTACTCTTAAATTCCCATCTATAATAGTGTGGTGCACAGAAAAAATCACATAAAAAGTGACATATTACTCCAAGCTCTTCACTAAACTTATCAATTGTCATATCATAGTATATTTCTTCCAATGATAATGATGATAAATGTATAATCTTTTCAATAATCATATCTATACTTTCATTAAAATAATGTTTCTTAAATTTATATTTAGGCGCACAATCAGGTTTCACGTTCCCCCATATAAATCTTTTATTATTAATTAAATAAATACTCTTTGTATTAGCATATTTTATAATATTTTCTGCCATAATTTTATGAGTATTGATCATCAATGTTTGACCACTTCCTCTGCATATTAAATTTTATATTTTATAAATGCCTCATTTAGGCATTTCGTTATTTTTTCATAAATTAAATTTGTTTTGTACACTTATAATAATACTCTAGATTCAAATTTACAACACTTTATTAATCGATTTCTTCAAGTATTATATGTACTAATACCCAAGAATATCAAAGTTCATAACTTATTAAACTATATTAGCAAAAATATTAGTTTAATATAGTTTAAGCATACATTTCATATGGTTTCCTCATATACTAATTCATATAATTTATAGTATTAATCATGATATTAATTATACTATTAAACTAACTATTTAATAACTTAATATACTAACGACTTTGTATTTCAACAATTAAATCATCATATCATCCTGATACATTAATTGAAAGTATCTAGATTTCTTGTATACGATCTTCTATTGTTCTAAATCTTAAATATCGTTCTTCCTACAGCCCCTTCATTGTTATCTACTGAACTTCACTCATACCTCTAATAATTGACTTGCTCTAACTTGCACATGCTTTCTAAGTGCATTTCCAAAGATAAATAAGCTGCTTCAATATCATTAAGATATCTCGAAACAGCTTACTTACTATAGAAATTTATTATATTCTTTATTTTCGTTTAGCCTATTTAATAAATGCTTTATTTCCTGATCCTTATTTTTATCCATTACAAGAATGACATCTCCAGCATCTACTACAACTAGATCTTTTATTCCAAACCCAATTATTAGATTCTTGTCCCCAAATATAGAGCAATTCTCGCAATCGTCAATATAAACATTCTTAGATATACTATTATTTCTATAAGTGCTCAGTAGCCTACTTAAAGCGCCAAAGCTTCCCATATCATCCCAACTAAAATCACATTTAATAACATATGCTTTTCTTGTTCTTTGCATAACTCCAAAGTCTATAGAAATTCCGTCTATAAGTTCATATTGCTCTTTTATAACATTCTCTTCATTTTCTTCTCCTAAATTTTTATATATTTCCATCAATGATTTATGCAATTTAGGCAAGTATTTTTCTATTTCTCTTAGGATAACATCAGCTCTAAATATAAACATTCCAGAATTCCATAAATAAGTTCCTTTTAATATAAAGTCCTTAGCCACCTCTGAATTTGGTTTTTCTGTAAACCTTGCAATTTTATAAGTTGGAATACTTCCAGCAGTTCTTTCCCCCATTTCTATATATCCATATCCTGTTTCAGGTCTACTAGGTTCAATCCCAAGTGTAACGATACACCTTCTCCTATTTGCCATTTCTATTGCTTGTGATAAAGTATCTATATAATTCTTCTCACCCTGAATATAGTGATCTGATGGTAATACAACCATTACTGCATTAGCATCTTGTTTTAATAATTTTACTGCAGACAAACCTATACAAGTTGCAGTTTCCTTATTAGCAGGCTCTACAAAAATATTTTCCTCTCTAATTCCTATTAGTTCATCCTTAACCTTTTCTTTGTAGTCCATGTTGGTCACAATATAAATATTATCTCTGTCTATTAATGGTATTATCCTATCAACAGTATTAACTAAGAAACTTTTATCGTTAATTAGCTTTAAAAATTGTTTTGGTTGATCGGCTCTTGATAGAGGATATAGTCTACTGCCCTTACCTCCAGCTAAAATCAGCCCGTATATCACGCATTTTCAACTCCATGTAATGATACTAGTTCATTATATGTCAAAATATTTGTATGTGTGAGTCTATAGTAAAAAGAACACTAAATTATTTCCTTTAAATGCTCTCCTCCATGAATTATAGACCTTCCATTGTATTTCCTTCACCAACTAGGCTATAGAAATCTTTTGTAAATACCTCTACTGCACTTTTAGTCGCATCATGTTTTATTAATCCTTCTATCACATCTGGTGCTGCTGTAACTGATCCAATTCCATACTTGCACAAATTTAAAACTTGTTGTGAATTTTTGAAACTTGCAGCTAATACATCCGAATTTAATCCATGCATCTTAAACATGTCATGAATATCTTTTGCAACTTGGACTCCATCAGCTCCCATATTATCAATCCTATTTACATAAGGTGCTGTATATCTTGCCCCTGCTTTTGCTGCCATGAATGCTTGCATTGAAGTATAAATAGCTGTTGCTGTGATATTTACATTTTCCTTGCTTAATAATTTCATAGCTTTTATTCCTTCAGGTGTTACAGGAATTTTAATATAAGTATCTTTTCCAAGGACATCTAACATATGATGTGCTTCATTAATCATTTTCTCAGCAGTTAGCGATACTACTTGTGCATGTAATTGTACACCTTCAGGCAAGAATCCTCTAATTGCTTTTAATACCTCCATTGGATTCCCACCCTGTTTTTTTAATATAGATGGATTTGTTGTAACTCCATCACATGGGTAAAATTCATAAATTCTTTTAATAGCCTCTAAGTTTGCATCATCAATTAACATTAACATTTTTCTTCTCCCTCTCTCTTTTTAATTTATATACTTAAATTAAGTAAATGTGTTATAAACACTATAAAGCAATACTACTATTCCAAGAATATATATTCTTATATTGTAATATTCTAAACAATATATATTCTTAAGAATTTTAGAACTTTAGAATATTAGAATAAAAACATTTTTATTCATATCTTTTTATTCAACAATAAATGCATATGCATAAATCAGCTACTTGACTAAATTTTCTATCCCTGCTGAATAAGCTATATAATAAAATTCCTCCATTTGAGTCTCAGTATACATTTTAGGATTCTCTTCAAAACAATAATCTAAATTATTGATTAAGTTGTATTTTGATTTTGCAAGTGGATTATAATTTAATAATTCATATCTTGCTTTTGAGTAAATGCTTGAAATATATCCACTTATATCATAAATATTATTTTTAGTTGCTGTAAATTGAGGTATTAGCGGAGTTCTGATAATAACATTGTCTTTCTTATTGCTTTCTAAAATAAACTTGATGTTCTTTTTGATTAGTTCATTACCTACACCAGTAAAAACCTTATGCTTATCATTATCAAATACCTTTAAATCTGCAAAAATTGTATCTAAATAAGGTAGTGCTTCTATTATATATTCAGTCGGAACGAATAAAGAAGTTTCAATTGCTGTGTTTATCCCAGCTTCTTTTAACATTTTAAGTAATGAAACTGCAAATTCTTTCTGGTACAATGGCTCCCCGCCAGATAAAGTTACTCCACCACCGTATTTAAAAAACACTTTATCCTTCAGTGCTATTTCTATAACTTCATCTAAAGTATAATTTTTAGAATCCATAGTCAACGCACCGGTCGGACAAATATCTGTAGCAATCTTATTTTGTTCATCTGTACATTTATCTTGAACAACACATATTTTATTATTTTCTCGTATAATTGATTTATTAGAGCATTTTTTAATACATAACTCACAATTAATACATTTATTTTCAAAATGAATCAAATGCTCCTCTGGAGAAATACCTTCCGGATTCTGACACCAAACACATTTAAGCGGACATCCTTTTAAAAAAATTGTTGTTCTTATGCCATCACCATCATGTGTTGAAAATCTCCTTATATCAAAAATTCTTCCTGTTAAAGATGTATAATATTTTTCCATATGCTATATATCCCTATAACTTGTTCTTGCTATAATTTCGTTTTGCAATTCTCCTGCAAGTTCAGTGAAATATGCTGTATATCCTGCTACACGTACAGTTAAACTACGATAACTTTCAGGATCCTTTTGTGCCGCCAATAAATCTTCTTTACGTAAAACATTAAATTGAATATGTGGTATTTCTAAATCCACAAAGGTTCTTAAAAATTTTGAGAATTTATCTATACCTGTTTGATTCTTAAAAAATTCAGGTAAAAACTTCATATTTAATAAGCCGCCATTAGTAGTTAATTCATTATCTAATTTTGATACAGATTTTAAAACAGCTGTAGGTCCTGCAATATCTCTTCCATATACAGGTGACATACCCCCATCAGCTAAAGGCGCCTTTGCACACCTTCCATCTGTAGATGCTCCTACATTTTCACCCATTGGAACATGGGCCGATACTGTATACATTCCTGTATGATATTTACCTCCACGATAGTTTGTATAAGATTTAAGCTTTCCATTGAAATATCTTGCCCACTTAGCACCAATTTCATCTACCAATTCAATATCGTTCCCGTATTTAGGTGCACGATTTAATAGCATAGCCCTTATCACTTCATATCCCTCAAAGTTATTTTGAAGAGCTTTTAACAAATCTTCTTTAGAAATTCTCTTTTCATCGTATACTAAAAGTTTTATTGCAGCCAAGCTATCTGCTAAATTTGCAACTTGTATCATTTGAATTCCTGACAGATTATATACTGCCCCGCCTTCTGTAACATCTATTCCTTTCTCAATGCAGTCGTCAATAACTGATGATAAAAATGGTGAAGGCAAAACATCTATATGAGCTTTTTCTACTTGTTCACATGCTAAAATCATTCTATCAATGAAATAATCTATTTGCTTAGCAAATGCTTCCTCTAAATCTTCATACTTTTCATAAGTAGTTAGGTTCCCTAGGTCTTGAGCCAATGAATCTCCTGAAATTAAGCATTTTCCACCATTTAGAGTAAGCTCTAAAACCTTATTTAAATTAAACATTGCCGCGTCACTCCAACCAAGATTATTACCTTGAGTTGTAAGCTCTACGCATCCAACAATTGCATAGTCTCTTGCATCTTTTTCTTTAATTCCTAAGTCTATCATAGACGGCACTATTGATTCATCGTTAAAGAACTGTGGCATTCCACTTCCTTTTGACACAACTTTTATGCTCTCTTTCAATAGTTTTTCTGATGTGTTCTTATGAAGTCTTACAGATAAGTTAGGCTGTGGTAGACCTAAATGTTCTTGAGCTTTTAGGAATAAGAAAGATAATTCATTTGAAAAATCATTACCTTTTTCATCTTGGCCACCAATTGCAATATTAAATCCTATAGGAAATCCTGCGAAAAATTTAGCACTATGAGAATTTCTTAGATATACTATCTCATTAAACTTAAGCCAAAGACATTCAATTATTTCTAAAGCCTTTTTATCATTTATATTTCCAAGTTGTATGTCTCTTTCATAATATGGATATAAAAATTCATCCATTCTTCCTGGTGAGAATGATGATGCATTTGATTCCATATGAAGTATAACAAATAGAAACCAAATTGCTTGTACTGCCTCATGGAAAGTTTGTGCTGGCCTTCTAGAGATATTCTTACAAATCTCTGCAACTTGAAGCATATCTGATACTAATTCTTCCTCACAGATTGACTCAGCTTTTTCTTTAATTAAGTTATGGTATCTCATCATAAATTCTTGAGCACCCTCCATAACGATAACTACACTTTTATAAAAATCCTTATTTTCTTTAGTAGCATTCTTCATTTTTTCAATTGCTCTTTGTTTGATTCCTTCTGGACCTAAAGCAAGCCACTCTCTGCAATTTGGACAAATATGTCCTTGAGCATGGTCTTTTTGATTTATTTTTACCACTTTTGCAATTTCATCAATTTCTTTTCCATATCTCTGTCTAATGACATCCTCTAATGAGTGTCCATCCCAATATGGTTTAATAACTTTTCGAAATGTTTCTATATCATTTAAATTCACATTAAATTTGTCTTGAGGTCTAGTTGGTAGAGATTCAAATTCTTTATCAATCCATGAGCTACCGCTCTCTGGAAAAACAACACCATATCTAACCCCTTTAGTACGGTTACCTACTATTAACTCTTCATCATCGACGCCAATTTCTAATTTTGAAAGAGAATTTTTTAATGCTAATGCCCTTTTTATAATAACTGGCTTATCTTCATTCTCTTTATAAGTTTCAGTTATTATAAGTGCTTGTTCGATAGATGCATATCTTTTTTCAGATAACATCTTCTGCTTTAAATTTTTAATTCTTCGAGACATTGCTAATTCATCCATTTCTCTTTCTCCTTTCCTATTACTTATTATTATTTACTATTAATATATTCTTATTTTATATTATTTAAAATTATTTTTCAATGTATTTTTTATTATTTCATATAGTTTTATTAAACTAATATTGGTTTATTTATTGAAGGCTATTTGACTTAAGCATAGATAAAAGTTTAGCTATCTAGTTTATCTTATAATTAAAAATTAATTATTAAATCTTAAAAGCTTTATGATTAATTCATTCTAAATAAAAAATAAGCTGTCTCAAGATAGAAATCTAAATTTCTATTTTGAAACAGCTTTGATTTGTAAATAAAGCCTAGTTAAATTACTTATATTTATAATTTGCTATTATTCTAATTAAATACTTTTTTATTCTATTCACATACTTTTCCTGGATTTAATATGTTCTTAGGATCAAAAGCTAATTTAATTCCTTGCATTATTCCAATACATTCACTTGGAAGTGATTCTTTTAAATATCCTTTCTTTGCAAATCCTATTCCATGTTCTCCTGACACCTGTCCATCTAATTCTTTAGCTTTATCATACATTATTTGCATAACTTCTTTTAATTTAGATTCCCATGCTTCTTGGTCAAGGTCATCTCTTAATATATATATATGAAGATTTCCATCGCCTGCATGCCCAAAGCTTTTTATTCTTATATTAGCAGTACGTTCAAGTTCATGAGTGAAAGTTACAAATTTTCCTATTTGATTTCTTGGAACAACAACATCAACTTCATCCATTTCAGTAGTTAATGCTTTAATTGCTTCAAGGAAACAACCTCTAGCTGACCATATTGATTCTTGTCTTTCTTCAGTATCTGAGATTAATACATCTAAAGCTCCAGCTTCTAAACAAATATTCGCTACATTTTCATAATCCTTTTCAATTTCTTCTGTGGAATTTCCATCGAAAGTTAATAATAGGTATGCATCAGATGATTTATCAGGAAAACTTTTTCCTAAAAATTCTTCTGCAGCAAGTATCGCTTCTCTCTGCATAAATTCAATTGCTGTTGGTATTGACTTAGATTTAATTATTTTAGGCACAGTCTCTATCGCTCTTTCGAGACTTTCAAAAGGAATAAGCAAGCTTAAAGCCTTTTTAGGAAGTGGTAACAATTTCAAAATAGCCTTTGTTACTATTCCTAAAGTTCCTTCCGAACCAACAATTAAATCCTTTAGTGCATATCCGGAGCTGTTTTTAACTACTTTTCCTCCTAAATTTACTATATCACCATTTGGTAATACAACCTCAAGTCCTCTTACATAGTCTCTAGTTACTCCATATTTTACAGCTCTCATACCTCCTGCATTAGTACTTATATTTCCACCGATTGTTGCTGATTTTTCACCTGGGTCTGGTGGATAGAATAAATCAAATTCTTGAACATATTTACCTATGTCCATAAGTAATACACCTGGTTCTAATGTAAGAGTCAAATTTTCTTCATCTAATTCTAAAATTTTATTCATCCTGCTAAGGTCTATAACTATTCCACCTTTAAGTGGAACCGCTGCTCCAACAAGTCCTGTTCCTGATCCCCTTGGAGTAACAGGAATATCATTCTCATAGGCATATTTCATTACTTTTGAAACTTCATCAGCACTTATAGTCTGAATAACTATATCAGGCATTTTCTTAATTCCGCCTAATTCATCATGGCTATAGTCTTCATTTATTTCTTCTCTAAAGAAAACTCTCTCCAAATCATTCTCTGCTATAGATAATATATATTCATAATCTTTTAATTCAACTTCTTTATAACTCATCACCTATGCCTCCTTAGCCATTTTTATTTTTTCTATTAATTCTGGAATTATTTCATATAAGTTTCCAACAACTCCATAGTGAGCAACCTTAAATATTGGCGCTTTATCATCCGCATTTATAGCAAATATATAATCCGAATTATTCATTCCAGCTGTAAATTGAACTGCTCCAGATATTCCGCAAGTTATTATAAGTCTTGGTCTTACTGTTCTACCACTTAATCCGATTTGCCTCTTTGCATCAACCCACCCTGCTTCTATTAGTGGTCTAGTACATGCGAATTCTGCTCCTAAAAGTTTCGCTAATTCTTTTACTAATTCCAAATCCTTTTCTGATTTAATCCCTCTTCCTGCTGCAACTATTACTTCAGCATCACTTATTCCTACTTCAGCATCTTTTTTCTTTATACTAAGCGCTGTAATTTTAGATAAAAGCTTTTCTTTATCTATAGAACATTCTACTATTTCTCCTGAAATATCATCATTTCTTTTTGGTGCTGTCATAACTTTATATCTAACAGTTGCTAATTGAGGTCTAGAATTTGGAGTAACTATCTGAGCCATTATATTACCACCAAATGCCGGTCTAATTTGAACCAAATCTGTATTTTCCTTCATATCTAATATTGTACAATCTGCTGTAAGTCCAGTTTTAAATCTAGCAGCTATTCTTGGCGCTAAAGATCTACCTATAGTTGTAGCACCGACTAAGATCGCTGTTGGTTTTACATTATTTATAAAATCTCCGAAAGCAGCTGTATATGGTTCTATTCTAAAATATTTTAATTCCTCATCATCATATACAAATACCTTATCTACACCATAATGTAATAATTCTTCAGCTTTATGAGAAATATTATTTCCGATAAATACAGCATATACTGGATGATTTATCTTTCCTGCTAATTCTCTTGCCTTTCCTATTAGCTCATAAGTAACAGGATGTATTTCTCCATCTACATGATCAACATAAACGCCTATTCCATTCCAAAGACTTTTATCTATCTCTTTGACTTGCTCCTCTATATATTCAACAGCTCCTTTAGGTCCCTTTTTAACGCAAAGCTTACACATTTTACATGCTCCACTTATTTCAACAACTCCATTATTATTTTCAAGGGCACCAAAAGGACATATTTTAATTAACTCATCAATATCTAATATTTTCTCTTGATTTACTACTAACTTTGCCATAACGCATTCTCCCCTTTAATTATCTTTGTGAGATATCTTTACTAAATATTTAATACCTAAATGAATTTCAATTCTTTTAATTTCTCTCCCATTTTTCCGCTTAATTCACTAGAACTGCCTGTCCACATTTCTCTATCATTATTAACTTCTGGTGGAAATATTCTCTCTACTTGAGTTGGTGATCCATTAAGTCCATAATTTTTCTCATCTTTATCATCAAAATCTTTTAGGCTTAATATCTTTATTTCTCTGTCTTTAGTTGAAAGTTTTTTTCTATAAGAAGGTAACCTAGGTTCGAAAATTCCTTTATCTACAGTTATTAGACATGGGTACGCTATCTTTACTGTTTCAATACTTTCTGGCATATCCATTTCAACTGTGATTGTTGAGTCTTCTACTTTAACTATGTCCTTAACGTTAGCTACATGTGGTATGTTTAACCATTCAGCCATTTCAGATCCTACCTGCGCTGTATCTCCATCTGTTGTTTGCTTACCGCAAATAATAAGTTCGAAATCTCCCATCTTTTTCACGCCTTGAGCTATTGTATACGATGTAGCTAAAACATCAGCTCCTCCAAATTTTCTGTCTGATAATAATGTACCTTCATCAGCACCCATTGTGTAAGCTTCCTTGATTACACTTAAAGCTTGATTAGGACCCATACTTAAGACTTTAACAGTACCTCCTTCGCTCTCTCTAATCTTAAGAGCTGTTTCAAGAGCATACAAATCATATGGATTCATTTTGGAGTCTATGCCATCTCTTTTCAAAACTCCTGTAACTGGATCAACCTCAACTTTAGATGTTCCTGGTACCTGCTTAATGCAAACTAAAATATTCATGATAACTTCCTCCTAAAACTGTATTTTAAATTCCAAACACTGATTGGCAAAGTAATAGTAGTAGTCTTGTCAAAACAATGTGGAATAAACAAACTTTTAAAACTTATTCCAATATACTTCTTGATAAAATCCAATATCAGTTTAATTATTCCGCTATATATAATAGTTTTTGCTAGAGTCACAATAAAACTAATTTATTCCTCCTCTTTCTCAACATGTCATATCAATCTTAAATTGGTATGACCAATTTCAACTTAATTATACTTTCCAAAATATAGTTTGTAAAGTATTGTTATTTATTTAACAGAAAATGTTTACATTGTCTTTATTCCAATATACTCCTTAGTGCCTCATATTCTATATCTTTTTGCTTATATAAAATTTAATAAAAATTCAATTTATATTTTTAATTGATCATAATTTAACATTTTTTGTTTAAAATATAACAAAAATAAAATGGATAAAAAAAATAACCTCACTGACGATTATCTTTTATCCATCTTATTTTTAAAACAGTATATTTTTATTTTTTATACCCATAGGCTTCTCGAATTAAATCAAAGTGCTCTACCATAGCATTATGAGCTTTATTAGCATCTCTGCATTTCAAAGCCCTTACTAAATTCTCATGAATCTCTAATAAATTCCCCCTAGTTTTTCCTGTATGTAAAATTTGCGCTCTTGATTTTCGAATGAATTCATCCATAAGCTGGGATATAACTTCAAGAACATTTATAAGCAAAGTATTTCTTGAGGTTTTCGCTATTAAATAATGAAACTTAATATCAAGTTCAAGACTCTCGACCTCATTTTCTGCTATATACATTCTATCTAATATTGCTGCTAAAAGCTCCAGCTCATTATTTTCTATATTTTTAGCGGATAACCTAGCACAACGAAGCTCTAATGTTTCTCTTAAATCATACATTTCTTCAATTGAACTTTCTTGTAACATAAACATGACAGAAAGAGGTTCAAATAATGAATTATCAAAATTAGTTTTTATATAATTTCCTGCGCCTTGCCTGCTTTCCACAAGCCCTACCACTTCTAACGCTCTCAATGCCTCTCTTATTGATGCACGTGATACTCCTAGAGATTCTGACATTTCTCTTTCTGATGGTAATCTATCTCCCTTTTTTAATTTACCACTTTTTATGTTGTTCTTAATTTGTTCTATAACTTGATGATATACTTTAGGTGTTTTGCTATTGGATGTAAACATATATATCTCCCTTGTTCGCTTTATTGTCTAAAATTTTATATTTTATTAGTACATTATACATCAAAAACAGCTAGAATCCTACATTTGCAGATTTTAAAATTAGTTCTATTCTACTTAAGCACATTCACAATACATACTAATTTATCTATTTAAAAATGCTTCTCTAAAATATTATATTTAAATATTATCCAATATACTTAAGTATTTTTTCTTTATTTTGAATAATCAAATCATACCCATTTTGATATATTGCTTTTAGTTTACTTTTATTTCTCTCAAATCTACTTATATCCATACTTATACTTGGTCTTATTATAAATGCTTTTCCACTTTCCTCTAATTCTTTGCAGTAATCAAGTTGCTGATTGTATTTAATATGCCTATTTTTTAGTACATCTGCAAGCTTTGGATACTTATTTTTATAAAGTCTATAAGTCACTTCATTGGCTTTAGATTTTGCCTTTCTATACCCTTCATTCCTTGTTAATACTATTATATGTTTGTCATTGCCATCCTCTATTGACTTATTAATTGGTATAGGCTCTGAAAGACCTCCGTCAGCATAATATTGTCCATCTATCTTTTCAAATGGAAATACTAATGGTATTGCTATACTTGCTCTAAGAATTGAATTCCTCTTATCCAATAAATCTTTATCAAAATACTCATTCTTCCCAGTCTCAATATTAAAAGCACCTGCTAACATCTTTCCATCAAATTCATAAAATGCCTTATAATCAAATGGACAATGCTTATTAGGTATCTCGTCAAATACAAATTCTAAATCCATAAGAGATTTACATCTAATTAAATTTCTATAACTGATATACCTCTTATTATCCATAAATCTTTCCATTATCTCTAAGTTTCTTCCTCTTTGCTTAGAAACATACGAATATGCGTTAGTAGCGCCTGCAGATACCCCTACTATATACTTTATTTCTGCTTTTATATCCAAAAATCCGTCTAACACACCTGCTGTAAATAATCCTCTGAATGCTCCGCCTTCAAGTACAAGTCCTGTCATAAAAAAACCTCCATACGCAATAAATACTATTATATATTATAACTTAAATAATAAATTTAATCACATAAAAACTTACATAAATGGAGTTTCTAGTTTTTTTAATAAAGTCGTTTATTCTTAGTTCCTATATATTAAATTTATAATAGAAATGAGAATCTCTATAATTCTAATAACATAGAGATTCTCATGATAAATTAATATTTATGTTTATCTATTTTTAACATTAAAAAACAAACTTCTCAATTTGGGATGTAATTTGCTGCATTATATCTTTCAACTCTTCTGCAGATTTAGAAACCTTATGTGCTGAATTATCCATTTCATGAGCTGATACCGATATCTCCTGAGATGCAGCTGAATTTTCTTCCGATACCGCCGATGATAATTCCACATTTTCTACTATATTGTTTTTTCTATTATTAATATCAACTATTGAATCATTTATCTCATGAACTTGAGGAACTATATCACCTATAGATTCTACTATTTCTTTAAATGAAACTATGGTTGATGCTATTGTATGAATCTGCTCCTCTAATTTCTTGTTAGCAATACCTGTTGTTTCTTCAACTAATTTAGTTTCGGAACTTATGTCACCTAGCAAATTATTAATATCTTCTGATGAACTTTTAGATTGCTCTGCTAATTTTCTAATTTCATCTGCAACAATTGAAAATCCCTTACCTGCTTCACCTGCTCTTGCCGCTTCAATAGCTGCATTTAAGGCTAATAAATTAGTTTCATCTGCTATTTCATTAATCATATTAGTTATTTCTGTTATTTTATTTACACTTAAACTTAATTTATTAACTTTCCTTTGTGCTTCATTATAAGATTCTGCAATTTCATTTATCGATATACCTATATTTCTCAATCTTTCATCGCTAATATTAGCTTCATTACTAATATTAATAGTGCTTTTGTCCACTTTCTCTACAGATCTTGTTATTGAATCTAATTTATCACTAAAAGAACTTAAATTATTGTTTATTGACATAAGTCTTTCAGATTGTTCATTAGATCCTTCTGCTATATCATGAATTGAACTAGATACATCTCCTATATAATGCTTCATTTTTTCTGAAACCCTTGAAAGCTCTATTGATTGTTCTGTAACAAGATTCGAATCTTCCTTTACTGTAGATATAATTGATGCAATAGATGCTATAGTCTTGCTTAATGCATTCTGCATCACTCCAAATTCGTTCGTGGATTCAGTATCAAACTTTACAGTGAAATTTCCTTCTGATAAAATCGAAACTTTATGTACAAATTCTTTAATTGAATTCTTAATCATGAATATTATATATGTTGACATAAACGCCAGAGCCAGAATTGATATACTCAATATACTTATAAACATAAATATATTTTTTCTATATGCACTCATAGATTTATTAATCTCGCTTGTAGCTTTATCCTTTTGAAGTTGAACCAATGCCTTATTATCTTGAGCAATTTGATTTCCATATACCCCCATAGCATCATTTGTAATCTTTTTATCTGGAGTTAAGTCTTGTTTTCTTTGATCAATAATACCAGGTATGTACGAATAATATTGTTCATATTCTTCTTTAAATTTCATAACTAATTGGTGTTCTTCTGAATTATTTTCTGATTCTTTGACCTGTCTATTTACTATTTCCGTTATATTCGCATTTAATTCTAGCATGGTCTTTTCATTTGCTTCATCAAATGGTCTATCTATTATTTTTGTTAAAGTATTTCTTAAAACGCCCATACTGCCATTAACATCACCCCAATCACTAAGTTTTGGAATAACATTATTATACATTGTCAAGTTGGCATCATACATTTTAGATGTATTTAAATAGCCCAAAACTCCAATAGTAATTGTAGATATCAAAGATAAAATTACTATTATTATTATACTCCTTATGATTTTCACATCTTTTACTTTTTTTAATCTCATTTCAACTTCCCCCTATGGTTTAAACATATACATACATAACATCGCATTGTTAACGTGTGCAGTTATAATTATACATATTAATTAAAATTATAACAATAGTTATAATTTTACATACATACAAAACAATAATTCACTTATTTACATTTTTATATAATATAAATAATATATATCGTATGAAATACCGCTTAGTGTATTGACGTAAACTATATAAAATGCTATAATCATTACATAAAATAAATCACTACATTAAAAGGGAGTAGTTATAAATATAGCATCAACAATCGCGACTATATTGTTAGTCTGGTGTTATATACCCTAACAGGTAACGAGACTTTTAATATAACTTCAAATTTTTGAAGTTATATTAAAAGTCTTTTTTGTTGTTAATTTATCCGATATCTATCATCAGTAACACCCCTTCTTCAATTGGGTATAACAACTGTACATTTCTGGATGAGGTACCCCTTGAGGGTATAAGTTAAACTCTACCTGAAAATGTTCACTTTATAGACTTTAGCTAATTATGTACTTATTAAATTTTTTCTTTGAAAGGAAGATGCCATAATGAAAAAATATTTTTCTAAAACAGTAGAAGAATCTCTTAAAACCTTCGATGTGACTTTAAAGGGGCTGACGGGCGAAAAAGCTAATAAAATATTAGACTCTGTAGGCGAAAACACCTTAAATGAAAAAAAGAAAAAAAGCATTTTATCTGTATTTCTAGAACAATTTAAGGACTTATTAGTAATCATATTAATTGCTGCTGCTATAATTTCAGCTATGACTGGAAATATGGAAAGTACTTTTGTAATTTTAGCTGTTATAACTATGAATTCTATTTTAGGTACCGTTCAATATGTTAAAGCTGAACAATCTCTAGCTAGTCTAAAAGCGCTATCTGCGCCTAATGCTAAAGTTATTCGGAATGGGGTTAAAATTGAAATACCTTCTAAGACTGTAGTTCCAGGAGATATTTTGATACTAGAGGCTGGAGACTTAGTTGTTGCTGATGGTAGAATATTGGAAAACTTCTCTCTTAAAGTTAATGAAAGTTCATTAACTGGTGAATCCGAAAGTGTGGACAAATTCTCTGATGTTATTGACAAAGATGAAGTTGCTTTAGGCGATCAAAAAAATATGGTTTTCTCTAGTTCACTAGTCACTTATGGACGTGCTACTGTTCTTGTAACTAATACTGGTATGAATACTGAGCTTGGTAAAATAGCCACTCTTATGGAAGAAACTCAAGAAAAAAGTACCCCACTTCAAGTTTCCTTGGATGAATTTTCTAAGAAGTTAGCCTTTGGGATAATTGGTATCTGCGTTATTGTATTTGGATTAAGTATGTATAGAGGTATTGATCTATTAGATTCATTAATGTTTGCTGTTGCTCTTGCTGTTGCCGCTATTCCTGAAGCTCTTAGTTCTATAGTTACAATTGTTCTTGCCATAGGTACACAATCAATGGCTAAAGAGAATGCTATCATTAAAAAACTAAAGGCTGTCGAAGGTCTTGGATGCGTATCTGTTATATGTTCTGATAAAACTGGTACATTAACTCAAAATAAGATGACTGTTAAAAAGATTTTCGTTGATAATAAGTTAATTGATAGTACTAAAATAGATTTTAAAAATTCTGATTCAAATTTCCTTTTAACTAGCTCTGTACTATGTAACGATTCTACTTCAAAAGATGGTGCTGAGATAGGAGATCCAACAGAAGTTGCTTTAGTAAACTTAGGGCATAAATACTCCTTAAATGAAATTGAATGTAGAAATAATTACCCGAGGCTTAAAGAGATTCCTTTTGATTCTGATAGAAAACTAATGAGTACTCTTCACAAGATTAATGGAAAATATATAATGGTTACTAAAGGTGCTCTTGATGTATTACTAGATAGGGTGACTTCGATAAAAACTTCAGCTGGAGTAACACACTTCACTAACAATGATAATATCAATATAAATAATGTTAATAGAGAATTATCATCCCAAGGATTAAGAGTTTTAGCATTTGCTTATAGAGAGCTTAATGAAAATAAAGAACTCACTTTAGATGATGAATATGATTATACTTTCTTAGGTTTAATTTCAATGATTGATCCACCTAGAGAAGAATCTAAAGCAGCTGTTAGTGACTGTATTAAAGCTTCTATTAAACCAATTATGATTACTGGAGACCACAAGATTACAGCTTCTGCTATTGCTAAAGAAATTGGAATATTGCAAGATGGTGACTTAGCTGTAGAAGGCTTAGAACTTGATAAAATGTCCGATGACGAACTCAACTCAAAATTAAAGCACATTTCCGTTTACGCAAGAGTATCTCCAGAACATAAAATAAGAATAGTTAAAGCATGGCAAAACAAAGGTAAAATTGTAGCTATGACTGGAGATGGTGTTAATGATGCACCTGCATTAAAGCAAGCTGATATTGGTATTGCAATGGGTATAACAGGTACTGAAGTTTCAAAAGATGCTGCTTCAATGATTTTAACAGACGATAACTTTGCTACTATTGTTAAATCAGTTACTAATGGGCGAAATATCTATGCTAATATAAAGAATTCAATAAAATTCCTACTTTCAGGTAATACTTCTGGAATTCTTGCAGTACTATATTCATCAATATTTGCGCTCCCTGTTCCATTTGCAGCTGTGCACTTATTATTCATAAACTTATTAACAGATAGTTTACCTGCTATAGCAATTGGTATGGAAAAATCTAAAAAAGATGTTTTAAAAGATAAACCTAGAGATGCTAAAGAATCTATTTTAACTAAAGATTTTATAATAGATATTTGTAGTCAAGGTTTGCTGATTGGAATATTCACTATGGTTTCTTATCATATTGGTTTAGCTACAGGAAGCCATGGGCTTGCAATGACTATGGCATTTAGTACCTTATGTTTAGCTAGATTATTCCACGGATTTAACTGCCGAGGCAAAAAATCCATCTTTGCCCTTGGAGTTTTTAATAATAAATTTAGCTGGATTGCCTTTATATCAGGTGTTGTACTTGTAAATGCAGTTTTACTTATACCAGCACTTCAAGGATTATTTGAAATAACTCCACTTACTACTAATGAGTTAATGTTAGTTCACTTATTTGCTTTCATTCCAACTTTAATAATACAAACTATTAAGGTTGTTAGAGATTTTATTGAAAGAAAAAATGAAAAGAATAGAGATAGAGACGTTAATGATTCAACTATGAGGGCTGCATAAAATACCTTTAATATTATATAATTAAATTAATGAAAGAGCTGTATCAAAATTACTTAATTATTTTGATGCAGCTCCTTTTCTTCTATTATTTATAGTTTTTACTTACTACTGCCATTATACGATTTTATGTACATCTCTTTAATTTCACTCATTAAAGGATATCTTGGATTTGCACCTGTACATTGATCATCAAAAGCCTGTTCTACCATTTCATCCATTGATGCATAGAACTTTTCTTCTGAAACTCCAAATTCTTTTATGCTTTTTGGTATTCCAACTTTGGCCTTTAAATCATCTATTGCTTTAATTAATAGTTCAACCTTTTCTTCTTCTGTATTTCCTCCTAGATTTAGATAATCAGCTATTCTAGCATATCTCCATCCTGCATTTGGATATTTATATTGTGGGAATGCTGCTTGCTTTCTAGGTGCATCTGTTGCATTAAATCTAATTACTTCATCTATTAATAATGCATTTGCTATTCCATGAGGTACATGATGGAATGCACCTAATTTATGAGCCATTGAGTGGCATACGCCCAAAAATGCATTAGCAAAGGCCATACCTGCTACAGAAGATGCATGGGCCATCTTTTCTCTAGCTTTAATATTTGTAGTTCCTCCATTATATGCATCTGGTAAGTATTTAAATGTTAATCTTATTGCTTCTAGAGCTAACCCATTTGTATACTCAGACGCTAGCACTGAAACATAGGCCTCAATTGCATGAACTAAAGCATCTATCCCTGAAGCTGCTGTTAATCCTTTAGGCATACTCATCATAAGTTCTGCATCTATTATAGCCATATTAGGAGTTAATGCATAATCTGCAAGTGGATACTTAACTCCTGTTTGTTGATCTGTTATAACTGCAAATGGAGTTACTTCTGATCCAGTTCCTGCTGATGTTGGAATTGCAACTAAAATTGCCTTTTCTCCCATTGGAGGGAATTCATATACCCTCTTTCTAATATCCATAAATCTCATTGCTAAGTCTTCAAATCTAACATCTGGATGCTCATACATTACCCACATAATTTTTGCAGCATCCATAGGCGATCCTCCACCTATAGCTATAATAACATCTGGATTAAAGTCTCTCATTGCATCTGCACCTAACTTTGCAGCCTTTAATGTTGGATCAGGTTCTACATCTGAAAATATCTTGTATTCTATATGATTTTCACTTAAGATATCTGTAATCTTATGAGTATAACCTAAATCAAATAATACTCTATCTGTTACTATGAATGCCCTTTTCTTCTTCATTGCATTTAATTCTTCTAAAGCAATTGGAAGACATCCGAATTTAAAGTAGATTTTGTCTGGAACTCTGAACCAAAGCATATTTTCTCTCCTCTCAGCAATTCTTTTAACATTAATTAGATGCTTAGGGCCTACATTTTCCGATATTGAATTTCCACCCCAAGATCCACAGCCAAGAGTCAATGATGGTGCTAATTTAAAATTATATATATCTCCGATTGCACCCTGAGATGCAGGCATATTTATAAGAGTTCTAGCAGTCTTCATGGCTACTCCGAACTTCTCTATTCTATCTACTGATTCTACTTGATTTGTATAAAGTATTGATGTATGACCAAATCCACCTAGCTCTATCATTCTTGAAGCCAATCTTAAGGCATCATCAAAAGTTTTAGCTTTATACATGCCTAATATTGGTGACAATTTTTCATGTGAAAATGGTTCTTCTAATTCAGGTGATTCAACTTCACCTATCAATACTTTAACAGCTTCAGATACTTCAACCCCAGCCATCTTTGCAATCTTGTAAGCTGATTGACCAACAATCTCTGAATTTAAAGATCCCTTTGAATCTAATATTATACTTCTAACCTTATCTACCTCATCACCTTTAAGTATATAAGCTCCTCTTTCATCTAGTTCTTTTCTAACTTCATCATATACTGATTCCATAGCTATAATACTTTGTTCTGATGCGCAAACTACTCCGTTATCAAAAGTTTTAGAAAGTAAAATTGAGTTTACAGCCATCTTTATATGTGCTGTATCATCAATTATAGCTGGAGTATTTCCTGCTCCAACTCCAATAGCTGGTTTTCCTGATGAATAAGCAGCTCTAACCATTCCTGGACCTCCAGTGGCTAATATAATATCTGATTCAGCCATTACATTTCTGGATAATTCTATTGATGGCTCATCTATCCATCCAATTATTCCTTTTGGTGCACCAGCTCTTTCTGCTGCCTCTAGAACTATTTTTGCTGCTGCTATAGTTGAATTCTTTGCTCTAGGATGTGGACTTATAATTATTCCGTTCCTTGTTTTTAATGCAATCAATGTTTTAAATATAGCTGTTGATGTTGGGTTTGTTGTTGGCACGATTGCAGCTATTACCCCTATAGGTTCAGCGATATGAGTTATTCCGAACATTTCATCTCTCTCTATAACTCCACAGGTCTTTGTATCTTTATATTGGTTATATATGTACTCAGCTGCAAAGTGATTTTTTATTACTTTATCTTCTACTATTCCCATGCCGCTTTCTTCTACTGCCATTTTAGCAAGGGTAATTCTTGCATCATTAGCTGCCATAGCTGCCTGTCTAAATATCTCATCTACCTCCTCTTGGGAAAACTTTGCAAATTCTCTTTGAGCTTCTCTTATTTGCTCTATTCTTTTTGTCAATTCTTCTGGATTTGTAACTCTCATTTTCTACCTCCAAAATTATTTTCTAAATTTTTATACTCAAATTACTTTTGTATCGCAGTTTTACTTACTATAAACAAACTGTGTATAGTTTATCCTGAAAATAATATTTAATTTATCCCATATCAAAATAATTGCTAAGGTATCTAATAAAAATATAAATTATATATTCATTTGCAATTAAAACAAAGTACATATCCATATCTCATGCTATTATTTTCTAAAAATCGTAAAATAATAGACATGATAGAATAGGTTATTATTTTTCCTATTCTACATGTCTATAACAAGGCTTCTTTTATATTGATATTAATGTATTGTAGACGTTAAATTTAATCCTATGACTCCTATTATTATAAGCCCTATAAAAACTATCTTCTGCAAATTAATTGATTCCTAAAAAAAACATTGCCCCAATAATAGCCAGTTATGATGAATGTCATATTTTACACAAACTACTATGTTGTTATGTTGTTAGATTGTATAGTATACTAATATCAGTTAGCTATTAATTTCTTTTAACTTAGGAGGAACTATGAATAAAATTATTGAAAAAGCTAAAATTACACATAACTTAAATAAAGATGAAATACTTGAATTACTACAAAACGATGATATAAATGAAGAATTATTTAAAGCCGCTGATGAAGTACGTCAAAAATACTTAGGGGATTATGTTCATTTAAGAGGGCTCATAGAATTTACAAATATCTGCAAAAGAAATTGCCTTTATTGTGGTTTACGCAGAGACAATAAAAATCTTGAAAGATATAGATTAACTGAAGAAGAGATTCTAGACTTTGCTAAAAAAGCTGTTAGCTATGGCTACAAAACACTTGTGCTTCAAGGTGGAGAAGATGATTATTTTACTAAAGAAAGAATGACAAACATAGTAAAAGAGATAAAGAAATTAAACGTCGCTTTAACCTTAAGCTTAGGTGAAAAAACTTATGATGAATATAAGGCATTTAAAGAAGCTGGAGCTGATAGATATTTAATAAGAATTGAAACTACTGATAAGAAACTTTATGAAGATATGGATCCTAACATGAGCTTCGAGGAAAGATTGAATTGTTTAAAAAATTTAAGAGACTTAGGATATGAAGTTGGAAGTGGTATTCTTGTTGGTCTACCAAATCAAACATTAGAATCTATAGCTAGTGATATACTTTTCTTTAAAGAAATTAATGCAGATATGATTGGTATAGGTCCATTTATACCAAATGAAGATACACCTTTAAAGGATGCTCAAGGCGGAAATCTTACTCTAGCATTAAAGGTTATGGCTTTAACCAGATTAATACTTCCTGATATAAATATTCCTGCAACAACTGCAATGGAATCTTTAACTCCAAACGGAAGAATAGTTGCACTTCAAAGCGGTGCTAATGTTGTAATGCCTAACGTTACTGAAGGTGAATATAGAAAGCTTTATGCATTATATCCAGGCAAAATATGTACAGGCGATACACCTGCACACTGCAGAGGATGCATAACTGGTAAAGTAACTGGAATAGGCAGAATAATATCAGATGGCTATGGATTTAGAGGAAATCAAAACACTAGTGCCTATAATAATTAAAAAATATTAGTAACAATAAGTTAAATCATAGTATTAAGTAAAATATACCATACAGGATAGACAATATAATCCTATATGGTATATTTTTATGAATTGCTATGATTTAATTTCTATATATATGTCTTTTATTTAAATTTGTTCTATAATTTATTACTATCTATTTTAAGTCTATAAGTTAAAGTTGATCATGAGATGTCAATTAGCTTATGATTTAATGACCTATCTAATTAAAATTGTTATCCTACTTCTTGCTTCCCGAATCCCAATTTTTATAATAAACAAAATCCTTATCAAATAGCTTTAAGGGAATTTTAAATTCAGGAATTCCAAATACATATGGCGCTATATCATACAACTGGTAATATATTACCAGGTCACCGTCTCTTATATAAAAACTTTGATTTTCACTAATACCCTTAAATGCATTACCTGAATCAAAATAATTTTCTGGATTTTTCTTTATTTGATTTTCTATTTCTTTATTTATTATGTCAGAATAATTATATCCTTCACTGAATAATTCCTTTAAAGTTAGTAAAGCTTCTTTCTTCTTATCTATTGTATATGAAGTCCTTGTTGTCATACCATGAGCTCCTCCAAGAAACTCATAATAGTCATTATATAAGCTAAGAATTTGATTATTATCTTCTGACGTTGTGTATCTTGAATAAATTTCATATGGAAACCTTGGGGTTTCTTGTCCCTTTTCTCCGAAGTATTCTTTCGCTGTTTTTTCAGACTCCTCAGCTCTTGGCAAAATATCTTGACTAATTACATTATTTATCAAATTTATTCTTTTTTCATCATTTCCGCCTACTAATTGAGGCATATTTATGTCTAATTTTAAGTAATTTAGATTTTTAGTTATAGATTTATCCACAATTTTAAATTTACTTTCACTTTGCATTTTATTACTTATAAACATTTCCTGTGGACAAGCGGTGGATAACATTGAACTTACTATTAATAGCCCTGTTATATTAGCTATAATACCCATTTTAGCGCCTCCCTGATTTATGCATTTTGCGACATAATATATTTTATATCCACAAAACCAACATGTAAAATTATGTATGTTAACAGCTTTATAACATTTTATCCACAAGCCAATGTGGATAATGTTAGTAAGTTGTACTATTTTTATATTATGCTACTTTTTTCAATAAGTTATTCCGCTCAAACTCTATAAAAATAAATTTTTTATATAATATTTTGCTATAATAAATTTACATTTACCCCCCTGGTAATCTAATGGTTCAATTAAGGCTGAGATTCAGAATTTTAATTAGAATATATATCACAAATTACTTATATTAGGTCTTGTAGTTTTTCTTTAAGTTTAGGGTATAATTATAAAAGAAAATTATATTTGTTTTAATTACAAGGAGGTGAATAATAACAACATGTTAAAAGGAAATTTACCATCAAGGAACATTTCTTACAAAAGATTTTTCAAAAATAAAACTTCCTTAAGTATTTTGATATTTAGCTTATTGTTTGTAATGTTTTCTTTTTACCTAATAACACACAATATATCTTATAAAAATTCTATAGCTTCTAATCATGGTTCTGATAATACAAGTATTGATGAAAATCATGTTGAATCTAAAAATGGATTAGAGAAAGATCCTCCCAACATAGAACAAAACACAATTCAAAACGAAAGATCTTTTAATAATTCAAACTTAATTACTGACAATAGAGGAGTTCCCGTATTATATTACCATTCCGTAAGAGAACCAGCTGAAAATGAGGTTACAATAACTCCAGAAAATCTTCGAATGCAGCTTGAGTACATAAAAAATCAGGGTTATACAACATTAACTTTAGATGAACTAAAAAACTACTTATTAAACAATTCCCAAATTCCTGAGAAGAGCATAGTTATTACTTTTGATGATGGCTATATGGATAATTACTACAACGCTTTTCCAATTTTGAAAAATCTAAATATGGTAGCAACAATATTTTGTATAACATCAGATCTAGATGGTTCCTATTATTTATCAAAAGAAGCTATAAAAGAAATGTCTGATTACGGAATAGATATAGAAAGCCATACTGTTAATCACCCTAAGCTTAACCAGCTTCCATATGATAAACAATTAAGCGAATTGAAGGAATCAAAAGAAACCTTGGAATCAATAACAGGAAAAAAAGTTGAAGCTGTTGCCTATCCATTTGGAGATTTTAATGATGATAGTGTTATCGCAGCTAAAAACTCAGGTTATACGTTAGCATTTACTACTAAGAGAGGGCTCTCTGATAGAGATGATAATATTCTTAAACTTGATAGAATTTATATTAGCTCAAAATATGATATGAATACTTTTAAGGAAGTTTTAGCACAAACTAAAAAATAACTCTTAAATAAAGAGTTATTTTTTTTCTTCCTTGCTATCTTCAGTTGAATATTTAGGTAGTTTTTGTTGATTTCCTGCATTATTTATAGCTATAGGTATATTATGTTCGTATATAAATTTATTTGTTTTAGTAAGCTCTCCATATTTTAAAGCTTGTCCATTAATTGTTATTAATGTTTTCCTACTTAAATCTAACATTTCATTATCCAATGCGTATTCAAATATCTCCGATATAGCCCCATCAACATCTTTATTCAAAACATCAATATTTCCTATAAGTTCTTTTCCTTTATCTGTAGGCGAATAGGCATATATAACTTTGTGAAACTTATTAATATGAATCTTTATATTAGAAGTTGTTTCTATAACTATTATGCTCTGTGTTGTCCTATATTCAATAGTTATACCACTACCAATCAATATTAATATAAATAGTAATATTGATATATGTATTTTGTATCCCCTAATACCTTTCTTTTCTTTTCCTTCACATACATCTCCAACCTTTGATTTATTAAGAGTCTTTATCTTTAAAAATTCTCCTTTTGAAGTTAATATATATGCAGAATTTTTAAAAGCTTTTATTACTATTCCTTTATATAGTTGCTGATTTTTACTTGAAATGCTTACAACTTGATTATCTTCTTTTAATTTTATTCTTAGATAATCTTGAATAAATTTATAATTTGAATTAGTTATTATAATGCAATAAGCTATTATGTAGTCCCTAAATTTATTTATAATCTCAGATTTTATCCTAGTTAACTTACTTATTTTAGCTATAGGTAAAGCTCTCTTTTCATTGATTATTCTTAGTAAATCCTCATCACTAGCTATATAATAAGCTATATTTAAAGCTATATTTCTGTCAGCTTCTTTAATTGGAAAATTTACTAAATCTTTAAGTAAAACATTATATGAGCTTAATTCATTTATAAATAAAGATATCTGTTTTTTTCTAATATCCTCCGCAGTATCTCCTATTAAGAACATTGACGGCATGGATGAAAATACATATTTGTCTTTACTAAAGCCCAAATTCTCCATAAAATTAACACCTCTTTAAAATATTAACCCTTTGTATAAGTTCTTCATACTATGATATTATAGCATATAAAGCTATTTATCTATAAAATTTTCTTTATCTAAATTTAATTTAAAAGCAATATTTTGGAGATTATTAATGAGAGGAAAAATTATATATGTAGATTTTGTAAAAAGACGTAGAATAACCTTTATACATTTTCATATAAATAGATTTATTTCTTGGTTTAACATTAAATTTTATATTAAAACCAAGACAAGTTCTTTGAACAACATGTCCACAAATAAACGTAGACGTATTTTAAATTAGTATAATTATTTATATAAAAAGCCTCATAATATGTTAAAATAGTAAAATAATAAAACACATATGAGGTGATTATATGAGAATTGGATTAGGATATGATGTTCATAGATTAGTTGAAAACAGAAAATTAATTTTAGGAGGAGTAGAAATTCCATATGAGAAGGGGCTGCTAGGTCATTCCGATGCAGATGTTCTTATCCACGCTATAATAGACTCTTTATTGGGCGCTTGTGCTCTTGGCGATATAGGAAAACATTTTCCTGATACAGACAATAGATTTAGTGGCATATCTAGTATCATACTTCTTGAAGAAACAGGTAAATTGCTTCTTAAGTCCGGCTATGCCATAAACAACATAGACGCTACAATAATAGCTCAAAAGCCAAAAATGCTGCCTCATATTGAGAATATGAGAAAGAACATTTCAATTGCGCTGAATATAGATATTAATAAAATAAATATTAAGGCTACTACTGAAGAAGGCCTTGGTTTTACTGGCGAAATGCTTGGAATTTCTTCTCAAAGCATTTCTTCTGTTGAAAGTATAATTTAGAAATATACTTTTCAAAGTTTATAGTACTTTATAATTAAAAGGGAGATATAATTAGCAGATTGGAATCTGCTAATTATATCTCCTTAAATTATATATTAACTTGCTAAAATACTTCACTTAATTTCTTTAGTAGAATCTCTCTGAATACTTCCCCTTTATTAGGATCACTTATTGCATTCTTACAAATATCTTCCCAATCATTAATAGACATACCTATTCTATTTTCTAATTCTTCTTTTGTATTTGTTAATAACGAAGAGGAAATTACAAATTCTCCAAGCTCCTCTGGAGTCTTGAAAATTTTTACATATAAAAATTCTGTATTATCCCCCATCCACTTCTTATTAAACTCTGCTGGGAATTTATCTAACCTAGCTTGAGCCTTTTCAGATGGAAGATGCCATAAACTACTTAAGAAATCATAGTCTATCCTCATATTACTTGCAACTTCTTTGTCTATTTTCTTTAGTTTTTCTCCCTCACGAATGATCTTATCAACAGTTAAATGTGGAATCCTAGTAATTAATTTTTCTTTTCCATATATCCACTTATAAAAAGCTTCCTGCAAGAACGAATACTGAAGATACCCAATCAAACACTTTCTATTAGGGAAATATCCCCATATATTGTTTATACCATTATTGTTTCCGAATATAAGGGTATGAAAATAAATACTTCTTTCTGTTGGTGGTTTCTGCATAAACATATGTCCTCTTATTGTCTTATTCCTGCTGATAACGTTTTCCCAATAATTAAATGAATTATAAACTTCCCACACTTTACTCACCTTCCCAACTAATATTTTATAAAATATATTATTAATAGTTATCTTTTGTTTTCTAATTATATTATAACTCATTTATCTCACAATTGTTTATTCTTGGATAAATTTGTTTAATATATACATATTAATATATTATCCCCATTTTATTATTTTATTACAAAATTTTAGACTTTTATTATAGATATTCAAATTGATATTTCTTATTTATTACTTTATAATATTAAATGTCAAGTTATTTACAGTTATCATATTATTATATTAAGAATTCTATTATTTTTTTAATTTAAATAAATTTTAATAATTAATATATTTTTATATAGGGTAGATTCTAAGGAGGATTAAAAATTGTCTTTATGTGAAATATGTAATGCCGAAGCTGATATACATCATATTGTTCACAGAAGTGAAGGTGGCTTTGATATAGAACTAAATTATAAATATTTATGTCCTTCCCATCATAGAGGAAAATATGGTCCCCACCAATCCAAAGAAGTTGATTATAGATATAAGTTAGATCTTCAAAATAAATTATATGATATGCTAAAAAAAGATTATTATTCTTTTAAGGAGCTAGCATTAGAATTAAATATACCAAGAAACACTCTTAAAAGAATTACAAGAAACTTAAAGCTTTATAAAGAAGGTTATAAAAAATCAGAAGTAATATTTAAAATAATGGGTGAAAAATTTTACTCTGAAGAAATGATTGTTAACTTAACTTTAGACAAATTAATTGAAGACAATTATTAACTTATTGTGTTATATAATTAAATTTATCTTAGTAACCATGTGTAAATTAAAATAACAAATATCTAAAACAAATTTTTGTTTTAGATATTTGTTATTTTAATTTAATCTTTATATTCTTACTGGAGCGGAAAACGGGGCTCGAACCCGCAACGTCCACCTTGGGAAGGTGACACTCTACCATTGAGTCATTCCCGCTTATTGGTGCAGATGAAGGGAGTCGAACCCTTACACCAAAAGGCGCTAGATCCTAAGTCTAGTGCGTCTGCCAATTCCGCCACATCTGCCTACCAATATTATACATCTATTCAATATATTAAATCAATATTAAATTTTATACATTTACTATGATTTTTTAGATATATTTATATAAGAAACTATGATATATTATATCTTCCTAAATCATCCTCCGAGCATTCTCCCTCATCTTTTTGCTTAATATATTCTTTAATTTCTGTTATCTTCGAACATCCCCATCCAAAATCTTTAGTTGATGTATCTACTTCCAACTTTTCTAGCGGAGATACACTTAAATCAACAAAGTGTTCTGCCAGTGATAAATCCAAATCACTTGTCCCATAATTGCTAAATTCCAAATTAATTTCTTCCTCTGGTAACATTGATAGTTCCTTTAATTCTTTTTCCAAATCAAGATCTAGATTTCTTTCATATTGATCACTATCTATTGAGTCTTCAAACTTATTTAATAAATTCGTTTTTTCTAACCTCTTATTCTTAGTGTCTAACTCTCCTCCCCCACTGGAATATGATTTTTCTTCATATTGATTATTTGCTTTTGAATTTTGTTCAGATATGCTAGTATCTCTTGCTAAATCTTCTTCTTTGATTTTAAATTGATTAACTTTTTGAAGCAAATCATCTGCTCTATCTAGTAAAATATCAGAACTACTGTTAACTTTCTCTGCAAGTCGTGCAAGCTGCACTGATGAATTCGTTACTTGTTCCAAGGAATTTGATGTCTCTGTTATTTCTCCTGATAATTCATATACAGTTTCAACTATTAAATCTTTGCTGTGATTAATATTATTAAACACACTATCTATATTAGATACTTTAGGTGCTATTTCTTTAACTAGCAGTGCTATTTCTGAAAATGAACTTGATGCATTATAAATCATTTCCTTCTGCTCATGCAACTCACTCTCCATATTTTTAGACTCTTCTACAAGTTTATTTATTATATTTATGAGTCTATTTATTATCTTATAAATATTCTGTGCAGACTCCTTACTTTTGTCTGAAAGCTTTTTCACTTCTAATGCTATTACGCTAAACCCTCGTCCTGCTTCTCCTGCACTAGCTGCTTCAATTGCTGCATTTAGTGCTAAAAGATTTATTTGTTCAGATATCCCATTGATAATATTCGTAATTCCATTAACATTTTTCATATCACCTTGTATATACTCTATACTGATTAAAAACTTTTCGAAACTATCATTAACACTTATAATTCCACCGTTTAATTCTTTTATATTTTTAGTTCCTTTTAATGATTTATCATTGATTATTGCAATATCTTCATTAATTGAATGAACATTATTCTTAACTTCAGTTATATTTTCACCAAAGTTTTCAAGCTTAGTACTTATCTGTACAAAGTCATGGCTTTGTTTATTAGTATTATTAGAAACCTCTCCTATGGATGCTGATATTTCCTCTGTAAGAATTGATAGTTCTTCTGCAATTTGATTTAATGATACAGAACCTTCTCTAACTATATTTGAATCCTCTCTTACTGCCTCTATCATTTTTCCTACTGATTCCTTAGCTTGACTTACACTTAGGCATATTTCACTTATTTCATCATTACCTTTAGTATATTTATTATCAACTTTAGTATAAAAATCACCTTTAGCAATACTATCTACATAATATTTTGCCCCAAGTAACCTGTTTACAACTATAATTGTGAAGCCTATTATAATAGTCAATATTAGTAGCGTCATAATAACAGTCACTATAATATCAATGAAAGCTAGACTGTTTAATGCACTTAGTAGGTCTTTTTCTTCTACTGTAATTCCTATGGCAAGACCTGTTTTTCCTATTGGGCTATATGATATATATCTTTCTTTACCCTCATAAGTATATTTTCCTGTTCCAGATTGAGTCCCAATTGTCATACTTTTTCCTATGTTATTTAGATCTTGTAAATTTTCTTTATCAGATGTCATATTGGTTATATTTTTATTCTCATTTACCAAGCTCTCATCTTCTGAAACTATAAAATTACCATTACTATCTACAATTAATAAATTTCCCGTTTTCAAAAAATTAGTTTCTTTGTTTAAAGAAGCAAAATCTTTGCAATCTTTTATCGAGGTAATAATTCCTATAATCCTATTTGAAGAATCTTTGATAGGTACTGAATATGATATGACTTTTTTCTTTGTGATTGGATCTATATATGGATTGGTTATTGAATTTTCACCATTTATTGATTTCATGAAACTTTGTGTTGTCTTTATTGATTTCTTATTTCCTAAAGTATCTATTGAATTTCCATCTTTATCACTTATGCTCATTTCTAATTGTCCAACTGTTTTCAATGCTGGTTTAAGTATTTGAATTTTTTCTTCTATCTGTACATTCTTATCCGTTATTATCGGATTGCTTGCAATTACTTCAAGGTTCCTAATCTCACTTTTTATTTGATCATCTGCTCGTGATGCAGCAGTTTTCGTCATTTCTTCCATTACATTTAAGTTACTCTCTTTTAATGATTTACTCGCAAACCTATATCCTATTCCCGACAAAGCTATAAATGCAATTAATAACATTGGTATTAGGAACATAATAATTTTAACTTTTATACTTTTAATACTTCTATTCATCTTTACCTCCTGAAAAAAATACTAAATACAACCTAATATACATAAATTTTATTTGATTTTAATAAATTCTAGGTTAAAGCCTTATTATAATCTTGTTAAAATCTCCAATATATTCTGAGATTCTTAATATCTTTTGTATTTTTTTTGTTAATTAGTTGACATCTAAAAATCAGGTGCTTATAATTAAGAATATTAATATAATAAATAAACACGTTGATGAGGACAGTAAGCTAAAATCTTATTTTTCAGAGAGAGAATATGTTGGTGCGATTATTCTTATATAAATTTAGACTGAAAACCACCTCTGAGTGGCTCTAATAAAGCCCGTAATTATCACGTTACGATAAATTCAAGTGACCTATTTAACTGATTTTTAGAAAGATTTTTAATGTTTCATTTATTTAGCCTATTTTAATCAGTTTCTTCTAGGTAATTAGAGTGGAACCACGGATATTACTTCGTCTCTATTATTAGAGATGAGGTTTTTTTGTTTGCAAAAGTGTATGATTTTGATAATAAATTTTTTTAACAATATTATTATTAAAATTTATCAAGTCACCGAAACAAAATTGTTTTAAATTTGAAAGGAGTTTTAAAATGATAAAAGTAACTTTAAAAGATGGATCAATTAAAGAATTAGAAGCTGGTTTATCTATTTATGAAATTGCCAAATCAATTAGCGAAGGTTTAGCTAGAAATGCTTGCTGCGGTATAGTTAATGGAAAAGTTGAAGACCTTAGAAAAGAAATAAATGAAGATGTTGAGTTAAGCATATGCACATTTGACTCTCAAGAAGGTAAAGATGCCCTAAGACATAGCATATCTCACGTTTTAGCTTATGCTGTAAAAAGACTATTCCCTGAAACAAAATTAGCTATAGGGCCTTCAATTGCAACTGGCTTCTACTATGATTTCGATAGAGAAAGTGCATTTACTGCTGCAGACTTAGAAAAGCTTGAAGCAGAAATGCAAAAAATAATTAAGGAAAATCCAGAAATATCTAGATTTGAGCTTCCAAGAAATGAAGCTTTAGAATTAATGAAGGATGAACCTTACAAAGTTGAATTAATAAACGATCTTCCTGAAAATGAAATAATCTCATTCTATAAAATGGGTGATTTCACAGACTTATGTGCTGGTCCTCATCTTATGTCAATAAAATCAGTTAAAGCAATTAAACTTACTAGAAGTGCTGGTGCTTATTGGAAGGGTAATGAAAAAAATAAGATGCTTACAAGAATCTATGGTACTGCATTCTTAAAGAAAGCAGACTTAGATGCTTTCCTAGAAGCTTTAGAAGAAGCTAAAAAGAGAGATCACAATAAGCTTGGTAGAGAGTTAAAGTTGTTTACAACTGATGAAAATGTAGGTCAAGGGCTTCCATTATTAATGCCTAAAGGAGCAAAAATAGTTCAACTTCTTCAAAGATGGGTTGAAGATGAAGAAGAAAAAAGAGGATATCTTTTAACTAAGACTCCACTTATGGCTAAAAGCGATTTGTATAAAATTTCTGGTCACTGGGATCATTACAAAGATGGTATGTTTGTATTAGGTGATGAAGAAAAGGACGATGAAGTATTTGCTTTAAGACCAATGACTTGCCCATTCCAATATACAATCTATAATGCTGAACAACACAGTTATAGAGATCTTCCACTAAGATACGGTGAAACTTCTACTTTATTTAGAAATGAAGCTTCAGGTGAAATGCATGGTCTTATAAGAGTTAGACAATTCACTTTAGCTGATGGTCATTTAGTTGTTACACCTGAACAATTAGAAGAAGAATTTAAGGGCGTTCTTGAATTAATTCAATATTTAATGGGAACTTTAGGAATCGCTGAAAAGATAACTTATAGATTCTCTAAATGGGATCCAAATAATACTGAAAAATATATCAATGATCCTGATGCTTGGAATAAGACTCAAGATACAATGAGAAATATCCTAGATCACTTAAATATTAATTATGTTGAAGCTGATGATGAAGCTGCCTTCTATGGTCCAAAACTTGATTTACAATTTAGAAATGTTCATGGTAAAGAAGATACTTTATTCACAGTTCAAATTGACTTTGCTTTAGCTGAAAGATTTGATATGAGTTATGTAGATAAAGACGGAGAAAAGAAACGACCTTATATAATCCATAGATCATCAATTGGATGTTATGAAAGAACTTTAGCTATGCTTATAGAAGAATACGCTGGTGCTTTCCCAACATGGTTATCTCCAGTTCAAGCCAAAGTATTACCAATCTCTGATAAGTACAATGATTATGCTGAAGCAGTTACAAAAGCCTTAAAGAATAAAGGTATTAGAGTTGAAACTGATTATAGAGCTGAAAAGATTGGTTATAAGATTAGAGAAGCTAGACTTGAAAGAACTCCTTACATTTTAGTTGTTGGAGAAAAAGAAGCTGCTAATAATGAAGTATCTGTAAGAAGCAGAAAGAATGACGATGAAGGCGCTGTTAAATTAGATGCGTTTATCGAGAGAATAGTTAAAGAAATAGAGAATAAAGAATTATAAAATTTATATAAAAATGAGGATGCCCTTGTAAATAAGGCGTCCTCTTTTTTTAGTTTACACAAAATTTTTTACTGAGTATAGACTCATGCTCTTTCTGTAAAATAATATAATACTCGGTAAATCTTAATTATATATCTGAAATCAATCTTTTAGTAACCACTTTCTATGTCCATATACGCATTCTTCATAGTAGTTAACTGCTTCTGCAAGTCAATAATTTTACTTCCTATATTATCAACTAGTGCATCTTTGCTTTTCAGCATCTCCTTATTTTTTTCTATAGATTCATTCACTTTTTGAATTTGATCTTCTAATTCTAAGAAAACCGAATATTCTTTTTTAAAGTAAGGCTTTTGCTTTGCTTCTTTAATTAGCAACTTTTCAGCTTCTAGCATATTGGATTCATTAATAAACTTATTCGCTTGATCCTTCCAAACCTCTATAGAAAACATGCTTTTCAATGTTCCAATTTTATTTTTTGATTCATTAATATGCTTTTCTGCTAACTTCTTTTTATTGCACAAATCATCATAGTAAAAATATGATGGCAAGAGAACTCTTTTTTCTGAATTCATAACTAGATTTTTGAATTCACTCTCGTAGCTTCCATACCTTCTCATTAATGAGTCATATGATTCTGATAATTCTTTCTGATTAATTTCTAATTCTAATTTTTCTCTCATTATTAGACCTAAGCTATTTTCCTCTTCCTCTTTCTTCATAAAGATATCGTTATATTTTTGTTGTTTTTGTTTCCACAACTTAACCAAATCATTATAACCTTCTAAATTTATAAAATCACTATCTGAGGCTGAACTTGTACTCGTTATTAACATTACTACTAATGGTAATAATTCTTCTTGCTGGTTTTGACTTATCACTACTGCATCGCTAGATAAATATAATAGAACCATAAAATAAGCATTAGAAAAATCTTTAATCAAAGATCTTTTCTCAATTAAATTTTCAATTTGAAATATAATACTAGACATATCCTTATATGAATCAATGCTTGCTAAGTCTGCTATCATATGTAGAAATGTATATGGTTGAGATTTTATAGCTGATTTAATGGCCGCCTCCGTCATAACATCCAAATCAAGTTTTTCATAGTAAAATCTTTTCTCTTTATTTTCTGGTCTCTGTTTTAATTTTATAACCATATCATAAATCTTTTCTATAAGCTCTTCTGTAATATGTGTATTTGAGCCTTTATTTTTTAATGCCCATATAGTTCTATTCATATAATATTCATTTATTGCATCTAATTTTATTGCTCTTGCTTTAAAATCCTTTTTGGGCACTAAAACAGCATAAGCTTTCTCTACCATAGAATCCAATGTCTGTACAAACTTTCTTCTATTATATACCTTCCCATAAGGAGCATTTGACAAACTTATTAATTTATAATATAAAATTAGCTTTATTTCATTATCATTAATGTTTTTTAAATTCTCTAAATTTCTATTTAGTAATTCTAAAAACTTATCTTCATTATATCTTCCCAATAATTCCTTAGGTTTACTTATCAAATTGAAACTTGAAGTAATATTATTAATGATTGTATATACGATTTTAAGCTCTTTTCCTGATAGTCTTAAAAATCCATCATAAAATTTTTCATGCCTAATTTCTCGTTTTATATTTTCATTTACTAGTTCTTTAAATATTAACGCTTTTCTTCTATACTCCACTATATTTTTATTGTAAATAATTATATTCTCGTTAAATACAGCATCCTCAAAATTTATTTTTATTTGGATACTGTTCTTTTTAGCTTCCAATTCTTTTTTTAATTCATTATCATATGAAAATTCTATTGTTTCAACAATATTATTATATTCTTCTGTTAAGTTTAATAAACTTTCATATGCGTGTCTTAATGTTCTTAATTCTTCATCCAGTGATACTTTCATACTTTTTATTGATTCATCTTCGTCATCTAACTCCTCAGTCGATATTTTCAATTCTTGATTTTGTATCTCAGCCTTCAGAAGCTGCCCCTCTTTTTCAAGAAGAAGTTCTTCATTTTCATTAAACTTAATTTTCATTTCATTAAGCTTTTTTTCATATGTTTTATAATCCGTTTCCATATTCAATACACATTTATTTTGCATTTCTACTTTTCTATTTAATATATCTTGGATTTCTTCTAAATAAGCTTTTTCTTCTTTTATTAGTATTATGATGTTATTTATTTCACTTATTCGCTTTGGAGAACTATCTACCTCAAGAATCTTTGCCCTAAGATTATTGATTAAATTTTCTCTTTGAGCAATATCGTTATTGATCTTTAAAAGTTCTTTCCTCATATATTCTATAGTACTAGGAGCACTAAAACTTAAATTCTTTATATCTAGTATCAAATTTTCTTTTTCTTTCAAATAGTAATATAGAACCTTTTGAGCTATCTTTAAAATTTCTATTGGATGTTTAGGTATCTTTCTATTTCTATCTCTTTTGGAAATGTTCTCATATCCGTTAGCCAATATAATCTCTATACTATTATAAATTTCTTCTGAAAAAGAAATATTAGACTTTAACTTAATACTATTTAATAATGTAAGTGCAGAAACATTCATATCAACTCCACTGTCCTGCGCTATATCCCTTAAAAGCATTTCTATTACTTTTCTAACAATAATCTTTGTAACTATCGGATAATACTCGCATAAAAATTCTGCTTTTATCAGATGATCGTAGTACTTTTCTATTTGGGTTCCTTTTAGGTAACCAAAATTACTCTCAATGTATTCCATATATTCCCCCTATTTATTTTAATCCGGCATTACATTATTCCAACTTTATAAATTCTTTTTCAGTTATAATATAATCTACTGGTACGTCATGATAACTGGTTGGAACTTTATCAAGTACTTGAAAATCATATGCTAATGCTAATTTGGCAATTCTTTTTATATTATCTTTGTTAATTTTCTTGAAATATCTATCATAAAAACCTGCTCCATAGCCAACTCTCCCCCCACGCCTGTCAAAAGCTACGCCTGGAACTATAATTAAATCAAGTTCGTTTGGATCAATATAGGGATCATCTATAGATGGTTCTGGTATTCCGTATGAACTCTCCAACAAATTATCCAGTGATTTAATTTCTACTGCATCCATAAGTTTAGTTTTAATTTCCGTCCTTGGAACATAAATTTTTTTATCATTATTTAATGATTCCTTTATAAAATCTCTTGTATTTATTTCAGTGTCAAACGATATATAAACAAAAATATTTTTTGCCAATTTATAGTACTCGCTACTATAAACTGTTTCTAATATTCTTTCATCTATTTTTTCTTTTTCTGTTACATCTATTTTTTTTCTCTTATCTAAAATTTCTTTTCTTAGTATTTTCTTATTAATAAAGTTTTCCATACAAACAACTCCTATAATTATACTTCATATCAATCATGAACTTCATATTGTTCTCAAACTAATAAATCTATAGATATTTTATCTAGCTATTCACTTTACTTATTATTTTAATTTTACTTACTAAAACATCTTATGTCTATTCTTTATATATCTAAAAATAGTAAACCTTACATAGTAGCAAAATTAATTATGCTTTATATTGTACTTATCTTTATTGATTATACATATATCTTTTAATATAATGAACATAAAATATGTGATAAATAAAGGGAGAGTAATTTATGAACTACGATGTTGAATTAATAAGAGAAAAGAGCTATAAGCCGACATTTTGGTCTGGTGGAATGGCGACAGAATTAATAACATATCCAGTAGATTCTGATTATGCAAGCAGGAACTTCTTATGGAGACTTGGTATAGCTAAAATTGATATACCGGAATCTACTTTTAGCAATCTTACAAATGTTTCACGTAAATTTATGGTTACTGAAGGCAAAATAACCCTTGATCATGAAAATAAATATAAGAAATTACTAAAAGCCTTTGAACAAGATAGCTTCATGGGTGATTGGAAAACAAAAACTTATGGAAAAGCTTCTGTTTTTAACTTAATGACAAGAGAGAATTATAATGGTGAATTAGTTCATTTAAATATTACGCCTAGAAAAAAGTGTGTATTCAAACATCAAGTTCCATTAGATAAGGAACTTATAGCCATTTGTTTTTATGTTGTAAGTGGTAGCTTTAAATTTACTATTAACAATAAAATTTTCAAAGCTAATACTAATGATCTGCTATTACTTAAATCCTTAAGCCTAAGTTCTATACATGAATTTTTACTCTCTAGCAATTCATTAGAAATTACTAATATAATAGCAAGCGCAATTTATAGCCAATAATACTAAAATGCATTAAAAAGGAATTATCTCAAATTACTTCTAATTTGAGATAATTCCTTTTTATTTCTCTTTTTAAATACATATCATAAATTAAAGTCCTTAATTACTACCTTAGGCTTCTTAAAGACTACCTCCTTTGTTATTTCATAACTATCTTTATCTATAGTTATTCTATAAATGTCAGGACAACCTTCTTCTCTCCATTTTTTCATATACTTTGCGGTAGCATCTATATCTGTATAATAATTTTCATCATAGTAATCTGAGAATTCCAAATAAGATAATATGCATCTCTTATCTAATACTAAATTCTCTCTGCCTACATTCTTACATATTGGAATAAAGAATCTTAGAGGTACTTCATATTGATATCGTCCCTTAATTTCTTTTGCTTCCATGATAGCTCTTTTAAATAAAATATTTTCTTTATAATCGCTGTCTATTTTTAATTTAAATATTATTTTTCCACTTTTATTCTTTTCTAATTTAGCTTTAATCATATACTCACCATCTGTCTTATTTTTATTACTTCTTTTATTTTAACACGGTAAATATGAACTGTCTAAATTTTCAAAAATACCAATACAAAAAAAGGAAACACTTAATTTAAACTTAAATATAAGTGCTTCCTTAATGTATGTCTATTTGATTTCTATATTAATAATTTTCAACAAACACTTCAAAGTATGCTTGTGGATGTGCACATGCAGGACATGCAGCTGGTGCTTCTTTGCCTTCATATATAAATCCGCAATTGCCACACTTCCAAAGAGTTACTTCATCCTTCTTAAATACTGTTCCATCTTCAATATTTTTAGCTAGTTTTTTATATCTAGCCTCATGTCGTGCTTCAACTTCACTTATCTTTCTATAAACTACTGCAATTTCTGGATATCCTTCCTCTTCAGCTGTTTTTGCAAAACTTGGATAAAGGTCTGTCCATTCTTCATTTTCGCCTGAAGCTGCTGCAAGTAAGTTTTTCAATGTACTTTCGTGGAATGAGACTGGGTAAGATGCTTGTATTTCTATCTGCTCGTCAACATAATCATCCTTAAGAAATTTATAAAACCTTTTTGCATGTTCTTTTTCTTGTTCTGCTGTTTCTAAGAATATGTTCGCAATTTGCACAAACCCTTCTTTTTTAGCAATACTAGAATAATAAGTATATCTAGTTCTAGCTTGGCTTTCCCCTGCAAATGATTTCATTAAATTTACTGCTGTTTTGCTTCCTTTTAAACTCTTCATAATCATACCTCCAATATACCAATTCTCTATATAATGATACCACTAAATAATCAAATTATCTAGGATACTTTTAACTTTCATTCATTATCATTCCTATAAATAAAGAACAAGTTGAATTAGATTCTTACATCCAATTCAACCTGTGATTCTCCCTATATCATTTTAAACTTACTTATTTCTTCATCTAACTTTTCTGCCAATAATTGCAGCTCATCCGCATATTTTGTGAACCTATCCATAACTGCAGTTATTTCCTCTGTTGATGCAGTTACTTCTTCTGAAGCTGAAGCAGTTTCCTGTGATATTAGCGATATATTCTCAATTTCTAATACCGCTTTTTTCTTTTTCTCATCAACATCAATAATAGAAGTCTTTATCTCATCAACCTTGCTTATCATTGTTTCAATTGATCTAAGGATTTCGCTAAATATCTCCTGTGTCTTTCCTACTGCTAAATCTTGCTCTGTCACTACACTTTCTGTAGATTTAATTGCTTTAACTGCTGTATCAGATTTACTCTGAATATTTGTAATAATAACTTTGATTTCTTCTGTTGATGATTTTGATTGTTCTGCAAGTTTTCTTATTTCCTCTGCCACAACTGCAAAACCTTTTCCGGCCTCCCCTGCACGTGCAGATTCTATACTTGCGTTTAATGCCAATAAATTAGTTTGCTCTGTTATTTGCGAAATTGTTTCAGATATAGTATTTATCTTTCTAGTACTTTCATCCATATCCTTAACTATACTATCAACTTCACCTGTAGCTATCTTAGTTTTCTTCGATTTCTCTATTAATGTATCTATCATAGATAATCCTTTAGCGCCTAATTCTTTGGTACTTGCTGAGAGTTTATCCATCTCATTAGAATTTACACTTATTTTATCTAATCTATTAGATAAATCATTCATTTCTGAAACTCCGTTTTGAGCATTTTGCGATTGATTTGTCGCCCCTTCTGATACCTCTTCTATTGCTTTTGCAACCTCTCCTATAGATGCAGTTACTTCCTCAGACATGCTTGCAAGATTCGATGACGTTTCCAAAACTGTTTTTGATGATTTAGTTACATTATTCATAAGCTCTGAAATATTCTTTAGCATTTCATTGAAGGAATTAGCTAGATCCATAAATTCATCTTTTGTAGACGAAGTCATAGACACAGTTAAATCTCCCCTTGAGGCTTTTTCAAATACTTCTTTTAATTTCTTAATATTATGTGCTATTCCTTTACTTAATAATAAAGATAAGACTATCGAAATCAAACATATAACTACTACTATAATTAAAGTTGTAGTTCGTATTGAATTTGTATCATTTGATAATTCTTTTTCATCTAACGTCGCTACTAATTTCCAACCTGTAATATCATTAGTTTCATATACTCCAAACTTATTTGCATTGTTAAAGGTATACGTTATAAATCCTTTTTCATTATTTTTAGCATCATTCCAAAAAGATTGCTTAGATGCTGCATCAGTTCCTAATAAATCTTTATTGGGATGAGCTATCATATTTTTACCTTCTACGTCAGAAATAAAAACATATCCAGTTTTTCCTATTTTCTTCGTACTTATTTTTTCTGTAAGTGTCTCTAAGGAAACATTCATAGCGCAAACTCCTATGACTTTTCCATCTCTTTCTACTGTCTTTGCAATAGACACAACATTTTTTCCTGTCTGAGCATCAGTAAACGGTAACGTTATTATTGTTTTTCCTTTATTATCTACAGCCTGTTTGTACCAAGGCCTTTCTTTGGGATTAAATCCTTCTGGCATTTTAATGTTAGGATATATATCAAACTTTCCATCAGTAGTTGCAAAATATGAACTGAAAATATTACTATTACTTTCTTTTAAATTCTTTAGACTTTCTGGTATGTATGCTGCTTGCTCACTCTTATCACTGTTAACAAAGTTATAATCTGTGGATGTCATAGTTATCATATTACTGAATCCATCAAAATAGTTACTGATTCCATCGTTTACTTCTAAAAGTGTTTGCTGACTTGTTAATTTCAGTTTTTCATTAAGGATTGATTTAGCCTGTATATTGGCACCATAACCTAATATTATTAGGGGAATCACACAAATTCCTATTAAGCTAATAACTAGTTTGCTGCGAATAGTGTTAACCCTAAACTTTTTCGTTTTCATTACTATTACCCCTTTTCATAAAATTGAATAAATAACAATTTAACTTAATCAAATCTGTTATCTATTTGCATTATTCTCCCTCTTAATTTTTACAATAACAATTTACATATTCTTTTTATTATCGCACTGAGGGTTCAATTTCTTTACATATATACTATAATATTATTAATTTTTATCATAAAATCAAGTCGAAAATTATACTTTATTTACCACATGCGTCTTAATTAATTACATCTGCCTTACTCACTAATACTTGATTGTGCTTGTATATCTTTAATATAATATGTATATATATAATATCAGTGGAATGTGGGGAGGAAATTATCTTGGACAATTCATTCATGTCAGATATGAGTATTTTTAATAATGACATATCATTTCTAATAAAACTTAGAGCAAAACCACAAATCTTAGAAATAGTTAAAAAAAAGCATTTAGATGAAATTTCCGATGAGATATCTATACAAGATAAGAAAAACGATTTGCTTATTTGGAATGCTATGTATACTAGAGAAATAGTCGAAAATGGCATTTTAACAAGATATCTTCATCCCATATATAACAAATTCTATACTTTAATCCCTACTCTTAACACTATAGAAGATTTGCAAACCATTGAAATACAAATGATAGATACATACATTAATCTCCTTATAAATGACGTTGAAGTAAAAGATAACTTTGTTATAAATAGAATTCTGAAACACTTACATCTTAATATTGAAAGCCAAATCTCATTAAAAAAATTGTCTAGAGAATTAAATCTATCTGAAGGCTATATATCAGATTGCTTTAAGAAACATATGGGCATGACTATTATGAAGTATGCAAAAAAAATAAGAATTGATAGGGCTAAAGTATTGCTTGTAACTACGACTAGCAGTATTTTAGAAATAGGTTTAACCTTAGGTTTTCATGATCAAAGTCATTTCCATAAAGTATTTAAATCATTTACTGGTGTTTCACCTTCTGAATATAGAAACAATAATTTTGGATAATAAACAAACTTTTACTTTAATAAAAAGAAGACTAAAAACTTGAACACTCAAATTTTTAGTCTTTCTTATTAGTTTAATTTGCTGCAAACCGGTATCGATACCACTTAAACTAAATTATTATTCTATTTATAAATTATAATTTCCAAATATCTTCATTGTATTGAGCAATCGTGCGATCTGAAGAGAAAAATCCTGCTTTGCTAATATTCATTAACACTTTTTTATTCCAAGCCTTTCTATCTTCATAATCTTTAAATACCATATCTTTTGTGTTTATATAATCCTCGACATCAAGTAAAGTCATAAACCAGTCTTTATTAACTAATTCTTTATGAAGTCTTGTAAGATTTTCTTCATCACCAACTTTTATCATGTCATCACTTATGATAAAGTCAACCAATTCTTTGATTGCTGGCTTTTTATAGAATTCCTTAGAAACATAATCTGCATTCTTATAATGCTCGATAACTTTTTCAGAAGATTCACCAAATATATAGATATTATCATCTCCAACTAATTCATGAATTTCAACATTAGCTCCATCTTCGGTTCCTAAAGTTAATGCACCATTTAGCATAAACTTCATGTTACCAGTACCTGATGCTTCTTTAGATGCAAGCGAGATTTGCTCTGAAACATCACAAGCAGGTATTAACTTAGAAGCCTTAGTCACGTTATAGTTTTCAACCATAACAACTTTTAAATATTTATTAACTTCTGGATTATTATTAATTATTTCTTGCAGACAAAGAATAACATGAATTATATCTTGTGCAATTACATAAGCTGGCGCAGCCTTAGCTCCAAATATCATTGTTATAGGAGTAGTTGGCTTATTTCCTTTCTTTATATCTAGATACTTATAAATGATATAAAGTGCATTCATTTGTTGTCTCTTATACTCATGAAGCCTTTTGATTTGAATATCGAAGATAGAATTTTCATCAATTTCTATCCCTTGTGTTTCTTTTAAATATTCCTTTAATTCAATCTTATTTTCTTTTTTAATTTCCCCAATCTTATTTAACACTATCTCATCATTTATGAACTTCGCTAATTCTTCTAGCTTAGCAGCATCTTTCTTATATCCATCTCCAATAAGCTCTGAAATATAACTAGCAAGTTTGTTATTACAATGAATTAACCATCTTCTGAAGGTTATTCCATTAGTTTTATTATTGAATTTCTCTGGATATATATCATAGAATGGCTTTAGCTCTTCTTCTTTCAATATATCAGTATGGAGAGCTGCAACACCATTTACGCTATATCCATAGTGAATATCCATATGAGCCATATGCACTCTCATATCTTCATCTATAATAGCAACTTTTTCATCTTTAAATTTAAGTTTAACTTGATTGTCCAATTCTCTGATAATTGGTAATAAGTGTGGAACAACCTTTTGCAAATAAGCTATTGGCCACTTTTCTAAAGCTTCTGCTAATATTGTATGATTAGTATAAGCACAAGTCTTAGATACTATTTCAATGGCTTCTGACATAGGTATTCCTCTTTCTCCAAGCAGCCTTATCAATTCAGGAATAACCATAGATGGATGCGTATCATTGATTTGAACAACAACATGTTCATGTAATTTATGAAGATCATACCCATTTTTATCTGCTTCAAGTAATATTAATTGTGCAGCATTGCTAACCATAAAATATTGTTGATATATTCTTAATAAGCGTCCAGCCTCATCACTATCATCAGGATATAAGAATAATGTTAAGTTCTTCTTAATATCTTCTTTGTCAAAATCAATTCCTTCTTTAACTAAAGTTTCATCTATTGTATCTACATCAAATAGACGAAGTTTATTTGATACTTCTTGATCATATCCAGTTACATCTATATCATAAAGTGTTGAAGTGACTGTGAATCCTGCAAATGGAACTTCAAACTTAATATCAGATTTATTTAACCAACCTTCACTTGTTATCCATGGATTCTTAACAGCCTTTTGCTTATGGTCTTCAAAAACTTGTTTGAATAATCCGAAATGATAGTTTAATCCTACACCATCTGCATTTAAACCTAAAGTTGCAATAGAATCTATGAAGCAAGCTGCTAATCTTCCAAGTCCGCCATTTCCTAATGAGGGTTCTAATTCAACTTCTTCAATTTCAGCTAATTCTTTACCATTTCTACCTAAAATATCTTTAATATCTTTATAAAGACCTAAGTTAATTAAGTTATTTGATAGTAATTTACCAATTAAAAATTCAGCAGAAATATAATATAATTTTCTTTTACCTTTATTAACACCCTTTTTCTTAATAGTTCCTTTTGTTAACTCTAATAATGCTAAATAGATTTCTTCATTACTCGCTTCTCTCACTATCTTATTAAACCTTTTCTTTAAGATTTCGTTTAAATTCTTTTCTAGCATATAATTTTCCCACCTTAAATAAATTATTTATTTTTATACTCATGAGTAATACCTTCGATTTAGCCTTATTATATCAATTTACATTTAAGCTGATTGTATATTCCTATTATATTTTGTATATTTATCATATGAATTTCACATTTATAAATTCCTCTAAAAGCAATTTATGCTACAAATATATTAATAAAACTGTTCTTATATGCAGCATAGCTGCCTTTTTTAATGTGTATATCTTTTCTCTTTCATGTTAATGAATTTCCTTTAAATTTTATTTCATCCATATATATGAAATATTATTTTTTAGCAAATTTGTAAACCTATTTTTAAAATATTTTTTCCCCTTTTACAAAAGTGGCTTTTAGCATTTGCTCTACTATATATCATTTCGTTACAATATAAGAAATATTAATTCAACAGTCACTTGACAAAAGCGTATGGTAGCCATATACTATTGGCATGGATAGATTTATAGATAACAAACATAAAATTGCATATGATTCTCTTGATTTAGCATTTGCCTTAATCGATCTTGATAAAAAGACACGCTATTTCGGAACTGATGTGCCAATTTTTCACTCTGAAATTCATATAATAAAGGCCATTGCTGAACATCCTGGTATTCATGTTGGTGGATTAGCAGATATTCTAGGAGTAACAAAAGGGTCTGTTTCCGAAATCCTCAAAAAGCTAGAGAGAAAGGCTCTGGTTGTAAAGGAAATTGATAATCTTAATTTATCTAGATATTCGTTGAGTCTGAGTGAAAAAGGTAAAAAAGCTCATAGTAACCATATGTACTATCATTCTATTTTGAACAGTATGTTTGAAGATGAGCTACAAAATTCTTCCGAATATGAATTAGAATTTTTGTCAAACTTTTTATCGTCTATGATAAACAAAGTTAAATCTTTTAATGAAAACTTTGATGAATAAATACTTTACGCAAGTGTATGGCTTCTATATTCATTTTTATTATAATTTAAGCTAGAAAATGCTAATATCAAAAAGAGAAAATTATCAGAGGTCAGATATGACTTCTGATAATTGCAAAATATATAAGTGAATATATAAACAATTATCCCCAAGCATATGGCAACCATACACCATTTATCTATAATCAAAGCAGGAAACTCATAGTAACTATGTGAACTACCATTCTATTGTTGCAAATATAGTTAGATATGAACCACAAAATGCCTCCAAACATGAATTGGAATTTTTCTCATTCATGATAAGCAAAATTAAATTTTTCAATTAAAATTTTATACATGTGTATGGATGCTATACACTTTTCATCACAATTAAGTTAGGAGGATATAATATGAAAAAGAAAAAATCATTAAAGTCATTTCTGAGTTTTGATAATAGTAAAGTGAGTAAGAGAAAGCATAAACATAAAACACTTAATGCTGATGAAAGAGGTTTATGGACTACTGAAATGAGTTTATGGGCTATCTATACTTCTTTATCCTCATGCGTTCTCTTTGGTTCTTATCCATATGAATGTCCGATATTTCCACCAACGAATCTTTCCAATAACAAATTGGAAAATAATAAATTTGATGGGCTCTAAAAAATAAGACAAATGAAGAATTATACCAAAGTGTATACCACCAATACGCTTTAATCTATAATTAATGCAAGGAGGATCAGTGATGTATCAAAATAGGCGTTATTCCCAGAAAAAACTTAGTCCTTCAAAAGAAGAATATTTAAAAGCCATATATAAGTTATCTGAAAAAACACAATCGGTACGTTCGATTGACCTTGCTGCTTATTTAGGATTTTCAAAGCCAAGTATTAATAATGCTGTGGCTATCTTGCAAGAGGCCGGATTAGTTGTTAAGCCTTTAGGCGGGGAAATCCATCTCACTGATGAAGGACGTAAACAAGGTCAAATAATTATAGCTAAGTTTCAGCTAATAAAACAATTCTTAATTGCCTATTGCAATGTTAATGAGCAAACAGCAAGTGAAGATGCCTGCAAAATGGAGCATATTATCAGTGATGAAGCTACTTTTGCTTTAAAAAAATATTTAAATCAAGTATAAACATATGATAATTTTAAGGAGAAACTATATAAATGAATCAATTACGTAATGAACACAAAAAGAACCTACATCCATATTCAAGAAGATCTATACAAATAATGCTGATAATCGTAATTACATTTACTGCAGCGAATTTGCGTGCACCTTTAACAGCAGTTGGCCCGTTGATCGATGAAATTCGTAGAAGCTTACATATTTCAAATACATTAGCGGGTATGATTACAACACTTCCGTTATTCGCTTTTGCAGGATTTTCACCTTTCGCTCCAAATTTGGCGCGAAAATTTGGCACTAAGTTAGTGCTTTTTTGGTCACTTATTTTCCTGACTTTGGGAATTATATTACGTTCGTTGTTTGGAGATTTAGGACTGTTTCTTGGTACAGTAATCCTTGGATTATCCATTTCTGTAGGTAATGTGCTGATTCCCAGCTTAATAAAACACGAATTCCCTGAACGGGTCGGTGTAATGACGGGCATCTATACTGCTTCCATGGGCCTTTTTGGCGCTATAGCATCCGGTATCAGTGTCCCCGTTGCTTCAGAATCAGGATTAGGATGGGGAGTAGCCTTAAGCATTTGGGCTGCACTTAGTTTCTTATCCATTATCCTCTGGATACCTCAAATTACACGAAGAAAACAAAAAATATCTATTGTTCAAAGAACGGTTCATAATGGCATTAGAATAAAGGCCAAAGACGTCCACGAAAAAAAAGATAAAATGGAGATCGTTGAGGCAAATAGTATTAATAAGATCAATCTCTGGAAATCTCCTTTAGCATGGCAAGTGACAGTATATATGGGATTGCAGTCTATGCTACTCTATTGCATGATTGCGTGGTTACCAGCTATTTTAGTTCATCAAGGTATGGATTCAAGCAAAGCAGGATGGATGCTCTCCCTTTACCAACTAGTATCTCTCCCTACATCGTTTGTTGGTTCTGTACTTGCTGGGCGTAAGGCTAATCAACGTCCATTAGTTATCACTGCTTCCCTATGTGTTTTGGTAGGGCTTTTGGGGATATTCCTCGGAGAAACAGAGCTTACAGCACTATGGATGATTATATTAGGTATTGGCGGAGCGCTTACTTTTTGCTTAGCTCTTATATTTTTTAGCTCTCGTACAAGAAATGCAGATGAGGCAGCAAGACTGTCCGGCATGGCACAATCAGGAGGCTACTTGCTCGCTGCTTTCGGGCCGATGCTTTTTGGTTTTCTGCATGATGCGGTTAACAACTGGACGTTACCACTTATTATCTTAATCGGTGCTGCCGGGTTATGCTTATTGGCCGGTCTAGGCGCATCGCGCAATCTTTATGTTAGTAAAAATACTGACAATAAAGCCACCATCTAAATCTTCTATCTTATAATATAGATTAATGCTATAAACTGTTTTTAATTTAAAAATAACATCCCAAAAGGTGGTTTTCATATGAAAACCACCTTTTTCCACTACAGCTAGCAATCACACATTATAGCAGCTGACTGTAGCAGAAATTCTCTTCCTGCATGATGGTGTTATGTCAATATCTTATATACAAAAGTTAAACTTTCAAACTGCACTTATTCAATCAAATTTTCTCCATCCTTAAATGCTCTTAAAGATAACTCATTAAATATTTCATCATCGGTTCCACAGTAGTGGATGCAATCCTCTAATTTCCAACCAAATACGTCAAAAATATTATTAACATATTTAATCGCTTCTGCACCTTTTTTAGAATCTAAGCTTCCTTGAGCAAATACAGTTATTAACTTTTTACCTGGATGTCTAGGAATAAACTTATTTGGAAGCTCTTCAACCATTGGAAATGTACGATCTAACCAAGTTTTTGCCTGACCTGTAATTTGGTACATATATATTGGGGAACCAAATACAATAGCATCTGCCTCCGCAATAGCTTTATACATTGGCTGCAAATAATCATTAACAGCACAGCTATCATGAGTACGACAATAGAAACATCCTTGACATCCACGAATTTCAGTGTTATTTAAATCAAATTCAATAACCTCAGCACCTTTTGATTTTGCTCCTTTTGCTACTTGATCTAATAATTTTGTAGTATACCCATTCTTTCTTGGACTACCCTTAAAAATAACCACTTTTGACATTTTTCATCTCTCCTTAATAAATATAAAAATTTAAATCTTATGTTATCTATATATTCCTTAGGATCTTTTCAATCCAACTGAAAATACGTTCATTTGCAATTAATTTAGCTCCAGCTTGGCAATGGAATTCAGCACCTTCTTCAGCTGTAAATAAAATAAAATCTTTATGGCAGGTAATCTCCTCATACAATTGCCTTGCTTGATCTCTAAGAAGCTTGTCATTTTCCGAATCAACGATTAAGGTAGGGCACTGTATTTTTTCTGCTAATCCTTTCATATAAAAATTTCCAACCTTTAGAATGAATTCAGCAGGGGTATTTACACCAAATACATACATACCATGTGAAAAGCTCCATTTTGCTTTTGAGTTTGATTCCATTTTTTCCCTAACAGCTTTATTAAATCCCTCTGAATCAGAAAGTGCGAAATTTAAAAATTCTTCTCTTGGCATATTAAAGATACTTGTAAATCCACCTAAAAAGTCATATACTCCTCCATTAGCTATGCAGCCTGCAAGTCGATGTTCAAAAGCTGCTGCTCTAGGAGCAAGATACCCGCCTAAACTTTGCCCCCATAAGATAATTCTCTTTGGATCTATTTCCTTTCTTGTAAACAGATAGTCTACTACTGGGGTTATAACTTTCTCGTAGTCATGTCTGAAAAATAGTTGCTGTTTATGTACAGCCTCTCCTTGTCCTGGTCCCTCAAAAGTAATACAATGCATACCGTGTTCAAGTGCATCCATTGCCATTCCGTAAAATGCTTCCTTTGTTCCATCAAAGCCAGTCATAGCAATTAAAACTGGTTTAGGCTCCTCTGAATCCTCTAATTTATAAAAATGTCCTGTAAGTGTTGTATTTTCATAGGGGATTTTCACTTCTTCAATAAGAGGCTTATTAAGTTTCATAACATGGGAAAAGCAATCTAAGCTTGCGTTGTATAACTCATCTATCTTTGGATTCTCTGGATTTTCATGAAGGTAGAATTCTGCAATTCTATAATAATTAGAAGCTCTAAGATAGGCTTTTCTTGCACTTATCAAGTGACCATCTGAATAGCTATCCTCTGCAACTTTTTGCAAACGCTTGGCTGTTTTGGTCCATTCTTCGCACCAGCTCTCATAATCTCCTTCTTTAATTCTTTCTGCTGTTGAAACCACCTCGCCTATATCTGCAGCTTTGAAAGCAGTGTCTCCAAGAAGTCCCAATACCTTTGATGCAAATTGATCGTCTTTAAAAATCAAATTATTCATAGTAATTCTCCTTTACAGTATTTATTGTTTATGTAACACGTTGTTGCTATAATTAAAATATATCAGATACAGATTTGTATTCAACCAACAATACTTATAGTTTGTTTTATATACAACAAAGGAGTGAAAATGTTGCAGAATAAACATGATATTCGAACAAAACGGACACATCAACAAATAAGGGATGCACTTATTGATCTTATTTCTGAAAAACACTTTGATAACATTACAGTTGGTGATATCACTAATAGAGCTATGATTAATCGTTCTACTTTTTATAGGTATTATCAAGATAAATACGATGTTGTACTAAAAATTTTTGAAGACGCAATGGAAATAATGAAGAAAGATTTAGGCCCTCCAAAATCCAGCCTTAAGTATCTTAATGAAGAACAAAGATCTGATCCATGGGTGAAACTATTTGAACACTTTGCTGAAAACAGTCGATTATATTTGGCAATGCTGGATGATTCATGTAACATATGGTTCATATCTAGACTTCGTAGCCACATTATCTCAATGTTTAGAGAACGTGAAAATTTACGAAGCTCTTTCATAATGAATAAAGAAGACTGCTCACCAGAGATTCAAGAAATGGCGTTCTTATTTACCGCTAATGCTTTAATCGGTACTATTGATTGGTGGTTAAAGTCAAACTGTACTCATGATTCAGAGAAAATGTCTTATTTATTTAGATCTTATTTTAAAAATGGCTATGTAGGAATGCTGAATAAAGATTAATTTTGTCTGCTGCTCTTACTACCTTTATTCCTGCCCCCCTTCCCTTAGACGAAACATCTTGAATCTTAATCCCCACTAAATATTCTTTACTATAATTAGTTTCCAAAATAAAAGAAGCATGAAGATTCAGGATTGCCCCTGCTTTCTTCATGCTCAATATAAATTGTTTTAAATTATTCAACTGTTACTGATTTAGCTAAGTTTCTTGGCTTGTCTATATCGCAACCTTTATTTCTAGCTGTATAGTAAGCTAAAAGTTGTAATGCAACTACAGCAACTATTGGTGAAACTAAGTTAAGAAGTTCTGGAATCCTAATTACTTTATCGAAAATTGATTCATCTAATACATCATTTTCGTAAGCAATTGCAATTACTTCTGCTCCTCTAGCTTTAACTTCAACTATATTACTTACCATTTTTTCTCTTAATGATTTTTGAGTTAATAATGCTATTACTTTAGTTCCTTCTTCTATTAAAGCAATTGTTCCATGTTTTAATTCTCCACCAGCATATGCTTCTGAATGAATATATGAAATTTCTTTAAGCTTTAATGATGCTTCTATAGATAATGCATAGTCAGCACCTCTACCTAAATAGAATACATCTGTTTCATCAGTTAAAAGATTTGCAATTTCTTCTACTTCACTTGCTTTATCTAAAATCACTTGAACTTTTTCAGGTACTAATAATAATGCTTCTTTTAACTCTTTTTCTAATTCCTTAGTCATTAATCCCTTTAATTCACTGAAATACATTGCCATCATATACATAACAACAACTTGTGTTGTATATGCTTTAGTAGAAGCTACTGCAATTTCTGGACCTGCCATTGTATATAATACGTCGTCAGCTTCTCTAGAAATTGTACTTCCCACAACATTTGTTATAGCTAAAGTTTTAGCTCCAGCTTTCTTACAATCTCTAAGAACCGCTAATGTATCAGCAGTTTCTCCTGATTGACTTAATGTTATTACAAGGGATTTATCAGTTACTAATGGGTCTTTATATCTAAATTCTGATGCTATATCAACTTCAACTGGAATTCTTGCTAATTTTTCAATTGCTACTCTTCCCATGAGTCCTGCATTATATGCAGTTCCACAAGCTACTATAAATATTCTATCTATATTATTAAGATCCTCTTTTGATAACTTAAAGTCTCCAAAAGTGATATCATGGCTCATTGATAATCTTGATGCCATTGTATCTCTAATAGCTTTTGGTTGCTCGTTGATTTCCTTTAACATGAATGAATCATATCCACCTTTTTCAGCAGCATCTTCATTCCAAGTTACTTTGAAAACATCTTTCTTTATTTCACTTCCATCAGCGCTTAAAATTTTAGCGCCATCTTTGCTTATAACAACAAATTCTCTATCTTCTAAAAGATATATATCTCTTGTATAGCTTATTATCGCTGGAATATCTGAAGCAATAAATGTTTCATCTTGTCCTAAACCAACAATTAGTGGACTATCTTTTCTTACTGCAATTAGCTTGTCTGGTTCTGCTCCAGTTACTACACCTAATGCATAACTTCCTTCTAGTCTTTCAGTAGCTTTAACTACTGCTTTAAAAAGATCTCCTTCATAATAGTAGTGAATCAAATTTGGTATTACTTCAGTATCTGTTTGAGATACAAATTCGTATCCTTCTCCTTTAAGCCATTGTCTAAGTTCTAGATAGTTTTCTATAATTCCGTTATGAACTACAGTAATATCTCCCTTTGAACTTTGGTGTGGATGTGAATTAATATCTGATGGTTCTCCATGAGTTGCCCATCTAGTATGACCGATACCAAGTGTTCCTTCAGCTTTACCTTGTCCTAAATTATCAGTTAAGTTAGTAAGACGACCTTTATGCTTTTCGATACTTACCTTACCATCATTAACAACTGCAATACCTGCTGAATCATAACCTCTATACTCTAACTTTGATAATCCATCTACTAAAAAAGATTTTGCTGATCTACTTCCTAAATATCCAACTATTCCGCACATATTTATTCTTCCTCTCTTTTTTCATATAATATTTAATTTTAATTCTTCTTTTAACTTTATTCCTAGCACAATTATAAAAGGGCATAGTAATCCTAGAAATTAAAATTAAAACAAAGGTTTTAACACCAGACTGAATTTGTCCTGTGAATCACTTCACAGTTTTACCAGTCGTTTACGGTAGTGCGATACCGTGGGGCACCCGCCGAAGTTTCGATACTCCCCAACCTCGTCGACGTAAATGAAACTCCAAATCTTCAATTTGGATAGTTGAATTTACTCAGCGAACGAATGTGAGTCGAGTTTCCTTTAAAAAGATTTCATTAGCTATTCGCGTAACTTATATCAAAGCTTACTATTAACTAAATTCCTTTTATAAAAACCAACCCTTTAAAAATTCACTTTCAACTAAATCTCACTTAGTCCTGGCGCTTTTTATTGATTTTAAGATTTTCTTTCTTCTCCATTCATCACCTCTATTTTCTTTATTTATGCCTCTTTGACTATTTTATCATATTATTTTCAATTGTCTATATTTATATATATATTTTATTATTACTTTTTGGTTACAAAATCATCTTCAGATAATTAATTATTAATATGTTAAATCACTAAAAATTATTAATAAAATATTTAAGGTGGATAATTATCCACCTTAAATGAGCTTTCTATATTGCTAAAACATCATTATATGCCTTTTCTATCTTTTCTAGTAAGTCATTATCATCTATATTAGCAACTTCTGCTATAGCTCCTTTTACGCCCTTTTCCTTTATTAATTCTTGTAGTTTTACACTTTGTGTATCTTCTTGATTATTGTAGTGTAATGCTGCACCTACTCCTAGTAATAAATTGTCAACGCTTAAGTCAAATCCTCTAGCAGTCATTAGTGGCTTTATTAATCTGTCGCTATCACTTAGCTTTCTAAGTGGTTCTCTTCCAACTCTTGATACATCATCTTTTAAATAAGGGTTTTTAAATCTTCCAATAATCTTATCTATATATTTGAAGTGAGCTTCTTTATCAAACTTATGCTTTTCTACTAAGCCCATTCCACTTTCTGTCATTGCTTTCTTAACAATATTATATATTTTTTCATCAGCTATACTTTCATCTATTGTTCCATAACCTTTTAAATTTCCTATATATGCTGTAATTGCATGACCAGTATTTAATGTAAATAGCTTTCTTTCTATATAAGCCATTAAATTATCTGCTAAATTCATTCCTTCAATTGCTGGAATAGTTCCTTTGAATGCTTTTTCTTCAACATTCCATTCATAGAATTTTTCAACTACTACATCTAGAATATTTTCACTCTTAACTGGTGGAACAATTCTATCTACAGAGCAATCTGGGAATCCAACAAATTCTTCTAAATAAGCTTTTTCTTCTTCGCTTAGACATTTTTCAACTTCTGCTTTTAATTGAGAACTTGCTTTTATTGCATTTTCACATGCAATTATATTTAATGTTGTTTTGATTCCTGCTTCTTTTCTAAGTTGTATTCCTTTAGCTATTGTTGGAGCTATTCTTGGTAATACAACAAGACCTACTGCTGTTGTTATAATTTCAGCTTCTTTTATTTCATCTAAAATTTCATCGTTTATAGAAATAACTCCGCTTATGTTTTCAACTACTATTTCTTCGCAATTTACATCCATTACATGTATTGTATATTTTTTATCTTCATTGATTTTATCAATTACTTCTTTATTTACATCAGCAAATACTACATGATATCCTGCTTTTGAAAGTAATGCACCTATGAATCCTCTTCCTATGTTTCCTGCACCGAATTGAATTGCTTTCATATTACATTTCTCCTTCTTCTATAATCTCCATTATTTCTTCTGGTGTCTTTGCTTTTCTAAGTCTTTCAACATTTTCTTCATATTGAATAGTTAAAGCTATCTTTGATAATATCTCCATATGTTCATCGCCTTTTCCTGCTATTCCTATTACTATATAAGCAGTATTGCCTTCACCAAAGTCTACACCATTAGGATATTGAGCTATAACTATTCCTGTTTCAAGTATTTCTTTCTTGTATTCATTCATACCATGAGGAATAGCAACCCCATTTCCCATGTAAGTTGTAACTTCTTCTTCTCTAGCTTTCATTCCCTCTATATAATTGTCTTTAACGTATCCTCCATTAATTAAAAGTTTACCAACTCTTTCTATCGCCTTGTCCTTAGATTCTGACGCAACATTTAATACTATTCCTTCTTTTACTAAAATTCCTTTTTCCATTAGTCTTCCTCCTCGTTATTTATAATATTAATTAAATAATCTCTAATATCTATAGTGTTACTTAGTCTTAGCATTTCAACAAATTCTTTCTTTTCTATTAATGAAACGCTTATTTTTCCAAGAATCTTAAGTATATAATTACTTTCAGTACTTCTTGCAAACATTACTATAAAGGTATCTACATCTTCTGTGGAAAATCCTATACTCTTCATAGATAAAGGGTTGTTTATTCTATACACTCCTACAAATGGAGAAGTTATTGTATCACTTCTTGTGTGTATAAGGGCTACATGAGTTCCCGGAATTACAACATTTCCATTTTCCTCTCTCTTAAATATAAGATCCCTTATTACTTCTTTATCTGTTCCAATATCAATCTTGTGAATATCATCTACTATATAATTTATTAAATCAATAAATGAATCACTATCTGATTTTTTTAGCTGAAAATTCTTAACCATCGTATTGGCTAATTCATATTCGTGATTTGTTACTGTATTGTCTTTTGTTTGAGCAAATAATTCTAGTTCTCTTTCATTATTACTAGCTTTAAAGTTAGAAATAAAATTACTTATATTCTCTATATCTACTTCAGTCATAAAGTGAGAAACAACAATCAGGTTATGTTTTGTTTTCAAGTTTACAGGAACAGTGGATAGGATCAAATCATATTTATTTTTATCAATTATACTATTAATGTCATGTAAAGAGACTACATCAATAACATTGATTTCATTAAATATAGACTTTACTTTACTACAAAGTATTCTTGCCGTTCCTATGCCACTTGGACATAAAACAAGTGCTTTTATATTCTTTGACATCGCCTGTTGCTTTTGTACTGCAACAGCAATATGCATTGTTATATATCCAACCTCTTCTGGAGGAATCTTAAAATTATACCTAGAGAATATTAATCTGCAAGTATTTTTTATAATTTTATATAACTCTGAATAATGTTCCTTTATTTCATTAATCAAAGGATTTATAACTTTCAATCCTAAATTCAGCATATAAAATGTTTGTTTAAAATGCTGAGTCAAATCCCTTATTAGCTGCTCATCTTTAGTAATATCTACATATATCTTTGTTGATATTTCCTCTGTAACCTCTTTAGCAATATTCTCATAATTAATGTCTGATTCTATAAGATGCTTATTGTTAAAAAAGTACTTGTAATCACTTAAATATAAACATAAGTAAACAAGTTCATCTTCACATATATCTATATTATTCTTTTGCAGAACACTGCCTAAATATTGTATTTTTTTATATTCCTCTAAAGATAATATACTATTTTTAATCTCTTGAGGTAAATATATAATTTCTCCATTTTTTGTCTTCTTTATAGATAGCAATACTTGGATAAACAAACTAAAATATTTGACATCATTTCCTTTAAGATAATCAAAATCTATATCTTTTAATATATCCTTTACCAATTGGATAGCTTCATTCCCAAAAACAATGTTAAACAAAGTTTTAACTATCGGATCAACCTTTTCATCATAAAGAAATGCTATTAAATCTTCAAAAGGTTTAAAATCAAAGAATAGCTCCACTAATGCATTTCTCTTATTCCACTCTGATCCTTGAATACTTATCCCATAGCTACGCTTTCTAATCACACATAAATTCTTAGATATTAGCCTTTCTTCAATGTTGTCTATATCAAGGCTTATACTTCCCATTACAACATTGAACTTATGACAAAAGTACGAAGCTTTTAGTGGCTCATTACTAACTAATAGTTCACATATAATAACTATTTGTCTCTGTTCTTTACTTAATAGCCAAGGAATCGGAACCATATCTAATGATTTCTTTATCTCCTCTATATTTTCTTTATTACCTGAAATACTTAAATTCATATTTTCGTCATTAAATATAGTTATACTATTCTTCTTTAATCTTTTATTAATAGAAGAAAGTTCTCTTAAAATAGTTCTCTCACTTATGTCAAGATCTTTATGAAGCCGTTTTATATTAAAAGTTCCTTCATTTAATACTGTACTTAATATGAATTGTTGTCTAGGCGTTAAATTATTCATAATATCTCACCTGATTTATCTATTATTTTGTATATATTGATAGACTGATCATATCTATAACAATTAATTTTAACTTGAAGTAGAATCTTCAGATGTCATTAGATTTTGAATTTCTTAAATTCTTTTAAAAATAGATTTTCCTATTAAAGAAGATCCAATACACACATCTTAAATAAAACTGCTAATTTAAAGTTAATAACCCGTTGTATCATAAACGTTATCATCAGATCTACCAGTTTATCCAAAGTTCAAGCTGGAAGTCACTTTGTCTAAATAAAGTTTTATATAATAAAACCTCCTATTTAATTACTATAAATTATTGCTTCTTTCAATATATATATTACTCTATATGAAACATCCTTTCAATTCAAACAAGTTCAAAACTGTGATACATTTCTAATGACAAATTTAAAGTTTGACTATCATCCACCCTCATCTCTACTATTTATCAAATCAAAAAATGGCATTGGTAAATCAGTCAGTTTACCAATGCCTGTAAGTTATACTACTAAAATCTACTCTAGTTAATAGTATCTTATTATTTTAATGTGTTAATAAACTCATCATACTTAGAACGATCTAAGAAGTTCTTAACTGTAATTATATTAGCAGTTTTAGCTGATTTTCTTGCTCTTTCAACTAAGTTTTCTTGAGTAAATACAACATCTGCTTCTTGTGGAATGCTATCAACTGATGAATGCTTAACTCCAACATCAGTAATTCCAGCATCTTTTAATGCTTTTTTAAGAATAGATTCTCCCATTGCAGAAGATCCCATACCTGCGTCACAAGCAAAAACTATTAATTTAACATCAGCTTTTGATACATTAACTGCAGTTTCTGAAGCTTTTGCACCTTTGCTTTCTGCTTTCATACCTTTCATCTTAGCTTGAGCTTCTTCAAGATTTTCTCCTTCTCCATTGTCCTTTGATGCCTTAAGAATTACTGATGCAACTAGGAATGATACAATTGTTCCTACTGCAACACCTGCTAAAACTCCTAAATATGAATCACTTGCTGTCATAGTTAATACTGCAAATATACTTCCTGGAGATGCTGCTGCTCTAAGACCTGCATGAGTTAATACAAAAACTAAATCTGCACATATTCCACCAGCTATTGCTGCTAGTATTAATACTGGTTTCATTAAAATGTAAGGGAAATATATTTCATGTATTCCTCCAAGGAAGTGAATTATTATAGCTCCTGGAGCTGATTGTTTCGCATTTCCTTTTCCGAATAAAGTATAAGCTAAAAGTATACCAAGCCCTGGACCTGGATTTGCTTCAAGTAAGAAGAATATTGACTTACCAACTTCTTGCGCCTGTTGTACTCCAAGTGGAGTTAATATTCCATGATTAATTGCATTGTTTAAGAATAATATCTTAGCAGGCTCAATAAATATATCTATTAATGGTAAAAGTCCCATATTTGTAACTACTGTTGCTAAACTTCCTAAACCATTTGAAAATGCAGTAACTACTGGTTCAATACAAGTATACGCTAAGATTGATACAAGTCCACCAAAAATACCAGCTGAAAAGTTATTAACTAACATTTCAAAACCTGTTGGAATTTTTCCTTCAAATAATTGGTCAACCTTCTTGATAACATATCCACCAAGAGGTCCCATAATCATTGCTCCTAAGAACATAGGAATAGAAGCACCAATTACAACTCCTGCTGTGGCTATTGCACCAACAACGCCACCTCTGTGTCCATATACCATCTTACCACCAGTATAACCAATAAGTAATGGTAATAAATACTTTATCATTGGGTCTACTAACTTGCCTAAATATTCATTTGGAATCCATCCTGTTGGAATGAATAAAGCTGTAATTAAACCCCAAGCAATAAATGCACCAATGTTAGGTAATACCATACCGCTTAAAAAACTACCTAATCTTTGCACGCTTCCTTTAAGAGACGATTTGTTAGTTTCCATAATAAAACCTCCATCTATTTTTATTTATATAATTTATTATTAGTTCTTTCATTTACTATCTTAAACTATGAAGAATACCTTTTCAATTTAAACAACTTCAAATTTGAGTTACGTTTTCAATGACAAATTTAAAGTTAATGTTAAACTGTTGAAAATACATGGTTATAGCCTAAAATGATCGAAAAGAAAGCATACTTTTATTATCTTTACAAAACAAAAAAATATACTTAGTAAGTGTTTTAAACCTATTAAGCATATTAAATATTACAATAATCCTTATCTATTGTCTTCAATTTATCAATAGTTTATAATTTACTAATATACCACCTCGGGAAGGATTTGTTTTAATATGGAAAAAGAAAATTTATTTAAAGTTGCAGATTCCTTAGTTAACTTTTTATGGATTATTCAAAGTAATATATTCAAAGTACAAGATATATCTAAAATTTTTCAATCATTGCATGAAAATAGCAAACAATGTTGCTCTGATTTTTCTATTCCTCCTTCACATGCCAGAGTTATATTCTATCTTTTTCACAGTAATTCATCTCCTATTTCTCAAATAGCAGATAATATAGGCATATCAAAATCTAATATGACTCCAATTATAGAAAACCTCATTAATTATGAACTAGTTAATAGATACCCAGACCCTAATGATAGAAGGGTTCTTAGAGTTGAGCTAACACCAAAAGCTTATGATTTACTAAATTCTCTCCGTAATGCAATTTGTAACTCTTTTGCTGAAAAAATCTCTTCTCTTTCTGATGATGAAGTAATTACATTAGATGATTCTATAATAAACCTTATAAGTATATTAAAAAAATTAAATTAACACTTACCTAATCATTTGCTTATATAAAAGTATATTTTCTAAATTATAATATTTCGATTAATTCTATTTCTTTCATTTCACCAAATTTAATCGAATTATTCCTCTAATCAGAAGCATGAAAAAAGGATGATTATATAAATCACCCTTTTTCATCAACTTTTATATATAATTTATCTCTGTAATTTTTATTTCTCCATTGCTTCTCTAAATGACTCTATTAAATCATCTATATCTTCTAATCCTACGGATACTCTTATCAATGTATCTGTTATTCCAAGCTCTTCTCTTTCTTCTTTTGGAATTGAGGCATGACTCATCTTAGCTGGATATGATACTATCGTTTCAACACTACCCAAGCTAACAGCCACCGCTACATTCTTTACATTATTTAAAAATATTTTTGTTCTTTCAAATGTTTTAAATTTAAATGATAATACAGCACCTGCTCCATCTGCTTGTTCTAAATGTAGTTCTCTTCCTTCCATAGAAGGTAATCCAAGATAATATACTTTTTCAACTTCTTCTCTAGATTCAAGCCATTCTGCTAACTTTTGAGCACTTTTTTGAAGTACATCTAGTCTAACTTTTAATGTTTTGATACCTCTAACTAAAAGCCACGAGTCTTGTGGTCCAAGTACTGCACCAAAAGTATTTTGTATTTGATAAACTCTATCTCCTAAATCCTTTGTTTTAGTTACAACAAGACCTGCTATAACATCGCTATGACCTCCAAGAAACTTAGTTGCACTGTGAACAACAATATCAACTCCTAACTCAATAGGTCTTTGCAAATATGGTGACATAAATGTATTATCCACTATAGTTATTGCTCCATTTTCTTTAGCTAATTTACTAGCTGTCCTTAAGTCTATAACTTTTAGCAGTGGATTTGAAGGTGTCTCTAAATAAAGACCTTTAGTATTTTCTTTGAATGCTTTTTCTATTTCATCAATATTTGATGCATCTACAAAAGTGAATTCTATATTGAATCTTGAGAATAATTTTGTAGTAGCTCTATATGTTCCACCATATACATCTCCACATATTATAACATGATCTCCTGCAGAGAATATTGATAATACAGAGCAAATAGCTGCCATTCCTGATGCAAATGCAAATCCACACTCACCACCTTCAAGTTCTGCAATTAATTTCTCTACCACATCTCTAGTTGGATTACCTGATCTTGCATAATCGTATTTTCCGAAATTCTCTATATCAAATTGGTGAAATGTTGATGTCTGATATATTGGAGTGCTTACTGATCCTGTTGTCGGATCTATATCTCCACTTGCATGTATTAATTTTGTTCCAAAATTCATATTTAACGCCCCATTCTATTTTAATTATAAATTTTATTTTCCTATAGCATTTTCCAGATCTTTTAGCAAATCTTCTACATTCTCTATTCCTACTGATAGCCTAAGCAGATATTCATCTACTCCAAGTCTTTGCTTAATTTCTTCCGGTATCTCTGAATGTGTTTGGGTAAATGGATATGTTATTAACGTCTCCACTCCCCCTAGACTCTCTGCAAATCTTATTACTTTAACTCTTTCTAAAATCTTGGCAACTAATTCTTTTTCTTTTACTCTAAACGATAATGTTGCCCCAAAACCTGTCGATTGTTTCTTATTTAATTCATAGCCCTCAAAACCTTCTAGACCTACATAATACACCTTTTCTACTTTAGGATTACCTTCTAAAAACTTAGCTATCTTAAGCGTATTCTCTTGTGACCTTTCCAACCTTATATGTAAAGTCTTTATACCTCTTAAAATTAACCATGAATCAAATGGAGATAAAGTTGCTCCTGTTGACATGTGAATTCTTCTGAGTTTTTCTAATATTTCTTCATCATTTACTACTATGAATCCTGCAAGTAAATCATGATGCCCACCTAAAAACTTTGTTCCACTATGAACCACTAAATCTGCTCCTAGTTCTAGCGGCCTTTGATAGTACGGAGTTAAGAAAGTATTATCCACAATTAACAGTAAATTATTTGTTTTTGTTATTTCTGCAACTGCTCTTATATCTGTTACCTTCATCATAGGGTTAGATGGCGTTTCTATAAGTATTGCCTTTGTATTTTCTTTTATAGAATTTAATATATTTTTAGTAACTGTAGTATCAATGAAGGTAGCTTCTAATCCAAAATCTCTAAAAATATCATCAAATAATCTATATGTCCCACCATATAAATCATCAGATAAGATTATATGATCTCCAGACTTAAATAAATGTATACAGGCTGTAATTGCTGCAACTCCTGACGAAAACCCTATCGCTGATTTTCCACCTTCTAAAACAGCTAATGTTTTTTCAGCTTCTTCTCTAGTTGGATTTTGAGCTCTTGCATAATCATATCCTGTGCTATTATTAAGGCCATGATGTTTAAATGTAGCTGCCTGATATATAGGAAAACTTATAGCACCCGTTTCTTTATCTCCACCTGATACTCCACTGACTGCAATTGTTTCAAAAGATTTTTTTAAAGTCATTATTTTGCCTCCTTAAATTTACTTTGCTTAATGCATTACTTATTGCTAATACCAGAGATAATATTAATAAAAAAGCCACTTCCAAAACAAGAAGTGACTTTGTAGTCATATTATAAGTTCTACCGAAACTTAATTCCTCTCATTTTTCAAGATATTCTCTTGCAGGATTTAGCACCAACGAAAAAATTTATATATAAAAATTTTTCAGGTTGCCGGGCTTCAAAGGGCCAGTCCCTCCACCACTCTTAATAAGATTAACTTATCCAGATATTTTTTTGTTAATACTAATTATACATAGTTACAGAGACTTGTCAATAATTATTAGTAAAAATATCGACTTTCTATGTAATTAGATTATTAAAGTTTTATTCCTATCTTAAAATTTATTCAGAATAAGAAAATAGATAGATATTTTAATTATTAATAAAATTAAAATATCTATCTTTCTTAATTTAACCTCTATAACATAAATTATACTTTACATATACGTTTTAAATAATACAATTCATTCATCATAGAATATCTAATTTTTACTATCCACTAGTTCAAAGTGAGCTTCGATGAATTAAACTTCTTAGAATATATATTCCTTATTTTTTATCTACTACTTTTTCATGCTGCTTACTCATATCTTAAGGCTTCAATCGGATCAAGACTTGCTGCTTTTTTAGCTGGATAGTATCCAAAAAACACACCAATTGCCATTGAAAAAGTGAAGCTTATTAAAATTGTTGGAATAGATATCGATATTGGTGATTTTAATACTATGCATGCAATTACTCCCATGCCTATTCCAAATATTATTCCTATCATTCCACCAATTGAACATATTATCACTGACTCAGTTATAAATTGCATCTTTATATGGCTGCTCTTAGCACCAAGGGCTTTTCGCGTTCCTATTTCCCTCGTTCTTTCCGTAACAGATACGAGCATTATATTCATTACTCCTATTCCACCTACAAGTAATGCTATGGCTGCAATTACTGCTACACCAAGGGATATCATATTAATCACTGACGTAAAAGACGCCGCTCGACTTTGATTATTAAAAACATCTATTGTCCAATTCTTATTGCTTTTATATAGCTTTTCCCCATATTTTTTCATGTCTTTTACAAGCTTTTGAGCATCAACATTTTGTTTAGGAGTAATAGTAAAGTATTGATAATTCTTGTTTTTTTGTGATGCTTTTTCTGTTGTTACAGGAATATATAAATCAGTAACTCTATCTTTTTCTGATGCCATACCACCCCCACCAAATAGTGAAGAATTTTCATATTCATATACCCCTACAATTGCATATGTTTCAACTTCATCTTTTGTATAAACCTTAATTTCTTTACCTAGTGGATCAGTCTTTCCTTTAAAGATATTATTAATAAGTTTATCAGAGACTATAGCAATTTTTTTCGCTCCTTTAAGATCTTTATCAGTGATAAATCTCCCACTAGTCAGTTTTACATTATTAACTTCTTTGTATCCCTCGTTTACTCCAATAGTATTTACATTAGCATATAAATATCCATCCCTTACCTTTCCCTGTCCTTTTGTCTCATCTATACTTACGCTGCTAATTCTATCCTTAAATATTTCTTTAAATGAGTCTATTTGCTCTGAAGATATAAGATCGCTATCTTCTGGCTGTTTACTTGGTCCATCATTAAATCCTGCAGAGGTTCCATCATCTTTTTTTTCAGTTAAGACAACTTCCATATTATTTGCACCCATGTTGTCCAACTCACTTGTTACTTTAGATGTAATTGCACCTCCAATAGAAACAATTCCTATAACAGATGATATTCCTATTATAATCCCAAGCATAGTTAAAAGTGAACGCATCTTGCTTGATTTTATGCCTGCTATTGCAAGCAATATATTTTCTTTTATAAACATATCTTTTCACCATCTGGAAATTTTCTTACATACTTGTCGTTATCTTCTTCTGATATTATCTTTCCATCCCTTAATGTTATAATTCTCTCTGTTTCTTTTGCCAGCTCATAATTATGAGTTATAAATACTATAGTCTTACCTTCTAATTCATGAACCTTATGAAACAAATCCATAACCATCCTACCTGTTGCAGAATCAAGGGCTCCTGTTGGTTCATCGGCAAGTATTATACTTGGATTATTTGCAAGTGCACGAGCAATTGCAACCCTCTGTTTTTGTCCACCTGATAATTCATTAGGAAGATGTTTCATTCTATCCTTCATTCCAACAAGTTCCAAAAGTTCTTCTGATCTTTTCCTTCTTTCATTCCTATTCATTCCATAATAAAGCATTGGCAACTCAACATTTTTCAAAGCTGAACTTCTTGGAATTAAATTATAAGTTTGAAATACAAAGCCTATTTGTTTATTTCTAACTTCTGATAAACCATTGTCTGTTTCTTCATTAACATTAGTCCCATCTAAAAAATATGTTCCAGAAGTTGGCCTGTCAAGTGCTCCAATAATGTTCATTAAAGTACTCTTTCCTGATCCTGATGCACCAACTATAGATACAAATTCACCTTCTTTTATTGTTATATCTATATTTTTAAGAATATTTAATTGATTAGGAGTCCCAACATAAAAGCTTTTGACAATATTCTTCATTTCTATTATATTTTCATTCAAAGAACTCACCTTCCTTTTATTTGAACTTTCTCTCCAGGCCTATGTGTTGAAGGATCATCAATTACAAATATTCCATCTGAAATTCCTTCTCCTGAAATTTCAACATTAAAGTCAGATTCAAGTCCTGTATCTATTGGTAATTCCTTAATTATATATTCATTTGGCTTTTCACTGTTTTTTTCTGCAACATATATACTCTTGCTATCTTCATTTTCAACTATGCTATCTGATGAAACGGTATAAATATCAGATTTTTCATTTGTAATGATATTTACTCTTGCACTCATTCCCACTTTCATATTTTCATCTGTATTATCAACTTTAACTTTTGCCTCAAAGCCTGCATCTGAACCTGTTCCTTGAGACTGAGATTGTGTATTCCCAGATTGACTCGTGCTTACAGACACACCTTCTTTTCTAGCAGATGGACTAACACTTTCTACTTCTCCTGGAAAAGTCTTATCACCTGTTGCATCTGTTTTTATCTCTGCTCTCTGTCCTACTTTAACATTAGCTATATCGACTTCCTTAATTGGTACAGTTATTTCTATATTATCTAAATTTTCGATCTGAAATAAAACACCATTTCCTGGATTCCCCACAACAGCATTTACATTTGTAATTATCCCATCACTTGTAGCCTTAATAGTGCAATCATCTAACTGCTGTTTTTGCTTCTCAATGGCTATTCTCTGGCTTTTATTATTATAGTTTGTTTGTGCTGTTTCATAGTCACTTTTAGCCTTATTAAGAGCTTGGTCAACTTTAACCTTAGCATTTTCAAGAGCTGTTACAGCCTTTTCATAATCTGATTTAGCAGTATCATAATCTATCTTTATCTTATTCAAGTCGCTCTCTGAAATTGCTTGAGCGTTAAATAAAGCTTTATTCTTATCATATATTTTCGCTTTATCATCAAGAGTAATTTGTGCTAAACTTAATGTTTCTTCTGCATTTTTAATATCTGAATTTGAATTGTTATTATATAAATTCAATTCATCATTATATTCCTTTTGAGCTGAATCAAGCTGTGTCTTAGCATTAGCTTCAGTTGCATCTGCTGTAGCTGTAGCCTGTTCAATATCTTTTTCTAACCCATTTGAATCTAGTACCGCTAGAACATCTCCAACTTTAACCTTATCTCCCTCTTTTACTTTTATCTCTTGCACTGGATTGTTCAAGGTACTGTATATGTTAGTTGATTCTTTACTTTTTATTTCTCCCAAAACATTAACACTATTTACAATTTTTCCCTTAGAAAGAACTGTACACTTTACTTGCGGAGCTGACTTAGGCATAATAAACTTTCCTATTATGATAGCTCCAACTATTATAAATATTGCACATATTAATATTACTTTTTTGCTTGGCTTCTTTTTTAGTTTCATCCCCTTAAGGCTTATGCCCTTAGGTTTTAACTTTTTCACATCTAATTTCGGCATTTTTAAAACTTCCCCCTATTCTTAACAGCCTTTTTATCCATGTAATAGTAATTAACTAACATTGTCATATATATGTTACTCTTTAAGCATCATTAATTCTTACGCTACCCTTACAAACTTCCACTATATTGAATTTATGTAACTTTATCAATCTAATATTCCTCAGTATATCACTAATGCTTTAACATAACCCTTAATAAAACATTAATTTTTCCTTAAATAAAAGCTTAATATAAATGAGTTCCTGTCATATCACTTATATAATAACCTAAGTTTAATTATTCTTATATTGATAAACCTTACATTTACCTTTCAATTCTGTAACAATAATATGGCTAAAGACATATTATGAATAATTCCACTTAACATAAAGGCTGCTTCGAAGTAATTATTTCAAAGCAGCCTTTTATATTTATTAACAATAAAAACTTTATTTAATTTTAAAAAATTCATCTTTAATATTCCCATTTAGCGTTGGCGATAACTCATTTAATTTCCTTAATATTTCAGTCCTATTCTCACCACCTGCTAAAGTTGGAATATAATCATTTTTATCATCTCTTGAAGAAATCATTGCTGGAATTACTTTATACTCAAGGCTAGATAATTTATCATCTTCAGTATTAACTTTAATTTGAAGTATAAAAGTTCTTTTATCTGATGGATTGGAATTTCCTCCAAAACAAAAGTTTCCCATAGAATATGCTATAAACTTCCCCTTATAGTTTTCCATACTTTCAATTACATGTGGATGAGAACCAATAACCGCATCAGCTCCATTATCTATAGAAAATCTAGCTAAACTTTTTTGAACATTATCTGGTTCATATTTTCTCTCTACTCCCCAATGAAAGTATGGAATAACAACTTCTGCTCCCTGCTTTCTTAACTCACTAATATCACCTATTATTTTAGATTTTAAATTATTAGAATATTCCCAACCTGTATACCCTAAAAATCCAAATTTTATTCCTTGAATATCCTTTAATATTTTATATCCTTCACCACATATATCAATATTCTTTTCTTTTAAAGTATTAATCGTATCATTTATCCCTTGCTTTCCATAATCATAGATATGATTATTTGCTATCGTAACACCTTCTATTGATCCGCTAGTAAGAATGTTAACGTATTCCTTAGGTCCTTTAAAATTATAAAATACTTCTCCATCTTTATGTGCTTTATCTTTGGAATCTGTAAATGTAGTTTCTAAATTCACTAATGTATAGTCATCTTTACTAAATACGCTCGATACATTTTGCATGAAATAAGAGTAATTCTTTCCACTACCTATGAACGCTGCTGGTAGGCTACCATCATAAGGGAATTTAGTGTCAGTCCCTAAAGTGAAGTCCCCCGCGAAAGAAATAACAATCGTTTTCTTTATTGGTTCTTTGAGTTTATTAGTTTTATACTTGTCATCATCAATTGACTTATCAGTTTCCCCATTTACTTTATCGTTAGCTGTATTTTTTTTATCACTTAATCCTTTTCCATACTTTAAATAGATTAAAGAACTAGTTAAGACTAATATAGCTACCAATATAAAAGTTATATATTTTAAATAATTACTTTTTTTCTTCCTATCTCTTATGTATGTTTCTCCGTGGCTGATCCTAGAGTTTTTATCATTCATATATAGACCCCTAACTTTTTAGTTTTGAGTTATCTTTATACAAATACTAACATATTATACATTTTGATTCTATATTTTATATATAATACTCCCTCTAAATCCCAACAATATTTGTTCATGAAAGAATTCTTTTGTTTAAAATGTATTCCTAATATTTAATAAAACCTAATAAGTGTTGATAAAGTTTTAACTCTCACCAATTACCTTGAATTATATAAATTTAAATATCACATTTTATTACTTAAATGATTCTCTTTTTACTAACTTAGTATCTATAATATAGTGATTTATCGCTGTATCATTATTTTCTAGAAAATCTATTAAAATTTTTGTAGCATAATACCCTAGTTCTTCAGACTTAATGTCAACTGATGATAATGATGGTACTTGAAGCTCCGCTAATGGACTATTATTAAATCCCACCACATCTATATTTTTAATTTTTCTCTCATTGATTACCTTAAGCGTACCAAATGCTAATACATCATCCTCTGCTATTATGGCTGTAGGAGTAATATTTTCTAACAATTTAATTGTTCCATCTATTCCTTCCTGTTCATTAAAATCATCCATAATCGCAAAATTTTTATCCTGTATTGAAATTCCATTAATTTCGCATGCAACTTTGAACCCTTTAAATCTATCTTTTGTAACATTCCAGTCCTTCTTTGCGCCTAGAAAAGCAATGGATTTATGCCCCTTTTTTACAAGTTCATTTACTAAATTGTAAGTGGCCTGAAAATTGTCATTATCAACCCATAGCAAATTTTCCGATTCTTCCGGTCTTCCTATTACTACAAATGGGAATTGTGTTTCCTTAAGATATTTAATACTTCTATCATCAGTTCTTGCACGTAATAAACATATTCCATCAACTAAGTTACTTGTTATGAAATTATTTATATATTCTAATTCAGCCTTTTCATCCTCACTAAATGCATATGTAATATAGTACTTCTTATTTTGAGCATATTTGCTCATCCCTTTCATAGCTTGAATAAAAAACGTGTTAGTGATTAAGTCTTGAGCCTCATTAGGTAAAACTACACCTAATATTCTGCTTTTCTTATTTGCCAGGCTCCTAGCTATCGCATTTGGCTTGTATTTCAATCTCTTTATCGCATCTCTAACTCTTTCCTTAGTTTCTTCACTTATCTGTGAACTATCTGATATAACTCTCGATACAGTTGATGGAGATACATTCGCTTCTTTTGCTACTTCCTTTATTGTAACTTTCATAACTTACTCCTATTCTCAATAATAAATTACTTATAAAGTTTACTAACATAAAAACATCTTAATCACATTCTAATATACTACCTTTTTAGGAATAATCTCTTAATGACAGTAAAAGCTTATATATGTCACGCTTTATAACTATTTTCCTTTAATAATTTTAATATTAACATACTTAAAATAATGTTACAATTGCCATATATATGGTTTTATTAAACAGCAATCAAATAATCTTTCTTGCTATTACTAGGAATCATAAATTGAGGAACGCTCTCTAATTAACAAATAAATATGTAGCTAATCTCCACCATAATTAATGAGTATATATTATTGTAGAGATTATCTTTCATATAAATTACTATTATGCTTTACATTTACTATAGTACCTACTAATTATCACATCTTCCATAAGTTCTAGTAATCTGATGAATCTTTTCTGCTAACTGATCCGTCAATGCATCTTTCCTTACTCTCCAACGCCAATTATTCCCCAATGTTGAAGGCAAATTAATTCTGGCTTCATTTCCCAAATTCAAGAAATCTTGCATTTGTGCTATGGAAATATTCGCGCTGCTGCTCCAAGCACCCCTAATAAATCCCCAGTTATACCCCTCTTCTTTATTTAGGCCTAAATACGCTATTGCTCTTTGAACTTCTTCTTTAGGTGCTGTTTTTTCAATCCATCCTCTTACAGTATCATTATCATGTGTACCAGTGTAAACTATAAAGTTCTTTTCATAATTATGAGGTAAAAAAGGATTTGAACTATCTGAATCAAACCCAAATGTCAATATCTTCATTCCAGGAAACCCTGTGTCATTTCTAAGCTTTATTGTTTCTTTAGTAAGTGTACCTAGATCTTCTGCAATTATATTAACTTCACCAAGCTCATCTTTAATTGAATTAAAAACTTTTATTCCAGGGCCTTTAACCCATTCACCATTTTCTGCTGTTAGATCTCCATAAGGAATAGACCAATATGATTCAAACCCTTTAAAATGATCTATTCTAAGTACATCATATAAGTTCAAACTTTGTCTTATGCGATCCACCCACCATTTATAGTCCGTTTTCTCCATATAGCACCAATCATAGATTGGATTTCCCCATAATTGTCCTGTGGCAGCAAATATATCCGGAGGACATCCAGCAACTTTTAATGGTTTTAGTGTCTTTTTATTAAGTAAAAATGCCTCAGGATTTCCCCATACATCAGCACTGTCCTCTGCCACATATATAGGCATATCTCCTATTATTTCAATTCCCAAATTATTAATATAAGCTTTTAAATGATTCCATTGTTTATAGAACTCATATTGCAAAAACTTCCAAAATCCTATTTCATCTTCTAATAAGATTTTATACCTATTTATTGCCTCTGGTTTTCTTAACCTAATATCTTCATCCCATTCATACCAGCTCTTCAAATCAAAATGTTTTTTTACTGACATATACAATGCATAATCATCAAGCCAATAGGCCTCAGCTTCTTGAAATTTAATTAAATCCTTATCTTGTCTTGATTTAAATTTTTTGTATGCTATTTTTAATACCCTTAATTTTTCTTTGAAAATCAAACCATAATCTATATCCTCTGAACTTTCCCCAAAATTCACTGAATAATAATCACTTTCATCTAAAAATCCATCATGTCTTAAAATATCAAAATCTATAAAATACGGATTCCCTGCAAATGCTGAGAAAGATTGATATGGTGAATCTCCAAAACTTGTAGGCCCTAGCGGCAGTATCTGCCAATACTTCTGACCCGCCTTTTTTAGAAAATCTCCAAATTTATATGCTTCTTTACCAAATGTCCCTATTCCATACTTTCCTGGCAGAGAAGCAATGTGCATTATTATACCACTACTTCTATTCATATATTCCTCCTAATTTCCAACGTTTGTTTTAAATTTACTTCTATAACTAATCTCTACTCTCTTCATGCCCGAAGCAACCGTTTGCGCAAAGAAACATATTAAACTACATTAATTAAGAATATAGTAACCATAACTAATATACTCTCTCTTAATAACTATTTTATAGATCCTTGAACAATACCTGCAATGATATGCTTTTGAACAAAGAAGTAGAATATGATTATTGGAATTATTGCTAAAATTAATGCTGCCATTGCTAATTCCCATTGTTTCGAAAACGCTCCGAAGAAATTGTTCATAGCTAATGGTATAGTATTTATCTTTCCGTTTATAGTTAAAAATGGTAGCAAAAAGTCATTCCATATCCATATGCTATTTAAAACTGCAACTGTAACAGTAATTGGCTTTAATAATGGCAATAGAATTTTCACATATGTCTGCCATTTACTGCATCCATCTATAGTTGCCGCTTCTTCAACTTCTTTTGGTACTCCTTTAATGAAACCATGATATAAGAATATGCTCATGCTGACCCCAAACCCTATGTACATAAAGATAAGCCCATAGTGTGTTCCTAGCATTTGAAATGGTCCGAACTGGATTTTTGCCATCCATTTTACAAGTGGTATCATTACCGCTTGAAATGGAACAATCATTCCAGAAGTGAATATATAAAATATTATCTTACTCTTTCTTGACTGATCCCTTACTAGCATCCATGAAGCCATTGATGAAAAAAGAATTATTAGTATCACACTTCCTATAGTTATTATCATAGAATTTGCAAATGAACTTATTACACTCATTTTTTTCATAGCATCTAAATAATTCTGAAAATTCCATGTGTCAGGAAGACCAGTTGTGTTTGAAAAAATCTCTCTTCTTGTCTTAAATGAATTTATAAGCATCAAGTAAAATGGTGTCATATATGCTATCAATAGTAACCATGAAAATACTTCTAATAGTTTTAATCTGCTAGTATAACTATCTAGTGTCTTTAGCTTTTTATTTGCTTTAACTTTTTCTATATTATTAACAACTTTACTTGGCTCCATTATACCTCTACCTCCTTTTTCTTATTAAAGTAAACTTGAGTTAAAGAAATAGTAGTTACTAGTATAAAGAATATAATAGCTTTTGCTTGTCCTATTCCCATATTGTTCACAATAAACGCTTCATTGTAAATATTTAATGCTAACATTTCAGTGGTTTTCATTGGTGTAAGTGAAAAATTCAAATCAAATAACTTAAATGAATTTGCTAAAGTTAAGAATAAGCAAATTGTGACCGCTTGTCTAACCATAGGTATTGTTATATTTTTAAATGTATGCCACCCATTAGCTCCATCAATATGCGCTGCTTCTATTAAGTCAGTCGGAACATTTTCAAGGGCTGCCACATAAATAACCATTATATATCCAGCATATTGCCATGTGGAAACTATTAGCATTGCTAGCATTGCTGTAGTTGGAGCTTGTAAAAGTGATGTTGAAAGTGTTGCACTTCCCAATGCTTTACCAACTCCTGTAAATACTGAATTGAACATAAATTGCCATATAAAACCTAGAATTAATCCTCCTATTAAGTTTGGCATAAAGAATCCGGTTCTTAAGAAACTACTAGTTTTTAATTTTCTAGTTACTATATACGCTAGTCCAAACCCTATTATATTTATAGTTATTACACTCGCAATTGTATATAATACTGTTATCTTTAGAGAATATATAAATTGTACATCTTTAAAGATTCCTGTATAATTTTTTATTCCAACAAAATCATAATGAGGATTAGCACCATTCCAATTTGTAAATGTATAATATATACCTATTATAAACGGAATTATTACAACCATTGTCATAGCAAATAAAGCTGGTCCGACAAAAATCCAAAAATCTTTAATATCTCGTGATTTCTTACTCATACACTTACTCCTTTCCTAATAATATTCAGCGCTATCTTATAATTTAAAATATTTATACAAAATTCATGAGGAGGTATTAATCCCCTCATGAATAAATCTTATCTAATATTATTTAGCTTTTGTAGCATCTTGAATTCCTTGTAGCATATCTTTCTTTGCTTGTGGCCCCATATCAGTATTAATAAATTTAGAGAATAAAGGTGCTAAGCTATTCTTGTTAAATCCATCTGGTAGATTAGTGAATGCCCAAGGAAGAGTCTTTCCTTCTTTGTTATATTCAGATATTGATTTATTTAATTCATTATCACTTTCAACTGTGAAGTTTGTAAATGCTGGAATCATATTCATATCCTTAACTAATGCCTCTTGACCTGTTTGACTTGTAACCATCCAATCTAAGAATTCTTTAGCTTCTTTATTAATTTTAGAATCTTTATTTACTACCCAATACATTGGAACACCTACTGGAATAGATCCACTCATTTTTGGATCATTATTAATTGCAAGTGGTGCAAATCCCATATGGAACTTCTTATTTGGATCCTCCAACTTTTGTAAATCCCCAGCAACCCAGTTACCTTGATGTAAGAATGCAGTCTTTCCAAGCGCAAAGTTACCAACTTGAGTACTATAATCTATAGTATCTAGACTCTTTCCTCCACCATATTTACAAAGTAATTCAACTAAGTTCATCCACTCATTAAATTGCTTATTATTAACTATATCTGCTTTGCCTGCAAGATAGTCCTTTGTAAATTGAGCTGGATTATCTTGAGTTGCAAGTGGTATATTAAATGTATGATTACCAGTAACCCAAAATTCTTTTGTTGTATAAGACACAACATTATCAAGGCCTAATTCTGCCTTTTTACTATCTAATGTCTCAAACGCTGCTTTTAATTTATCAAAGGAATCTAGAGATTTGGGATCGATACCAGCCTTGTCCAAAATATCTTTATTATATAACAAGCCATACCCTTCTGTTGCTGCTGGCATTCCATATACTTTTCCGTCGATAGTTACTGTATCTAGTGTTCCTTTAACAGCATTTTTAACCCAGCCTTGATCGCTTAAATCATCAATTTTATGTTTCCAAGTTTCATAATCCCCAGCTCCTTGAATCATAAATATATCTGGCTCCGTACCTTTTTGAAATTCTGCCTTTAACGATGCGCCATAATCAGCTCCACCGCCCACTGAAGTAACTTCGACTTTTACGCCTTTTTCTTTTTCATATTTTTTAGCAAGTTCTTGAAGTGCATCATTGATTTCAACCTTTAATTGATATACTTTAATTGTTTTTCCACTTCCAGCATCGCTTGAACTTTGCGAACTTGCTCCTGATGAGCTTCCGCATCCAACCATAGTACCAGCCAATAATGTAGAAGCTAAAATTGTTGATAATATTTGTTTTGTTTTCATTTAAATACCCCTCCATTAAAATTTTGTTTAACATTCTAAATAATTTTCAAGAATACCAAACATATATTTATATAACACATACCTAAAAATTTATTTAAGTATGTATGTTAATCACTTCCCTTCGCAAACGATTGCGAAACTTTTAAAAAAATGTAGTCTTTTTAGCATATCAAGCTATCCAGACCCTATTCGTTAACCTTTTCTCAAGTAAATCTACTTCTTAATGATATAAGTATATCAACCAAAGAAAACTTTTACAAATTATATTTTCCTTTGTTTTTTATTAAATTTAATAGTTTTTCTATGTTTTATTACCATTTACTCAATTATAAGCCGCTTTATAAAAACGGTTGCATAGATTCTTCTCATTTATTCATATCTATTTTCGCCCTCATACGTACTTATTAATATTAACTTATCTTTTCTTGTTAACTTTTTTATTTCATATTCTCTTTTCATTGCATCTTTTCTATTTTCAAACACTTCATGATATACTAATTTAACAGGCCCTCTACCCCTTGTATACTTTGCTCCGCATCCATCCGAATGCATTTGAATTCTTTTTCTTAAGTTATTTGTCCATCCTGTATAAAGTGTTCTATCTGAACATTCTACAATATACACATAATTCATGTATTACCTCAACTCTTGACTTATAATTTAATATCTTAATAAAATTATATCAAAAAAGAAGACGATCATCTACGAATCTCGTCTTCTAAAAATTTTTAATATTAGTCTACTTTAGCTGTATCAATCCAGCTCATCATTCCTCTTAATTCCTTACCAACTTTTTCAATTGGATGTTCTGCTTCCATTCTTCTTCTTGCATTAAATCCTGGTCTATTAGTTTGGTTTTCCAATAACCAGTTTTTAGCAAATGTACCATCTTGAATTTCAGTAAGAACTTTCTTCATTTCTTTCTTAGTTTCATCTGTGATGATTCTTCTACCAATTTGGTAATCTCCATATTCAGCAGTATCTGAAATTGAATATCTCATCATGCTTAATCCACCTTGATATAATAAATCAACGATTAATTTCATTTCATGCATACATTCAAAGTAAGCATTTTCTGGAGCATAGCCTGCTTCTACTAAAGTTTCAAATCCAGCTTTGATAAGTTCTGAAACTCCGCCACAAAGAACTGCTTGTTCTCCGAATAAATCTGTTTCTGTTTCATCTTTAAATGTAGTTTCAAGAACTCCTGCTCTTGCTCCTCCAATTCCATTAGCATATGCTAATGCATATTGTTTAGCTTTTCCTGTTGCATCCTGATGTACAGCTATTAAACAAGGTACTCCAGCACCTTCAGTATATGTTCTTCTTACTAAATGTCCTGGACCTTTAGGAGCAACCATAAATACATCAACGTATGATGGTGGAACCACTTGACCAAAGTGTATGTTAAATCCATGAGCAAATACTAATGCATTTCCTTCTTCTAAGTTTGGAGCAATTTCTTCATTATATATTTTTGCTTGTTTTTCATCTGGTAATAAAATCATGATTAAATCTGCTGCTTTTGCTGCATCTGCAACAGTTGCAACTTGCAATCCTGCTGCTTCTGCTTTAGCCCAAGATTTACTTCCGTTATACAATCCAACAACAACATCTACTCCACTTTCATGAAGATTTAATGCATGTGCGTGCCCTTGGCTACCATATCCTATTATAGCAACTTTCTTTCCTCTTAATAAATTTAAATCTGTGTCTTTTTCGTAATACATTTTTGGCATTTTAATGACCTCCTAGTTAATATTAATATCTTCTTCACTTATTATTTGGTTAATTGGCGCACCAGGTGCAACCATAGGAAAAACTTTTTTATCACTGTTTATTAGATAATCTATAAGAACTGGACCTTCTGAATCCAGAGCTTTTCTAAGTATATCGTCTATTTCATCTACTTGAGTTATTCTAAATGCTTTAGCTCCAAAAGCTTCAGCAAGCTTAACGTAATCTGTAGGTCTATCTAAGGTTGTCTCAGAATATCTTCCTTCGTAGAAGAAATCTTGCCATTGCCTTACCATTCCTAAACAATTATTATTCATAATAACTTGAATTAATGGAAGATTGTTTTTAACAGCAGTAACTAATTCATTGCAGTTCATTCCAAAACTTCCATCCCCTGCAATATTAAATACTCTTTTATCAAGTCTACCTATCTGAGCTCCAATTGCTGCTCCAAGACCATATCCCATAGTTCCAAGCCCACCTGATGTTATAAATGTTCTTTCACTTTTAAAATTGAAATATTGAGCAGTCCACATTTGATGTTGCCCAACTTCAGTAGAAATTATAAAACTTCCGTCATTTAATTTATTCAACCTATCAAAGAACAATTCCGGAGTCAAATCGCAGCATGGCACTAATTTATTATTCTCTTTTAAATTATTTATAGTATTCAACCATTCGTCATTTTTCTTTTCATCAATTATTGGTATTAATTGATTTAGTGCCACCTTTAAATCTCCTACTATACATGTATCAACTTTTATATTTTTATTTATTTCTGCTGGATCAACATCTATTTGTAATATCTTTGCATTTTTTATATGATTTTGATTGCTTATAACTCTATCACTAAATCTAGCTCCAAGAGTTATTAATAAATCACATTTAGTTGCAGCAATATTTGATGCTTTTGTTCCATGCATACCTATCATACCAGTATATAATTCATGATCATTTGGAAACTCCGACATGCACATAAGCGATGTTGATACAGGACAATTTATCTTTTCCGCAAATTTTATTAATTCAGATGTTGCTCCAGATATACCTATACCTCCGCCAGCATATATAAGAGGTCTCTTGCTTTGATTTATTAACTCAACAGCTTCCTGTAATGATTTTTCTGTAATATGCTCTGATTTTCTAATGACCTCTTTAGGAATTATCTTATTATATTGAGTTTTTTCAGCAGTAATATCTTTTGGAATATCTATTAATACTGGGCCTGGTCTCCCCTCCTGGGCTATATAAAAAGCTTCCCTTATTATATCCTGAAGTTCATTAATATCCCTTACAATATAATTATGTTTTGTTATAGGCATTGTAATTCCAGTTATATCAACCTCTTGAAAACTATCCTTTCCAAGTAATGGCTTTGCCACATTTCCCGTAATAGCAACCATTGGAATTGAATCCATATATGCAGTAGCAATACCTGTTACTAAGTTGGTAGCTCCAGGTCCTGAAGTTGCAAGACAAACTCCAACTTTTCCAGTGGCCCTTGCATATCCGTCAGCCGCATGTGATGCTCCCTGCTCATGGCAAGTGAGAACATGACGAATTTTATCCTTATATTTATATAACTCATCATATATATTTAATACTGCCCCACCTGGATATCCAAATATAGTCTCTACTCCTTCATCAAGCAACGACTTTATTAATATTTCAGCCCCCGTCAATAACATTTTATTCACTCCTTTGCTTATAAAATGATCTCTGTTTGATAACTAACAATGTATAAATTGATTTAGATTCTATTTTGCTGCCTCTAATTTCTCGCGAACTAGATTTCCCATTTCAATTGTTCCAACTTTCTTCTTACCTTCAGTCATTATATCTCCAGTTCTATATCCATCTTCAAGAACTTCTAAAACTGCATTTTCAATAGATTTTGCTTCTTCCTCTAATGAAAAACTATACCTAAGCATCATTGCTGCTGAAAGAATAGTTGCTAACGGATTAGCAATTCCTTGTCCTGCGATATCAGGAGCACTTCCATGAATTGGTTCATACATTCCAAGGGTTCCTTCACCAAGAGATGCTGAAGGTAACATACCTATTGAACCTGTAACCATACTTGCTTCATCTGATAATATATCTCCAAATATATTTGAAGTTACAATTACATCAAATTGATTTGGATCTTTTACTAACTGCATAGCAGTATTATCTACATACAAGTGATTCACTTCCACTTCTGGGTAATCCTTAGCCATCTCGTTAACTACACTTCTCCAAAGTCTAGAACTTTCTAATATGTTAGCTTTATCTACACTTGTAAGTTTCTTATTTCTTTTCATTGCTGTTTCAAATCCTATTTTAGCAATTCTAGTTATTTCATTTACATTATATCTTTCAGTGTCATAAGCACTCTTTACTCCATCTACTTCTTCCAATCCTCTTTCTCCAAAGTAAATTCCACCTGTTAATTCTCTAACTATGCAGATATCTATCCCATCTTTAACAATGCTATCTTTAAGTGGTGATTCATTTTTTAATGGAGCATATAGTACTGCTGGTCTTAAATTACAATAAAGATTTAATGCACCCCTTAATCCTAGTAGTGCTTGCTCTGGTCTTATTTTAGCAGTAGGATCATCCCACTTAGGGCCTCCAACAGCTCCAAGTAGAACTGCATCACTTTTTTTACATGCTTCTAAAGTTGCTTCTGGAAGTGGAGTTCCTTCTTTATCAATAGCACATCCACCTGCTAATACATATTCATATTCAAATCTATGCCCAAATTTATCTCCAATAACTTTTAAAACTTTTATTGTTTCATCTATCACTTCTGGGCCAATTCCATCCCCTGGTATTACAGCTATATTACATTTCATTATGATAATCCCCCTCTTAATAATTACCTATTTCTTATTGCTTTTTAATCAAAATTTAATTGTTAATTCTATTTATTAGTATCTTTATCTGATGAAAATATATTAATTTAATTTTTCTTTTAATAATAAATTTTTCTACCTATTTCTTATATACCCAATCAATCCATCATTATCGATGATCTTTTGCATAAATTCAGGGAATGCTTCTCCTTGATACTCTTGGCTCTTAGTTAAATTTTTAATAAGACCTGTTGAGAAATCAACTTCTAATTCATCTCCTGCATCAATATTTTTTACAGCTTCATCACATTCTAAAATTGGTAACCCAATATTGATTGCATTTCTATAAAATATTCTTGCGAAAGTTGATGCAATAACGCAGCTAACCCCTGCTGTTTTAATTGCTAAAGGTGCATGTTCTCTTGAAGAACCACATCCAAAATTCTTATTTGCAACAATTATATCCCCACTCTTTACATTTTTAACGAAATCCACATCTATATCTTCCATACAATGTGCAGCAAGTTCTTTAGCATCCGAAGTGTTTAAATATCTTGCTGGAATTATTACGTCTGTATCTACATTATCACCATATTTGAATACTTTACCTTTTACGCTCATTACTAAATACCTCCTACACTAATTCAGGATCAGTTATTTTTCCAGTTAGAGCAGACGCTGCTGCCACTGCTGGACTTGCTAGATATACTTCTGACTCAACATGCCCCATTCTTCCTACAAAATTTCTGTTTGTTGTAGATACACATCTTTCACCTTTAGCTAAGATTCCCATATGTCCACCTAAACATGGTCCACAAGTCGGTGTTGAAAATGCTGCTCCAGCCTCTACCAAGTCAGTAACTATTCCTTCTTTTATTGCTTGTAAATAAATTTTTTGAGTTCCAGGGATAACTATACATCTGATACCCTTTTTAACTTTCTTTCCTTTTAAGATATCTCTAGCTATTCTTAAATCTGAAATTCTACCATTTGTGCATGATCCAATTACAACCTGATCAATAGCTACATCGCCAGTATTATCAATTGTTCTTGTATTGTCTGGTAAGTGAGGAAATGAAACTGTTGGTCTTAATTCACTTAAATCAATTTCAAATACTTTATCATATTCTGCATCTTCGTCAGCTTCATAAACCTTCCATTCTCTAGAAGCATGACCTTTTAAATATTCTTCAGTTTTATCATCAACTGGGAAAATTCCATTCTTTCCACCAGCCTCTATTGCCATATTTGCCATTGTAAATCTATCATCCATTGAAAGATATTGTAAGCCATCACCTACAAATTCCATTGATTTATATAGAGCACCGTCAACACCAATCATTCCGATTATGTGTAAGATTATATCCTTACCACTTACCCATTTTGCTGGTTTATTCTTAAGTACGAATTTTAAAGCAGATGGTACCTTAAACCAACACTTTCCTGTAGCCATACCAGCTGCCATATCAGTTGATCCTATTCCTGTTGAAAAAGCCCCAAGTGCTCCATAAGTACATGTATGTGAATCAGCTCCTATAACAACATCTCCAGCAACAACTAGTCCTTTTTCAGGAAGTAGGCAATGTTCAATTCCCATTTCTCCAACTTCAAAGAAATTTTCTATCTCCATATTTTGAGCAAATTCTCTAATATATTTAACTTGTTCTGCTGCCTTTATATCTTTGTTAGGAGTAAAGTGATCTGGTACTATAGCAATTTGGCTTTTGCTAAATACTTTATCTGTTCCAAATTTCTTAAATTCATTTACAGCTACTGGAGTTGTAATATCATTTCCTAATACTAAATCAAGATTTGCTTCAATTAATTGTCCAGCTTTTACAGCTTCCAATCCCGCATGTGCTGCTAAGATTTTTTGAGTCATTGTCATTCCCATGTTTTAGTCCCCCTTAAAAATATGCTTTTACTTTTCTTTCAATATCTTTTATTAATTTATATTCTATTGAATCCACTAGAGCTATCCAACTAGCTTGAATTACATCCCGAGATACCCCAACAGTACTCCAACTTTCAATCCCATCTGTTGATTCAATTAATACTCTTACCTTTGCCTCAGTAGCACTTTCTGAATCCAAAACCCTAACTTTATAATCTACTAATCTTGCCTGTTTTAATTCCGGATAAAAAACTTCTAGTGCTTTCCTAATAGCCTTATCTAAAGCATTCACAGGTCCTTCCCCTTCTGCTGCTGTCATCTCATTTTGTCCATCAACTGTAATATTTATTACTGCTGTTGATGAGAAATCCTCTGATCCATAGGGTTGTTCACCAATGATCTTAAAATGATTCAATTTAAAGAACGGTTTGTACTTTCCAATAATTTTTCTTATAACTAATTCAACTGTTCCTTCTGCTCCTTCAAATTGATACCCATCATATTCTAGTTCTTTCAATCTATCTGTAATTTTTTGAACCGATTTATCATCCTTAGATATATTAGGAAATATCTTTTGTATTTCCTGTAAAATTGTACTTTTACCACTTACCTCAGATACTAAAAAGCGCCTCTTATTCCCTACCAATTCTGGCTCTATATGTTCATATGATTTTGGTGATTTAGTTACTGCATCTATATGCATTCCACCTTTATGAGCAAACGCTGAATTTCCTACAAATGGATCTTCATCTGATAATGTGATATTACAAATTTCAGCAATATACCTAGATGTTTTTGTTAGATTTACTAGCTCGTTATCATTTAACACTTTATATCCAAGCTTTAGTTTTAATGTAGGTATTATTGTGCTTAAATTAGCATTCCCGCATCTTTCTCCTATTCCAATAAAGGTTCCTTGAATCTGACTCGCTCCTGCCTCCACTGCCATAATCGAATTTGCAACTGCCATCCCCATATCGTCATGGCTATGAATTCCCAGTTCAACCTTCATTGTTTCTTTTATGCTTTTAGTTATGTTATATATCTCTTGAGGTAAAGTTCCCCCATTAGTGTCACATAGCACAACTACTTTTGCCCCTGCTTCTTCTGCTGCCTTTAAAGTTGCCATCGCATACTCTTTGTTAGCTTTATATCCATCATAAAAATGTTCTGCATCAAATATTACTTCTTTCCCCTTAACACACAAATACTCAATTGTGTCTTTTATCATATTTACATTTTCACTTAAAGAAGTTTTTATAATATCTGTTACTTGAAAGTCCCATGACTTCCCAAATACAACAATTGTGTCTGCCCCTGATGACAGTAAATCTTTTAGATTTTTGTCATCTTCTACGTTAATTTTAGGTCTTCGTGTAGATCCAAATGCTACGACCTTTGCGTTCTTAAGTTCCACATCCTTAAGCCTTTTAAAGAATTCCATATCTTTCGGATTTGATCCTGGATTACCAGCTTCAATGTAATCAACTTTAATCTCATCCAAAACTTTTACTATTTTAATTTTATCTTCTAATGAAAATGAAATTCCTTGACCTTGGGCTCCATCTCTTAGAGTAGAATCAAATATTTTCACCTGATTCTGAGCCATATATGATTATCCCCCTTTTCATTTTATTGCCTTATTGCTTTTAGATTATCTTTATTTAATATACATTAATAAGATTCAATGGAATTTCTTATAGTTTTTTCCCCTCTTTGTAGTGCTGTCACACCTGTTCTAACCAATTCTTCTATTCCATACTCCTCCATCAGGTTTATTAATGCTGATATTTTATTTTCATCCCCAGTTAATTCTATCGTTAAAGTGTCTGTAGACAGGTCAATTATCTTGCTTCTAAAAATATTTACAGTTTCATTTATTGCTGCTCTGTTTTCTGCATTTGCCTTTACTTTAATTAGCACTAATTCTCTATAAACAGAGTCATCAGCTTTAAAGTTTATAACCCTTATAACATCTTCTAATTTGTTTAATTGCTTTTTAACCTGTTCTAATACATTCTCGTCTCCCATAAGTGTAATTGTCATTCTCGAAATCAAAGGATCTTCAGTTCTACCCACAGTTAAACTATCGATATTGTATCCTCTTCTTGAAAACAATCCACTTACTCTACTCAAAACACCAGATGAATTCTTTACTAAGACAGATAATACATGCTTCTCCATTGCCTTCCCCCCTTAAAAATGGTTAAAAAAATCCACCCTTAATGATATAAATCATAAGAAGTGGGATAATATTCCGCCTTACATAATATCACTAGGTTCTAACAAACCCTTGCATATAACGGATGCACACCGGATATCTTTTACTCAAGGAACGGTTATTCCTCTTTCTGGATTCTGCTCAGGAGTGATAATTATAGAGCTAAAGTATCGATTCTCACCAGCCATCGACTCTCTGCAACTTATCTACTAAATAATTTTCTCCATCTCAGCATTTTATAGCTTAAGGACCTATTTGATTTTCCTGTTAGACTAAATTGTACTCTCGGTTTTTATTGTTGTCAACATTTTAATTATATATTTTCCATTATCATTTTTTTATATATTTACAATATATGAAAATTAACTATTTGTTATTTTTTTACGCTTTTTTTTAACTATATATCAATACACCAAGACTTAATTTAATTATATCAATTTTTATAGTAGTTTAAATTAACAATTTAAATAAGCTTGCTTTTATTGATTTTTTAATTTGGAGTATTACATTCTACTAATCTTTGTTCCATAATCCTCCATATATTCAACTTCTTGAATGTTTGCTAAAACTGTATCTAAACTATACTCATATATGTTAAAATTTATTTTTGCTTCACATAACTTTGAAATTATTTCTTCCTTTTCATCTTCAAAGACTAACTCTTTATTAATTTCTTCAATGAATGACACAGTTTTATATATCTCGCATTTAGCTCCCTCTTCGGCACCTAACTGTGTAAATACGTTGTACCTATATTCATCTCCACCTATTTCAGTAGCATCATTATAACCATCCTTATGAAAAACATCATCAAGACGTAATTCATAATACATATTAATATATGCTTTTGCTCCTTCTATATCGTTAAATCCCTTGCAGTTACCAGTTGGCATCACTACTAGATATTCATTATAAGGTTCTTTGTCCATATAAATGCCTCCTTTATCAACGTATTATTATTTTATGTATTAATCTATTTATCCCCTTATTGCTCATTTGTTATTCATAAAAAATTATCTGTAAAAAGCAAAGTTTCAAGCAATTTTATAAACTTATAGCAATTTTAAATTAGTTTTATCCATTTTAGATAGATAAACAAAAAAGGAACTCATTTAATAGAGTTCCTCTTAACAAAGTTATATATACCTTATTTAATTAATTATATTTCTTCTCGATTAAATTTGCTAAATTATGAGCCATTTCATCTATCTCAGCTTGATTTTCTCCTTCAAGCATTACTCTTACTAGCGGTTCAGTTCCAGATGGTCTTATAAGTACTCTTCCAACACCATTTAAAGCTTCTTCTATCTTTCTTATTTCGTTTTGTATTTCATCATCTGTCAAATACAAATCTTTTTTATCATTTGGTATTGTTGCATTAGCTAAAACTTGTGGTAATTCCTTCATTATTGAACATAATTCAGATAATGTTTTTTCCTTTTTCTTAACTATCCCTGCAATTTGAAGCGCTGTTACTAATCCATCTCCAGTTGAATTATAATCTAAAAATATAACATGTCCTGATTGTTCTCCACCTAAGACATATTTGTTTTTAACCATTTCTTCTAAAACATATCTATCTCCAACAGCAGTCTTAATAATGTTTATTTTTTCATTTTTGCATGCAATATCTAATCCAAGATTACTCATTACAGTTACAACTAATGTATCATCTTTTAACTTACCAAGTTCTTTTAAATATTTTGCACATAACATTAGTATGAAATCACCATTTATTAAATTACCTTTTTCATCAACAGCCAAGCATCTATCTGCATCTCCATCAAAGGCAAAACCTAAATCGCATTTCTTTTTAATTACATATTCCATTAATTCTTCTGGATGTGTAGATCCACAATTTTCATTTATGTTTGTTCCATCTGGATTGTCATTAATTACAAATACATCAGCACCTAGCTCTCTAAACGCTTTTACTGATGATTTATATGCAGCTCCATTGGCACAATCTAATGCTATTTTTAATCCCTTCAAGCTATAAGGTATTGTGTTTTTAGCAAATTCTATATAATCATCTAATGCTGACACTTCAATTGTCTCTCTTCCCAAATCTGTGCCTGTTGGACTTGGAACTTCTTCAAAATCACTTTCAATAACTCTTTGAATCTCATCTTCCAATTCATCTGAAAGCTTGTACCCTTTATCGTTAAAGAACTTAATCCCATTATATTCTACCGGATTATGCGATGCAGAAATCATAACACCCGCATCTGCTCCATATTTTCTTGTTAAGTATGCAACAGCTGGTGTAGGTACTACTCCAAGCACTATTGCTTCAGCTCCAACTGATAGTATTCCTGCTATTAATGCTGATTCTAACATATCTCCTGATATTCTTGTATCTTTTGCCACTAATATTTTAGGCTTATGAGCTCCTTCTGTTAATACATATGCTCCTGCTCTTCCAAGATCATACGCAATTCTTGCTGTTAATTCTGTATTTGCAACTCCTCTAACGCCATCAGTTCCAAACATTCTACCCATAATTTTACCTCACTTTTTTATTCTGTTATAGTCACTCAATTACTATAATATACTTAATCATCTACAATGGATAATATTATTTGTAATTTCTTCAGTGCCTACCTTAAATAGTATAATATTTTTAACACGTATTTACAATCTTCTCTTTCTGTTATAATATTACTATTTTACAATTAATTACATATAAGAATAGTATTTCTAGAATCAGCATCTATGTTAGTCTATATTTTCATCATTTAATCTTTCTAAAACTAAATTATATCCATCACTTCCATAATTTAAACATCTATTAACTCTACTAATAGTTGCAGTACTCGCGCCAGTTATTTCAGCTATTTCTGAATAAGTCTTTTTACCTTTAAGTAGCTTTGCTACATGTAATCTTTGTGCTAATGATTTAACTTCATTTATTGTCGCTACATCTTCAAAGAATTTATAACATTCATCTATATTTTTAAGTTCTAAAATTGATTTAAAAAATAAATCTAATTCTTTACTTTTTAGCTTTGACTCTAAAGAACTCACTTTATCACCTCTTGTAATACTTATTTTCTCTTTAATTATAACCATCTAAAGCTTACTTTACAACTTTAATATATCAAAGCATATATTAATATGAATTACATAAAATTCATAAAACAAAGAAGAAGCTTATTATAAAATAAAATTTATAATACACTTCTTCTTTAATTAAATTTATAATACTCTATTTATATATTCTAATCATAAATCTTCAACATTACTTTCTGGGTTTATGCCACTTATCGCGTCCAATCCCTTAATATTTAAATCCTTGTATATGCTTTTTGTAGGTACTAACCAAACTTCTCCAGTACCTCTATATACATTAACCATACCTTCTCCACTAACTGCAGTTCCTATAATTGATTTAGATGATTTCTCCACTGAGAATTCAATGTTTCCTGTCCTTAAGATAGCAAAGTTTCCATCTACCTTTAAAGTATCGTTAATTAATATACATTTAAATATTTCACTTTCTGGAACTGGAACCTTAAGAACAACTATTCCGCTACCTTCTATCCTAGTTTGATATAACCCCTCATTCCCTAGAAAGGCTGATGATACATTTTTTTGCATTGTTGCATCAATTTCTATACCTTCTTCACATGCATAGAACATATTATCTCCCACAACTATTTCATCATCCTCTAGTTCTATTAATGCAAAATGACCGAAAGAAGGCTCTAAAAATATTTCCCCAGTCCCACTATAAGTAGGCCTAAATATGCTTTCCCCTATTAGTTTACTTGATATTATCTTTTTGCCAAGTCCCAACAACCCACCTGATTTATTTGTTATTTGAATCTTCCCTTTCATATAGCTCAAAGAGCCTGGTTCAAGTGTTACCGAACTATCTTCTAGCAATATTCTCACTTGTTTTAATTTTATCCCACTCTTTTTCATTATATTAAGTCCCAAAGCAGTTTGAACATCAGTCGCTCCATCTAAATTCTCATATTCCAATATTTGAAACGTTGATTCACATTCCATTTCAGATAACATATTTAATTTGTTAGTAAACTTTAGTGAACTTCTCATAAAATTACCCCTACCTTATAATAGGTACTGTCAAAGTTTTTTATCTAACTAAGGCAGCAACCCTTTAATTTTTCTTATTTTTTATATAAATAACTTGCCACCCCCAAAAAGTTAAGATATTTTATACTTGCAAAACAAAAACACTGAACTAAAAAAGGAGGCAAGCTATTACCATGATTAATAAGTTTCTTCTTGAAACTGTAATTTATCTTATTGAAATTATAAAGTATCTCATGACTTTGCTGGTTGGCAAAAACTTGCTTAAAAGCATTTCGGACGAACCTGTTAAGAAAGAATACCGAAAGCTTCAAGTAGATGATCAACCAATCTTTGATGTTCCCGAAAAACTTAACTATAAGCTTCTAATAGCTGAATATGAGTTTAAGCACGGCAAAGAATTTGCTCCTGTGAAACCTCGCAAAAACAAAGCGTTAGCTCCTAAGGATGTTATCTGTCCTAAGTGTGGTGCTCCACATACCTATCTTTACGATAATAACGGAGGCCGAGGACAATATCTTTGCAAAGTCTGTGATACCACATTCAATCCTAAAAATTACTATCAGAAATCCATAGTGTTAAGATGTCCTCACTGCAGTAAAACACTTGAAAGAATCAAGGCGCGTAAGGATTTCTACGTTTATAAGTGTAAGAATGATAATTGCTCTTTTTACCAAAATAATCTTAAATCAATGACAAAATCTGAAAAACAAGATTTTAAGAAGAATCCTGGTAAGTTCAAAGTTAGATACATATTTAGAGATTTCACTTTTGACTTTAAGCCACTTTCTAAAGAAAGTCCGGTAAAATCAAAGGTTTCTCTTCCAAACATTATGATTTCTTCTTACACCTTAGGACTCATTCTAACTTACTACGTTAACTACGGTTTATCTTCCAGAAAGACAGCTGCATTGCTTAAAGATATTCATGATATTAAAATATCTCATCAAGCAATTTTAAACTATGTTAATGCCGTTTCAATTGTAGTTAAGCCATTTATAGATAACTACGATTATAAACTTTCTGACTCTTTCTGCGGCGATGAAACCTACATAAAAGTTAACGGTAAGTGGAACTATATTTTCTTCTTTTTTGATGCTGTTAAAAAGATTATTCTATCTTACAGAGTATCACCACATAGAGATACCGAAACGGCTGTAAAAGCCATCGATGATGTTCTAAGTAAGTTAAAAGAAATACCTGAAGATCTTAATCTTATAACTGATGGTAACCCTATATATCTTCTTGCACAGCACTTCTTTGCAAGCCATAGTATAAAATTCGATGTTACTCAAGTTATAGGCTTAACCAATAAAGATGAAGTTTCAAAAGAATATAGGCCATTGAAGCAAATTATTGAACGTCTTAACCGAACCTTTAAAGGCAATTATAGAGCTACTACTGGCTTCGGAAGTCCTAACGGGTCGGTTGCATTTGTAACTATGTTTGTGGCATACTTTAACTTTCTAAGACCACATTCTGCCCTTGAAGGCAAAACTCCTGTAATCCTTGAAGAGTTAGAGTCAATGTCCAACATGCCTACTAGATGGTGCAAATTTATTGAACTATCTCAAGACTTTGTTCTAAATAACTGTACAATAACTGCCTAATGATCTAAAGCAGTTGGTGAAACGCACCCTTGACACGCCCACAAAGATAAATGGTAAAATATCTCAATAGGCGGGTCTATTAGTCATGTTCAAAATTATCATTCACCCGTCCTTAACTGCCTAAGACCATTTATCTTTAGGTGTGTCAAGGGCAACTAGCAAACATAATTTAACATTAAATGGTAGTTGGATTGATTTTTCATATATTTTTTACACTACCTTATAATAAGCTGTTTCATATTTTTAATTTTCTTTTTTCTCTAGCTCCTCTAAAAGAGTAAATACTCTCTTATTGAGCACAGGATGCATAAGATATGGTGCTATTTCACTTAATGGTTTTAATACAAATTCTCTCTCATGCATTCTTGGGTGTGGGAGAATCACCTTTTCATTTGAAGAAACCACTGAATCATACATAATAATATCCAGATCAATAGTTCTAGGTCCCCACTTTATAGTCCTCTTTCTATCTAGATCTGTTTCAATTCCAAGTAATAAATCCATAAGTTCTTCTGCTTCTAATATGGTTTCTATTTCCACAACACCATTTAAAAAATCTTCCTGTTCTAAGTATCCCCATGGTTTTGTTTTAATAAACGATGACTTTCTTATTATTTCAATATTTTTTTCTGCAGATATTTTATTTATTGCGTCCTCTAAATATTGTTCCTTATTCCCGATATTGGATCCTAAACTTATATATGCTTTGTGCCTTCTTCTTTCAATCATTATTTCTACAGTATCTAAATGTTTCTTTATAGGTGCCCAAGGTTTTTTTAAGAACACCTTAACACCTTCTATTATCTTATATTCATTAAGAATAAAATCAGCTAAATTTAAAGTTGCTGTTTCTATAAGATCATAGTTCTTTCTTTTAAATTCGTCTTCAATTTTTTCACACAATTCACCATAATGAACTGTTTTAGTTAAATCTCCAGTTTTTCCTGCTAATTTTAGATCTATATCTAACTCAAAAGATAAAATGAACTTTTGACCTAATCTTTTTTCCTCTTCGAAAACTCCATGAAAACCAAATAACTCTAGCTCCCTTATATACATCTTATCCAAAACTCATCCATCCTATCTTCTTACGATTATATCAGTCATCTTTGCTGCTCTTGAATTTTCAAGCACATCATGAACTCTTACAAAATCACAAGCATCTTTCATTATTCCAATAACTGTTGTTGCAACTGTCCCCTCTATTCTTTCCTCTACAGGTAAATTAAGAGCTAATCCTATCATAGACTTCCTAGATGTACCAAGCAATATCGGATATCCCAAGTCTTTGATTCTTTCTAAGTTATTCATAGTTTCTAAATTTTGTTCATAAGTCTTTCCAAAACCTATGCCTGGATCTAATATTATATTTTCGTCTTTTACTCCAGCATCCTTAGCAATATTAATACATTCTTTCAGATCATTTAATATATCTTCCATTAAATTTTTATACTCTGTATTATCTCTATTATGCATTAGACAACAAGGTACATTATATTTTGCCGCAACTTTTGCCATATCTTTATCTTTTTTAAATCCCCATATATCATTAATAAGGTTCGCACCAGCTTTTATTGCCTGCTCTGCAACTTTAGCTTTATATGTATCTATTGATACTGATATATCGAAATTTTCTTTTATAGCCTTTATTATAGGTACAACTCTTGAAATTTCTTCTTCTTCACTTACTATCTCATATCCAGGTCTTGTAGATTCCCCTCCTACATCTATTATGTCAGCTCCATTATCTATCATTTCCTTCACATGTTTTATAGCAATATCGATGTCATTAAATTTTCCTCCATCTGAGAAAGAATCTGGAGTAAAATTTAATATTCCCATAATATATGTTCTCTCCCCTATATTAAATTCCTTACTTCCTATTTTCATTGATTTATAGCTCCTTTTAATAATATATTTTAAAATTTTTCTTTTCATCTCCCCAATTACATTCATCAATAGACTTGCAGCTAATGCACAGTCGTGAGAGTTTATCTGCTCTATACATGAGCTGCGCAAAGTTTTCACTTTTTTTATCTCTATGACCTAGTATTCCTTGTTTTATGATTTCAATTTCTTCCTCATTATATCTGTAATTATGTAAAATTTCTTTTGAAATCTCCCATGATGCTATTTCATGAGGTGTTCCATTTTCATACTGAAGCGACTTTCCTATGTCGTGGAGAATTGCAGTAGTATATATAATTTCTTTGTTAAATCCTAAACCTTCTTCGAGATTTATCAATTGTGCTATTCGTGCTACATCTAAAAAGTGTTTTAAATTATGCTTGCAAAATTTTCTATCTTTTTCAAACTTTTTATTTCTTTTTAGATAATATATATATTCTGTGTCATTCAAAATACAATTAAATCTATCCATATCATACCCCAATTAAACTTATTCTTTACTAAATATCATTACGATTATTTTATTATATCATTTGGTCACAGTTTAGCGATATACATATGCGAATTTTATGTAAATAAAAAAATACACCTAGAAAATATCTCTAGGTGTATCTTTACGTCTAGTAAACCTTAGCTTGTTCTTCTCCATCAAGTACTCTTATAGCACCTTGAGCTAGAGCAAGTAATTCATCTTCTCCAGGATAAACTGTAACTGGGGCTATCCATTCAACTTTTGCTTTAAGGTCTGGAACAAGTGTTGGTGAGTATGCAATTCCTCCGGTAAAAATAATTTGATCAACTTTACCTTCTAATACAACTGACATTTCTCCAATTGCTTTCGAAATTTGATAAACAAATGCTTTATATATTGATTCACATTCTTTATCTCCTTCTTCCATCTTATCAATAACACCTTTTACATCATTTGTGTTTAGATAACCAACAAATCCACCTTTTCCTACAACCTTGCCATATACTTCTGCTTCACTATATTTTCCACTAAAACACATTTTAACTAAATCACCAATTGGAACTGATCCAGCTCTTTCTGGTGAGAATGGGCCATCTCCATCTAATGCATTATTTACATCGACAACTTTCCCATGATTGTGAGCACCAACTGAAACGCCTCCACCCATATGTACAACTACAAGATTTAGGTTTTCATATCCTTGTCCACTTTCTTTTCCATATCTTTTAGCTACTGCTTTTTGATTTAAAGCGTGGAATTTACTTTTTCTTGGTAATTCTGGTACTCCAGATAGTCTTGCTACATCTGCTAACTCATCTGTAACAACTGGATCTACTATAAATGATGGAATATTTAATTCATCTCCAATTGACTTAGCAATTATTCCACCAAGGTTAGAAGCATGAGGTCCTTGAACTCCAACTTTTAAATCTTCAACCATTGCATCATTTACTGCATATGTTCCACCTTCAACTGGTCTAAGCATTCCACCTCTACCAACAATAGCACTTAAAGTCTTTATATCAAAATTCTTTTCTTTAAGAACATTTAATATAACTTCTTTTCTAAATTCGAATTGATCATATATTGTATCATATCTCTTTATTTCTTCATTTGTGTGTCTTAAAGTTTCTTCAAATAGTTCCTTTTCTCCTTCGTAAACACCAATCTTTGTTGATGTTGAACCTGGATTGATTATTAATAGCTTATATGACATTCTGAATCCCCCTTAAATTTAATGCATTCTATACAGTCATAATGCATAATTTTCGGAAGAAATTATTATAGAATCTAAAAGTGCATTGCAAATTCCATATAAATCTCTCCATTAATTATGCATTAATTATTATGGATCGATTTATTACTTATTTCTTGCTGCAACTAATGCTGCAAGAGCAATTGAATTAACTTTAGTTTCGAACGAATCTGCTCTTGAAGTTAAAATTACTGGTGCTGATGTACCTACTAAAAGTCCACCATTTCTTGATTTTGAGAAATATGTTAATGTCTTATACATTACATTTGCTGCTTCTATATTTGGTAATAATAATATATCAGCTTTACCTGCTACTGATCCTGTAACACCTTTATGATGAGCTGCTTCTTCTGATATTGCATTATCTAAGGCAAAAGGTCCATCAATTATGCATCCTTTAATTTGCCCCCTATCACTCATTTTAGCTAACAATGCAGCATCAACTGTTGATTGCATACTTGTATTTACAACTTCAACTGGGCATATAGGCGCTACTCTTGGAACATCTATTCCACATGCATGAGCAACTACAACTGCATTATTTATCATTCCAACTTTATCCTTAAATTCTGGGTATGTATTAAATGCTGCATCAGTTAAAAATAATAGTCTATCCCAACCTTCCACATCAAACACAGCTACATGGGACATTAATTTTCCTGTTCTAAGACCAACCTCTTTGTTTAATACGCTTCTTAGGAATGTTGCAGTATCAACTAGCCCCTTCATTAACATATCTGCATGACCACTTGAAACTAATTTTACCGCTTCTAATGTTGCTTTCTTTGGATCTTTAATATCCATTATTTCATAATCAGATAAATCCAAGTTTATTTTCTTTGCGATTTCATGAATCTGTTGTTTATCACCAACCAATATTGCTTGTGCGATGTTATTTTCTGTAGCTTCTTTTATAGCTTCTAATACTGGTTCATCTTGTGCTACAGCTACAGCCACTTTTTTTGTTGGAACTTCCTTTAATCTTGATAATAACTCATCAAAGTTTTTACTCATTTTTTGCACCTCTACTTTAATAATTTTTAACTTTTATTTATAATTAATTTAATTGTTTGTTAAATTTATATCAATCAATGCTATGAATATTTCTTTATACCCTATTGTAACAAAAAAATATTGGAAATGTTGAATTTTCAGAATATTATTTTTATTATCTTATTAATTTTATATATTTATTTTTATAATATTTCACAACATGAACGTAATATAATATATCTTCCTCATCTTCTGAAAAGATTATACTAATTCCATTCATGTTATTTATGATCTTATTTTGGTAAATCGAATTTTTCAATTATGTGTTCGGCAACCTTTATCCCGTCAACAGCCGCTGATATTATGCCACCTGCAAATCCTGCCCCTTCTCCAGTTGGATAAAGTCCGCATACATTTATACTTTCAAGCGAAGTATTTCTATTCAATCTAACTGGCGCTGATGTTCTTGTCTCAATTCCCGTTAAAATTGCATCTTCTCTTGCATACCCTTTTATCTTTTTATCAAAATTTATAATTCCTTCTTTAAGAGCTTCTACAACATAATCAGGTAGACATTCTTTTAATTCCCTGAATTCATACCCTGCAGTATAACTTGGGATTACCTCACCTAACTTAGTTGACACTCTATCCTTCATGAAGTCTCCTACTAATTGAACAGGTGCTTTATAATTTCCACCACCTAGCTTAAACGCTAAACTTTCGTAGTGCCTTTGAAATTCCATTCCTCTAAGCGGTGAACTTCCTTCAAAATCTTCTGGGGAGACAGTTACCACTAGTGCTGAATTCGCATTATCTAAATCTCTTGCATGATAACTCATACCATTAGACACAAGTCTTCCTTCTTCTGATGCTGCTGCAACCACTACTCCACCAGGGCACATACAAAATGAATATACACCTCTTTTTAGCTTTTCGCTTTGATATGTAAGTCTGTAATCTGCAGCATGTAATTTAGGATGATTATGATTGTTGCCATATTGGTTAACATTTATTAATTCTTGTGGATGTTCAATCCTTACCCCTATTGCAAATGCCTTTGCATCCATTGATACATTTTCTCTATATAACATCTCATATGTATCTCTTGAACTATGTCCTATAGCTAGCACTAAAGCCTCACATGTAATATTCTTTCCATTAACTACTATGCTCTCTAACTTTCCATCTTTATATGTTATTTTCTCTAACTTAGAATTAAAATTAACCTCGCCTCCAAGCCTCTTTATTTCTTCTCTGATATTCTTAACCACACCTTTTAAAAGATCTGTTCCAACATGGGCTTTGCTCTCATATTTAATTTCTGCCGGTGCCCCTGCCTTTATTAGTTCATCAAGGACAAATGAACACCTGTGATCTTTAATTCTTGTAGTTAATTTTCCATCAGAAAATGCGCCTGCTCCTCCTTCCCCAAATTGAACATTTGATTCTAAATTAAGACATCCATCCTTCCAAAACTTTTCCACAGTCTCAGTTCTTTTATCTACATCTTCCCCACGTTCATACACAATTGGTCTATATCCATACCTTGCTAATGTTAATGCTGCAAAAATTCCTGCTGGTCCAAATCCTACAACTACTGGTCTCGCTTTAATTTCTTCAGTACCACTTTTTATTGACTCAATTTCTCTAATTTCTTCAAAACTTATATCCTTATCATGTATTCTTGATAGTAACATTTTCTCTTTTTTACAAAATACATTGACACTAAAGCTTATTTTTATATCATTCTTTTTTCTTGCATCTATACTTCTCTTAATTATATCTAACCTACTAATATCTTCCTTTGATATATTTAGCTTTTTACATATTTTTTTCTCTAAAATATTTAAATCATCATCTAAACTTAAATTTATATTATTTATTCTTATAGCCACAGACTTCTCACCATATCCTTTCAACAAACAATCTATAATTATATATCTATTCAATCAAATTTCATATCTTATTTATTATTTCCCATCCTACCTTACTCCAAACTAATTCAAAGAAATTATATCATAAAAAATCACAGTATTAACAAATTAATTAATACTGTGATTTTATTATTATCCCTTCTTCTTTATTGTTACACTAACATTTCCAACATCTGATACTGTTACATTATTGGCATTAACAAGTGTTGCCTGAGGTGTATAATCAAAAGTCCCTTCTTCTTTTACATTAGCTAAATCTAGTATGACACTTATATTTTGTGAACTTATCTTATCTAATGCTTCTTGTGTACCTGATAATTTTACATTAGATACTAAACTTTGATTTGTAACCAAAAATACATCACTTAAATTCTTGTACTGAACATTGCATTCTATATTTTTAGTTGTATTCTCTTCCTTCTTTAATTTAAATTTAGCCTTAATTGATCCATCTCCATCACCTATCGAAATACCTTCTGGTAAGTTAAGTTTGACATCGACTTCACTATCAGGCTGCAATGATGACATATCCACAGCCTCTGTATCTATTGATTCCAACTTATTTAAAATCTGACTATCACCTAATACAGTTACATTATTTTTACTTAACTCATATCCATCTAAAACAAACCCTTGAGGTACATTTCCTGTAGTCTTTAAATTAACTGGCACGGTCTTCCCATTCGTAACAGTAATTGATAGCTTTGCAGTTTTTATATTAGATTCAATATTGCTAACTGCATTTCCAAATGAGTCTATAAATTGTATATTATAATCACCTTGCTTATTTTTATCTACATCCTTTTCTTCGCCAGTCAAAATAGCTTCAGTAACCTTATCTACAGAACTTTTACCCCCTGTTATTGTTACGGTCTTTGGATTTATGCTTTGCTCTTTTTCATAAATATTTTCTTTATACATTACTTTTACTTTTGAGCTTATCGTAAGTTCCTTTTGGGTCAATTCCTCTAGATTAACTTTTATACCCAACATCCCATTATTCTTTATAGTTATATTTTCAGGATAACTCATTATTTGGACTGGTATGGTATTTTCTCCTACTTTAAGTGCATAAGCCGACATATCAGCTACAATCTTAAAATCTTCTTTCTTCACCTTTAATATTTCACTTGATGGCCCCTCTAATTTTAAATCCACCGTAAATGGCTGTTTATTTACAATTGCGAATTTTGAATCTACTAGGGAATCCTCATTAGTTAATTCTACTGGTATTCCTTTTAATTCATAAGTCCTGAGTGGGTTCTCAACATTCGAGATATATAGCCACAGAACCACTGATAACAGTAAACAAATAATTTTAACAATTAACGTTCCGTTTTCACTTTTATCCATGACCTCACCTTCTCTCCCGCCGTTTTAACTCTTTTTTGGTTTCTATTTTCTACTACCTTAGTTAGTATAAGCTTTAATCTATCCTTATCATATCCCCTTGTAATTTTTCCGTTGATCGCTAGCGATACTACACCTGTTTCTTCAGATACGATTATAACTAGTGCATCAGAGACTTCTGATAAACCTATCGCTGCCCTATGCCTTGTTCCTAATTTCTTATTTATAGAATTATTACTAGTAAGCGGCAAAACGCATCCAGATGCTAAAATTCTATTATTTCTTATTATTGTTGCTCCATCATGTAGAGGAGTATTAACAACAAATATATTTTCCAAAAGATTCGAGGTGATTTTGGCATCTAATACTGTTCCTGCACCAATTAATTCATTCAAACCGGTACTTTGCTCCATTACAATTAGAGCTCCTGTTTTGCTTTCTGCTAAGTTTTGCACAGCAATTGTAATTTCATTAATCATAGTATTAAAATCTTCTCTATTATTAAGATAATGATCATCGAAAGCACTTCTTCCCAAATGTTCTAAAGCCCTTCTAATCTCTGGTTGAAAAATTATAACTACAGATAATACCCCGATGGTTAATGTCTTATTTAATATAAAATATAACATATCTAGTTTTAATAAATAACTGATTGGAATAAGTGCTATAATTAATACTATTCCCTTTAATAATTGTTCTGCCCTTGTTTCCTTTATTAGCATATATCCTTTATAAAATATATAGGATACTACTAGTATATCTAGTATGGACCATATAGATATATTAGAAAAGCTTTTTATTAACATTGTTAAAAGTTCTTGCAAATTTCTCACCTCTTTTTCTCTCACAATAAAATTATACAACAAATACTATGTTATTAGATATAAAGAGAATTATTATTTTCTTACTTTTTAATTATTTTTATAGTAATTTTTTATTACTATTAATTAATTATAGTTTATATCGTTATAAAATCCTATAAATGATTATACGAATAAATAGTGTATATAATTACTTTCTTTGGCAATAATATTATTTGTTGCATTATACCGAAGGAGGTTTTTTATGAAAAAGACATATAGTATTTTTGTAACTGCGTTAATACTATATCTTTCCGTTATTAATATGAATCCAGCATTTGCGTCTAATTTAGCTGGATCTCATAGTGAAATTAAGACTACTTATGAAAATCCAAAAATGAAAGTAAACTACTTAAGTGCTAATATAAACAATTCTCAGTCTGATGAGAAAAACAACGAAGTTTTAGAAGTTTTCAAACATGATACTCAACAATTATATATAACGGGTGAAGATATAGATCTAATGGCAAAACTTGTATCTGCTGAAAGTGGTGGTGAACCATATGCTGGAAAGGTTGCTGTAGCTTCTGTAGTATTAAATCGTACTATTGATCCTCATTTTCCAAATACTATTAGAGAAGTTATATTCCAAAAAAATGCCTTTTCATGCGTTAAGAATGGTAAAATAACTGCTAATCCAGATCAAGATTGCTATAATGCAGTATACGATGCGATTAGGGGCGCTGATCCAACAAATGATGCCTTATTTTTCTATAATCCGGCTACCGCAACATGTCATTGGATGAAAGAAACACAAAAAGTGAACGAAAAAATTATAGGGCATCACACTTTTTTCAAAGTAAAAGTGTAGCCTCTATATATTAATTTAAAAATAATGGGTTATATCAAATAAAAATGATATAACCCATCTCTTATTACAATTACTTTTCAAAAAATCCTTTTACAATTACTTCTCCATTCTCCATCATTTTCTTTCCATTTGCAAAAACCATCTCTATATCTAAAGATTTTTCGTCAACTATCACTAAATCTGCATCTTTTCCTGACTCAATTGTGCCTTTATTGTTAAATTTCATGATTGATGCAACATTTGATGTTACTACTTTAATAGCGTCTTCAATTGGCACATTTTGTTCATTAATTGCATATTTAATTTCCCTGTATAATGTTGAAACTGAGCAAATTTCATATCCTTCTAGCTTTCCATCTTTATCGAATTTCTCCATACTTCCATTTCCATCTGAAGTGAAAGTTATATGGTCTATAGGTAATTTTTCATCTAAGTATTTTTTTAATCCTTCACCAGCTCTAAGTTCGCCTTCTCCTAAATTCTCTAGGTCGCAGCTGGTTGTTAAGTCAATGAAACCACCTTTTCTAACATACTCTAAGCCTTCCTTAAATAGCTTACCGTTTCTATTGATATGAGTCGGTAATAACTGAGTCTCAGGAATTTCCGTCTTATCTAGCAATTCAAATAAATAATTTAATTTCCTGTTTCCTTCACCTAAATGTATGTTAACAATTCCACACTTATTTGATAGAAGACCTCCAACTCTACTTTCTGCTACTGCATTTGCAAATACTTCAAAGGTTTGCTGAGAACTTCTATGATCTGAAATAGCTATTTCCCCTATTCCAATTATTTCTTCAATTAACATTAAATCGCTTTTAATTGAGTCTGTTACAGTCTTAACAGGCAACTCATATGAACCAGTAAAACAGTATGCAGACATGCCATCTTGTTTTAGTGCTTTCGCCTTTGCTATCAATGATTTCATGCTTCTGCATGTTCCATCTGTTCCTATACATCCTACAACTGTGGTTATTCCCGCCTTAACCAAGCTAGATAATGGCATTTCAGGAGTTCTTGTATTATATCCACCTTCGCCTCCAGCACCTATAATGTGAACATGACCGTCTATAAGCCCTGGAAAAAGTAATTTATTTCTTCCATCAATAACCTCAACATCTATCGGAGCAATTTTAATATTAAGATTTTCATATATCCCTTCTATTTTGCCCCCGGCTATCACAACATCTTTTATTCCAAGGTGCTTAGGTGCATACACGTTACATCCTTTAATTATTGAAATCATATTCTCACCTATCCTTTATTTTAAATAAATACTCTAAATCATCACATCTAATAATAAAATGCCGATTATGTGATTATCTTTTCCTAATAGATATATTAATATGACAGTAATTTGCTTTTAAATTAAGAAGAATAAGTAATTTCTAATTTGAAACTTATTTCTTATTCATTAATTATATTTTTTATATTATTATTAGCATACATTGAATCTGGATAATTATTTATTAGTATATTTGCATACTGCTTACTCTTATCCTTATTTATAGAACTGTTTAATAATGCTAGATCATATAGTGTTTCCTCTACATATACACCATTAGGATACTGACTATAATATTCCTCATATTGCTTTATAGCTGCAGAGTTGTCAGATAGCTTTGAAGAGCTGCTTGCTCTATAAAATAATATATGTTCTTTTAAACTATTCCCTTCACAGTATGCATACGCTTTATCTAAAAAAACTTTAGCATCTGAATATTTATTTTCATTAAAACTCTTTAATCCATTTTCATAAAAGCTTGAAACCCCTTGATCTTTTATTAAATCAACAGCTTGCTTATATACTTCTTGATCATCACTATTTATAGATTCCTGTTTAATATCCTTTATTTGTTCATATATACCATCTAAATCATTGTTATTTATTAATGCTATCATCTTATCTTTATTAAAGTTAATATTATTATGTTCATCTTTTACTTCTTCTTTTAATGTCTCTGGAGCAGATTCTGTATTATCCTTTACCTCATATGTATCAGCTTCTTTATTAATATCACTTTCATCTTTCGTTGTTTCTTCAACGGTATTATTTAAACTTTTATATTTTGATATAACTGTATATCCACCCACTACAATAGCAGCCACTATAACCATAATTATTATTCCAATTAAACCCTTTGATGAGCTTCTTTCTTCTATAAATGTTCCACTGTCTTTCAATTCCTTCTCAATATTTTTCGCTGTAATTGCATTTTTATCGACATTTAGTGCTTTCTCTGCATATTCTCTTGCTCTGTAGAAATCACCTTTCTTCTGATAGCACATAGCAATTCCAGTATTCACCTTAATAGAATTAAAATCACTTTCTGCACATCTCATAAATATATTTAATGCTTTATCGATCTTTAACTGCTTTAATGCCTGTTCACCCTGCCTATATAACTCTAATCTCTTTCTATCTAAAATTGAATCATTTATGTAACTTTTTGAACTACTATCATTATTTAAATCACTATTCATTTTCCATGCTGTAACTGCTTCGTCTAAATTACCCTTTTGATATAATAAAAGCCCTTTAAAGTTTAATACATTTGGGTTATCCAACCCTTCTAATAATATATCTTCACATATTTCTAAAGCTTTATCTATTTGTCCCATCTCATAGTAACTCATAGCTTTATCATGAGCCCTTTTAACCTTCTTATTCATAAAATTCCCCTTTGTAATTCTTAATGCAATATGTTTTACTAGTTCATAATATCTATTATATCGCACTCAATTATAATAATTAAATATAAAAATTAAAGCTACCTCAATTAATTTTGAGATAGCCTTAATTACATAAACGATATATTATATATTATTCTTGTTCTAACATTATTTTTTTAGCATTTAAGATTGATGTAGCACTCATTGAGAATTCATCTAATCCATATTCAACTAATGTTGGGATAGCTGCTTCATCTCCAGCCATTTCTCCACACATTCCAACCCACTTACCGTGTTTATGAGCTCCATCAATAGTCATCTTTATTAATCTTAATACTGCTGGATGCATTGGATTATAAAGATATGAAACTTTTTCGCTCATTCTATCAGCTGCTAATGTGTATTGAATTAAGTCATTAGTTCCTATTGAGAAGAAATCAACATGCTTAGCTAATTCATCTGCATAAACTGCTGCTGCTGGAATTTCAACCATTATACCCCATTGGATCTTTTCTGAATATTCTTTTCCTTCAGCCTTTAATTCTGCTTTACATTCTTCAACAACTTCTTTTGCTTGCTCAAATTCTTCTAACCCAGAAATCATTGGGAACATAACTGCAAGATTTCCATATATAGAAGCTCTAAGTAATGCTCTTAACTGAACTTTAAATATGTCTTTTCTGTCTAAACAAAGTCTTATTGCTCTATATCCTAAGAATGGATTCATTTCTTCTGGTAATGGTAAATATGGAAGCGTTTTATCTCCTCCGATATCTAAAGTTCTTATAACAACTTGTTTACCTTCCATTTTTTCAAGAACGAATTTATATGATTCATATTGTTCATCTTCTGTTGGAGCACTATCTCTATCCATATATAAGAACTCTGTTCTGAATAATCCTACACCGTCTCCACCATTTGCTAAAACACCTAGTACATCCTCTGGTTTACCAATGTTTCCGCAAACTTCTATTCTTCTACCTGATTTAGTAGTTGTTTTAACATCTATTAATTTCTTTAATTCTTCTTGTTCTGCTTGGAATTTTGCTTTTTTCTCTCTATATTCTGCTAAAACTTCTTCTGATGGATTTATAATAACATCTCCTGTTATTCCATCAACTATAACTGCATCTCCTGTTTTAACAGCTGTAGTTATATCACCTAATCCAAGTACTGCTGGAATTTCTAAAGTTCTAGCCATTATAGCTGCATGTGAAGTTCTTCCACCTATATTAGTTATAAATCCAACAACCTTAGTTCTATCTAATCCTGCTGTATCAGATGGAGTTAAATCGTGAGCTACAACTACTGTGTTTTCTTCAGTAATTGCAAAAGAATCTCCGCCCTTACCTGCAAAATTTGATAATATTCTCTTAGATACATCTTTAATATCAGCAGCTCTTTCTCTCATATATTCATTATCCATAGATTCAAATATAGCAACAAAAGTATTAGCAACACTCTCAATAGCCTTTAATCCATTTATACTATTGTTTTCAATTTCCATCATCATTGCTCCAGTAAATTCTGGGTCATCTAATAATGTAATGTGTGCTTCAAATACAGCTGCCTTCTCTGCACCCATTTCTTTTTCTGCCTTATCCTTAATAGCTTCTAATTGTACTTTAGAATCATCTAATGCTTTTTGCATTTTTGCTTTTTCTGCATCTATATCTGCAATTTTACTGTCATTTATAATGATTTCCTCATGCTCTTGTAAAAATACTTTTCCTATTGCATATCCTTTAGAAGCAGCAATACCTTTTTTCATAATATGGAACTCCTCCTTGATTGTAAATTTCATTTATTAAGTAAGTATTTCTTACATTAATTCGTGTATTTGCAAGTTTTATTTTAAGTATAAACCTTTTCTATTATAACATAATTCACAAAAAAATTAACTTAAATTTAATCGTTTTTTATGATTTTTACTAAAAAAAGTATTCCCTCATTTATCTATTACTACTTATTTCCTATTATTTTCTATATTTTATAAATCTATTTATAAATCATCAATTAAAGTTGTCACTTTTGCATACGCTGTAGACCTTGCTTCAAAGAAATCAGTTTTAACAGAATTTGCATTTGATAGAGTATCTACCCATGAAGCTGGGTTCTTATCTTGTTCTTTGAATAATGGAGATAAATTTATTTCTTTCAACCTTTTATTTCCTAAATATTTAATATAATTTTCAATTAGTTGCTTATTTATTCCTTGTATCTTATCTCCTATAACATAATGTCCCCATAAAATTTCTTGTTCTACACCAATCTTCATCATATTTCTTAATTCATTTTTTACCTCTTCAGTAAATAACTCTGGATTTTCATTTTGTAGCTCTTTTATAATATTTCTAAAAAGCCAAAGATGAGTATTTTCATCCCTATTTATATACCTAATTTCTTGTGCTGATCCTGGCATCTTACCATTTCTCTCCAGGTTATAGAAGAACATAAATCCAGAATAAAAATATATACCTTCTAATATGTAATTAGCCATAAGTGTTCTTAATAAATTGTATTCCGTTGGATTCTCTATAAATTCATTGTATAAGTCTCCTATGAATTTATTTCTTTTTAAGAGTATCTCATCATCTTTCCATTGATATAATATTTCATTCCTTTTTTCAGGAGAACATATGCTATCAAGCATGTAGCTATAGCTTTGCGAATGTACTGCTTCTTGAAAACTTTGAATTGTTAAACAAAGATTTATCTCACTTGCTGTAATATAATTATTTATATTACTTAAGTTTGCTGTTTGTATAGAATCTAGAAATATTAAAAATGACAATATCTTATCATATGCAATTCTTTCTTCTTCTAATAGGTTTTGATAATCCTTTAAATCTTGTGAAAGATTTACTTCCTCCGGTATCCAGAAATTATTCATTCCTTGCCTATACCAGTCTGAGACCCAGCTATATTTCATATTATTAAAATCATTTAAGTTTGTAGTATTCCCGTTTATAATTCTCTTTTTACTGATTTCTCTATCTCCCAATTCATTAAAAAGAGGTTTTTTATTTATAGTCATATCTGCACTCCTATTCTCTAAGTACTATATAGCTAACGTATGTTAGTTATATAGCAATTAATTCTAAACATTTTATATCTTAACAAATCATAATTATTCATATATTTTATTTTTCATAAGTTCAAATAACCAAGTAATATCAAAGAACTTAATTAGCTTGAGAACCCAAATATAAAATTTGAGTTCTCGTTTATCAATCTCACTATGTATAAACCCTACTGCCAACTATTTATCCATAGATTACAAAGTACTCTTACGCTGAACAAGTTTCACATTCTGTCACTTCTAATGATTTTGATCTGACATAATATATAGATTTAACGCCACATTTACATGCCTCTATATATAAGTTCATTATTTGCCTCATTGTATAGCTACTCGTTATATAAAGATTAAAGGATTGACCTTGATCTATATGCCTCTGACGTATTCCGTTCATTTTAACACACCACATTTGTTCTATATTATAAGCCGAATTATAATACCAATAATTATCTTCTGAGAGATTTGGTGCAGTCTTAGGAATTATACTTCCCTTTTTCTCTTCTAAATAGAATCTTGCCATAATAGGATCAATTCCTTCTGTTGTTCCTGCAATTGTTGCCGTCGAACCATTTGGTGCTACTGCAATTAAATATCCATTTCTAGTTCCAAATTCATGAACTAGCTCCTTTAGTTCATTCCATTTAAAGCTATTGTAGTTTCTTAGTTTAAAATACTCTCCAGTATCCCAATCAGATCCCTTAAACAATTCATAGCATCCTTTTTCTTTTGATATGTTCATACTGGCTTTTATAGCATAGTAGTTTATCTTCTCATAAACTTTATCCACAAAACTTTTATGTTCTTCTTCCGTCCAATGTATCTTATTGTTAACAAGCATATGATGATACCCACTAGTCCCAAGACCTATCGCCCTATACTTTTTGTTTGTAATCTCAGCAAAAGGAACTGAATAATAGTTTAAGTCAATTACATTATCCATTGCTCTAATCTGAGTTTCAACAACATATTCCACCTCTTCATCATTACATACATCTATATTTCCAAGTACTACTGATGAAAGATTACATACAACAAAATCTCCTGGTATTATTTTCTCAACCACAGCATATTCATCTTTATCATTAATAATTTGACTCTTTTGTATCTTCATCGGACTCATATTCTGCATGATTTCAGTACATAAATTTGATGAATATATCATTCCTTTATGCTTATTCGGATTCATTTTATTTGTCATATCTCTATAAAATGCGAATGGTGCTCCAGTTTCAACCGCACTCTTTATGATTAATCTCACTAAATCTTTTACTGACATTACTCTTTTCTCTATTCGCTCATCACTTACACATTCATAATACTTTTCTTCCCATTGCTCTCCATAAAAGTCTTCTAATGCATATCCTTTAATGGTCTTAATCTCATGTGGACACATCATATACCAATTAGCATCTATATCATTTTCAGCAAGCCTCCAAAATAAATCGGGGTAGCATATGCCTGGAAATACATCATGTGCCTTTTTTCTATCATCCCCATTATTAGTCCTTATTTGAAGAAACTCAGGAATATCCTTATGCCATGCATCTAACCATATTGCCACCGAGCCATTTCTCACACCTAACTGATCTACAGCTATTGCTGTATCATTAAATAATTTAACCCACGGTATTACCCCTCCAGATGCTCCCTTAAATCCTCTTATTGGTGAACCTAATGCTCTAATTTTCCCCATATATATGCCCATTCCACCGCCAAATTTAGATACTTTAGCAAAATTATCAAGCGATTTATAGATTCCCTCTAAACTATCTTCCACTGAATCTATAAAGCATGAACTTAATTGATAAAATGGCTTTCGTGCATTAGACATTGTTGGAGTCGCCATAGTGGCTTTTAACGAACTAAGTACATCATAAAATCTCTTTGCCCAATATACTCTATTTTCTTCTTTCTCTGGAATTGCAAGATGCATAGCTATTCCCATAAACATTTGCTGAGGAAGCTCTATAGGGCTTCTATTATAATCTTGAACTAAGTATCTGCTTGCTAAAAGATTGATTCCACTATAATTAAATAGAAAATCCCTTTCCGGCTTTATATCCTTCTCCAGTTCTAAAATATCATCTCTTGAGTAATTCTTCAAAATATATTCTCCATAAAGACCTCTTTCAGTTAGAGATTCAATAAATTCGTAATAATTCTGGTATAAATTCTTATCCTCCTCTAAATTTCTAGAACTTCTAACTCTATCATAAAGTTCATATGTATACGCTCTAGCTGCTACATATTGCCAATTAGGCTCCATATCTGTAGTTAATTCCAGCGCTACTTGTATCAATGAATTTCTTATTTCTCTTTTATTCATATCTTTTCTTATAATTGGATTTAAAGCATCTAATAGTTTATCTTCTGTATAAAGTCCCTCATTATCTTTAATTGCATTAATAGCATCTTTGCATAATTCACTCAAAAGCGACATTCAATTATCTCTCCCTACTACATATTGTGTTTTTTGTATGTAATTTAATTTTTCTATACAACATATCGTATATTATAATTGTTAGCATGATAATTGTAAAACCTTAAAATTTATAGATATATATGAAAAAAGTAGCTAATCTTTAGTTTTCTATAGATTAACTACCTAATTGATAAAATTTATTTATTAATATTTTTTATCCCTTATTTATTGGAAGCATAAGATAAATTTTAAACATATCTCCTTCTTTTTTTATTTTAACTTCTCCACCATGAAGTTCAACTATACTCTTTGTGATTGCTAGACCTAATCCAGAACCTTCTACTTTAGAATTTCTAGACTTATCTCCTCTTGCAAATCTTTCAAACATTTCGTCTTCATTAAAATCCATTTCGTAATTAGCAATATTTTTCACGCCGACATTAACAAAATCACCATCTATTTTTACATTAATATAAACCCTAGTATTGCTCATTGAATACTTTAGTGAATTAATTATTATATTTTCTAAGGCTCTTGACATCATCTTTCCATCAAGTTCCATATATACAGCATCTTCTTCACTTGTTACTTTAAAGGAAATATTTTTTTCCTCATATAAAGTACTATATTCACCTATCCCTTGATGTATTAATGATAGTATGTCTATTAACTCTCTATTTAACTTAATTTTCCCACTATTGATTTTTGACATTTCAAATAAATCTTCAATTAAAACTTTTAATTTTAGTGACTTTCTTTCCAATATTAATAAGTATTCTTCTCTTTCTTCCTCTGTTATATCACTATTCTTTAGTATGTTAACATAATTTATAATTGATGTTAGCGGCGTCTTTAAGTCATGCGATACATTCGATATTAATTCTGTTTTCAGTTTCTCATTGTGAACACCATTTTCTAATATTTCCTTATATCCCGCTTTTATTAAGTTAATATTTTTTGCAAGCTCTTTTATCGCAGGCGATCCATCCAATTTAATATCATCTTGCAAATTTCCTTCACTAACTCTTCTAAGTGCATCATTTACCACTATTATGTCTAGAGTCTTCTTTAATGCATACATCATAGTGAAAAATAATATTATAATAACAAATACACTTCCTTTAAATGGATACGTTTGGAAGAACTTCACAAATATATTATTTTCATATCCTCCAGTAGCAAGAAAATATAAATATGCAATTAATAATATCAATGCTAATGCAATCGATATTATTAATTTGCTCCTTGTTTCTTTATAATGAAACCCATTTTTAATTACAAAAATCACATTATTAACAAAATCAGATTGTATTCTAGGTGAATTTTGATTCTTTTTCAATATGAAAATAATCTTTGTAATAAACGCCACATATATAACAGCTAAGAAAATTAGTCCTCTTAAATCACTTTTAATTCTATTAACTGCTAAACTGTGTTGTGACCTATTAATTTGTATATAATCACCCAATATTGAAAGTAAAAATAATGTTATCAATGCTACAATTATTATATCAACTAAATAAATGCTACTAAAATATAGGTTAATCTTCCTTTTCAATCTTGTATCCAATCCCCCACACCACCTTGATATATTCAGGCTCTTTTGTGTTTATTTCAATTTTTTCTCTTATTCTCCTAATATGTACGGTTACTGTATTTTCACTTTTGTAAAATATTTCTTCCCACACGTTTTCGTATATCTCTTTAATAGAAAATACTTTTCCTAAGTTTGATGCTAGCAAATATAATATTTTGTATTCTGTAGCTGTTACCTTAACATCTTCTCCTCGCAAAGTAATCTTTTTTGCAACAGTATCTATTACCAAATCTTTAACTTTAATTATATCCTTACCCTCTTCCACATTTAGCGGTTTCTCATATCTTCTTAATTGAGATTTAACTCTTGCTACCAATTCTAAGTGGTTAAATGGTTTAGTTATATAATCATCCGCTCCTACATTTAATCCTAATATTTTATCTGAATCTTCGCCCTTTGCAGATAACATTATTATAGGTAAGTTTTGACTTTCTCTTATCTTTAAACAAGTACGTATCCCATCAAATCTAGGCATCATTATATCTAGTATAATTAAATGTATCTTTTCTTTTTCAAGAATATCTAAAGCTTCCAATCCATCCTCAGCCTTAAATACTTTTAAATTTTCGCCTCTTAAATATATTTCAATTGCATCTCGTATTTCCTTTTCGTCATCAACTACTAATACATTGAACATACAAATTCCTCCTAAAGTCCACGTCTTACATAATATTGTTTTATAATGAACTTATCTTCTAATATTAAATTAATTATACACTGCTTTTTGAAATTCTTCTGAATTTTTAACTGGATCAAAATCATGCTCTTCTTTTGCTATATCCTTTATTGATTCATCCATTTGTATTGCTTTATTCAAATATAGCATTGTATTTTTTATATCTCCTCTTCTTCCATAAATAGATGCTATACCATAATAACTCCATTCATAATCTTCAACATCTAAAGCCTTATTATACCATTCAAGTGCGTCATCCATTTTTCCATATAACTCATATGTAAGTGCTTTATTAAACCTTGCATATCCATAATTATTGTCAATACTTAATGCCTTATCTATATCATCTATACCACTATTAAAATCTCCATTATAAGATTTCGCAATTCCTCTTATATTATATCCCATTGCATTACTTGGAAATTCATTTATAAGCAAATCTGCTTTGCTAATTGACTCAGTGTACTTATGTGAAAAAAATAAATTATATGCTTCGCCGTATAATTCATTTTCCCTCGCCGAATAACTAGACTTTTCATTTGTTTTATCATTAACAGCCTTTTTAGAATCATTCTTCATATCTATACTTTCTAGTTCTTTATTGGCTACATTATTATCTGATTGTTGCTTTCCCTCTGGCATTATTATCTCATTTTCTTCTTTATATTTGCTATCCTTGCTATTTCTATTTTCTATAAATTCATGAGCTATTATCCCCAATGCTATCAACACTAGCACAAATAATAGTATTCTTTTATTTTTCTCTTTTCCTGGTAACTTAATTCTGCCCATATATTTCTCCTTTTAATACGGCTTAATATATAACTTCAATTTATTTTACCGAATCCAAATATTCTCTTTGACCAATTTCATACAGGTTATTTCCTTGAGCATCGATAATAACAACTAGAGGAATATCCTTAACCTCCATTTTTCTTATAGCTTCAGCTCCTAAATCTTCATAAGCGATTATTTCAGACTTAATAATACTTTTTCCTATTAATGCGGCCGCTCCTCCAATTGCTCCAAAGTATACTGCCTCATTCCTTTTGATTGAACTAATTACTTCATCGTTTCTTGCACCTTTACCTATCATTCCTTTTAGTCCAATGTCCATTAATTTAGGTGCATAAGCATCCATTCTATAGCTAGTTGTTGGACCAGCAGATCCTATAACAGTACCCGGCTTAGCTGGTGATGGTCCAACATAGTATATAACCTGATCTTTTATATTAAAAGGCAGTTCCTTCCCTTCATCAAGTAATTCTATTAATCTTTTATGTGCGGCATCTCTAGCAGAATATATTATCCCACTTAACAAAATACTATCTCCTGCTTTTAATTGTCGTATCTTTTCTTCATTAAGAGGTGTCTCTAATTTAATTTCCATACCTTTTCTCCAATCATACATATAATTTCAATTTTTATTTCTAATACATTCTTACTAATTAGACTTCCAATAAAATATATAACTCTAAAAAGTTTAATTCATCACAGCTTCATCTTATAGATTTCCCAAACAAGAACTTGACATATACATTAAGCTAACTCAAGTAAATTGAAGAACTAATCCAATGTATAAGTAAAATTCTTGAATTGCTTATCTATAAATAGTCAAATAGTAAAAGTTAGATAATTCATAAAGAATTAGCTATGTTATTTAGAACTTATATATATCTTATTTAAATTATAGTTTTTATAGTATTACCTCTTTATGTCTAGTAGCATGACAATTTATATTTACCGCAACAGGTAACCCCGCAATATGCGTTGAATAAGTCTCTATATTTAATCCTAATGCAGTTGTTTTACCTCCGAAGCCTTGTGGGCCAATTCCTAATTTATTTACTTCTTGTAACAATTCCAATTCTAATTCCTTGTAAAATTCATCTTCATTCCTTATATTGATGGGTCTTAATAATGCTTTCTTAGCTAAGTATGCTGCCTTATCAAAAGTCCCTCCAATTCCAACACCTATTACCATAGGAGGGCATGGGTTAGGTCCTGCCGCTTTAACTGTATCTATTATGAACTTCTTCACTCCATCCAGTCCATCTGATGGCTTTAGCATACCTATTTTGCTCATATTTTCGGAACCAAATCCCTTTGGCGCTAATATGATCTTAACCTTATCGCCATCCACTATGTCATAATATATTATAGCTGGAGTGTTGTCCTTTGTATTAATCCTTCTTATCGGATCTTTTACTACCGATTTTCTTAGAAATCCTTCCTCATATCCCCTACGTACACCTTCATTAATCGCATCTTCAATCCTTCCACCAACTAAATGGACATCTTGTCCTATTTCAATAAACACACATGCCATTCCAGTATCTTGGCACATAGGCATTTTTTCATTTCTTGCAATTTCTGAATTTATTAATATCTTATCTAAAACATCGGATGCTAATTTCCATGGTTCTTCTTTCTTAGCATTTAATAATGCATCATTAATATCTGATCCTAAGAAATAATTAGCTTCAATTGATAAATTTTTAATAGCTTCTGTTATAAGTTCAACATTTATTTCTCTCATTCCTACAGCTCCTTTATTATCACTTATAAACTATACATTTATACTTATTACTACATATAAGTTTAAAAGTATTTCTTATTATTTACAACCCCAAATAAATTTTATTTAATCCAATAATTCTCAGAACCCCATGCAAGAAATTGCGGTATATACTGTACGTTATAATCATAAGCGGAGCATTCTCTATGATCATTTTTAGTATTTTCCTGCTTAATATTACTAAATACTTTCTCTATTTTTAAATTTATCGCTCATAATTATAGTTCATTACTACTATAATTATATATATATGTTGCAATAACTGGCTTACATTTAAAATACTTGTAAGCCAAGTATTGAATTTTAAAAATGCAGGAATTCAATTGCAACATATATAATTATTTTATATATTTGAGAGGTTAATTTATGAACCCTAAAAATTTAGATAAATTCCTAACTATACTAATTTACTTTTTAATTGTTCTTTTAACCTGTTTGCTATTGTATAATCTTTTTTTATTAGTAGACAAATTATATCACTCTTATGACTATCCAAAAAACAGCATAAAAGTTGGTCCTATTTTTATGAAATTAAATAACTAGCTATCTTTACTTTCAAAATATTTATTGATACCAGCTGTTATTCCTCTTGCTATTTTGTCCTGATGTTCATCACTTTTTAGTTTTTGCTCTTCCTCATAATTAGATAAAAAGCCACATTCTACGAGAACACATGCACCCTCATATCCATCTCTAAGTATTCTATATTGTTCCTTTGCTGCCTTGGGAACTCTCTTATTATTATCATTTATTGTTTCTTTAAGTGACGCTTGAATATTTTCTGCTAAAGACTTGCTGATCTCATTCGATGAATACCAAACTTGAGACCCAAAGCAACTGGACTGTGGAAACATATTCTGATGTATAGATATAAATGCATCACATTTAACATCCTTCTTCATTTGACATCTGGCATTTAGATCTTTAACTTTCTTCGCATCCAATTGAGAATCTCCCTCTCTTGTCATATACACAGCATATCCAGCATCCTCCAACTCCTTTTTTAACTTTAAAGATATAGATAAATTTATATCCTTCTCTATAGTTCCACTCTTTGATTTTGCCCCACCATCAATTCCTCCATGACCAGGATCTATTAATATTATCCTTTTATCTTTATTTTCTTCGGAATTTGTTCTTACTGGGATTCCAGACATTAAGCAAAATATGCAGAACAATGCTATCCATTTTTTCATTCTCATAAAATTATTCCTCCAAATCATTTAGACTTACATAGTGTATTGTTTGCTATACACTCTTAATTATTCAAATTCATTTATATTAGTAAATTTTTATTTTTTTATTAGAGATATTTTATGGAACACTCAATAGATATCTCACTACAATTTTTTAATATAATATCTGAAATATTTAATCAATTGGAATCTACCTGTAATTATCATATATGGAAATGCTAATAATTTTATAAAGAATAAATTATATTATTTAGGACTTATTAAAATACATATATATGTATTCTAATAATGAAGTTACATTTAGAATTCTAATAGCTAAAGAATTCAGTTAAGGCAAAATATATAGATTTAGTTTCAACATATATATAATGGAAGAGTTTATAACTATATTAAGGAATAGCACGAGAACCGCATTATTAGACATGTAATAACTATTATTTGTATTTGTTCATTAAAGATTACATATTTTTATATAAAATAAAAATCCCACAAACACCGCGTTTGTGGGATTTTTGATCTCCAAATATTATCTCTTTGAGAATTGTGGAGCTCTTCTTGCTGCTTTAAGACCGTATTTCTTTCTTTCTTTCATTCTTGGGTCTCTTGTTAAGAATCCAGCCTTCTTTAATTCTGGCTTTAAAGCTTCATCAGATTTAACTAATGCTCTAGCTATACCATGTCTGATAGCTCCTGCTTGACCTGTAAATCCACCACCGTGAACATTTACTAAAACGTCAAATCTATCCTTAGTTCCAGTTAAAACTAATGGTTGGTTTACGATAACTCTTAATGTTTCTAAACCAAAAAAGTTTTCTATTTCTCTTTTATTTACAAGAACCTTACCACTTCCTGGTACAAGTCTTACTCTTGCAACTGATTTCTTTCTTCTTCCAGTTCCCATGTATTGAACTTTTGCCATTTCTTTTTCCTCCTCCCGAGATCGTATTAGTATCTTAATTCTAGTACTTCTGGTTTTTGAGCTGCATGATTATGTTCTGCACCCCTATATACATTTAATTTCTTTAACATTTGTCTTCCTAAAACACCGTTTGGAAGCATTCTTCTTACTGCTTCTTCAAAAGCAAATTCAGGCTTTTTATCTAATACTACTCTATAAGGAGTTTCTTTTAATCCGCCTGGGTAAAGACTATGCTTTCTCATTAATTTTTGATCTAATTTCTTACCAGTTAAAACTACCTTTTCTGCATTAATTACAATAACAAAATCTCCGCAGTCAACATTAGGTGTAAATGTTGGTTTATTTTTACCTCTTAAAATTGAAGCAACTTGGCTAGCAACTCTACCTAGTGGCTTACCAGCAGCATCAACTACATACCATTTTCTTTCAATTTCACTTGCTTTAGCAATGTATGATTTCATCTGTTTCCCTCCCTGAACTTACATTAATTCTTTACTCATTATTTTAAGTAAGATTTTTTATGTCAAGACCCGGGGCTAGTGGATCTTATATACATAAATGTTTTAACAAACAAACCTATTATAATACACGCACACGGGCGTGTCAACACATTTTTATGATTTAATAGAAAACTTTTTCTAATATTAATCCGTTTGGCGGTACGCACATTCCTGCTTTTTTTCTATTTCCTTCTTCTATTATATCTTTTATATTTTCCGCTTCTAGTTTTCCATTTCCAATCTTTATTAACGTACCTACTATTATTCTCACCATATTATACAAAAATCCATCAGCCGTAATAAATATTTTTATTTCATCTCCATTTTGCTCTATATAGAGATCCTGAATAGTTCTTGTTGTAGTTTTTATTGAGCTTCCAGGAGACATAAACGCCCTAAAGTCATGTCTCCCTATAAAATATTCACATGCTCTTCTCATCTCATTTATATCCAATTTATACTTATAATGATACAGATATTGATGACCTAAAGATAACCTTTCATATCTATTTACAATTGTGTAAGAGTATGTCTTTCCCTTTGATGAATATCTTGCATGAAAATCTTCACTTACTTCTTCTGATTTAATTATAGATACATCTTCTGGCAGTCTTGTATTAATAGCTTCTCTAAACTTATCTCCAGGTATTGAAGAATTAGTCAGAAAGTTTGCAACCATTTCCCTTGCATGAACACCTGCATCAGTCCTGGAACTTCCATTAATCATAATTTCCTCTCCAGTAGCCTTAAATATTGCTATCTCTATTACTTTTTGAACAGTTCTGCCTTTGGGTTGCCTTTGCCACCCGCAAAAGTTACTTCCATCAAACTCAATAATTAATTTTATATTTCTCATTTAAGTTATCTTACTCCTATAGCATAATGAATCTTACAGCTATGCACCATAAAACTAAAATACAAAATACAATAAAAGCAACCAGATCCCTATACGAAAACTCAAGTATTTTCATTCTAGTTCGCCCAGCACCACCTCTATAGCCTCTTGCTTCCATTGCCATTGCTAATTCATCTGCTCTTCTAAATGAACTGATAAATAAAGGCACTAATAATGGTACTAAACTCTTAGCCTTTTTTATTATTCCACCTGACTCAAAATCAGCACCTCTAGCCTTCTGAGCTTTCATTATTTTATCCGTTTCATCTATTAAAGTAGGTATAAATCGTAAGGCTATTGTCATCATCATAGCAAGTTCATGAGCCATTTCTTTTCCAATTGGCCTTAATAATTTTTCGATTCCATCAGTTAACTCAATTGGAGATGTTGTTAATGTTAACAGTGATGTTCCTACTATTAATAGAATTAGTCTTATTGCCATAAATGCTGCAATACTTAACCCCTCTGGATATGCCTTTAAAAATCCAATACTAAAAACTTCTGTCCCTTCAGCGCCCCTAACCATAAATATGTTTAGAGCAGCTGTTAATACTATCAATAGAAAAATTGGCTTCAATCCATTAAAAATAAACCTAAATGGCACCTTTGCGATCAATATTATAGCTAGTAAAAAAACAACCACAAAAGTATAACCTATAAATTTATTTATGATAAATAAACACGCAATAAAAAGTATTGATATAAGTATCTTTGTTCTAGGATCTAACTTATGAACAAATGACTCTCCAGGTAAATATTGTCCTATTGTAATATTCTTCAACATAATTTTGTCTATTCCCCTTTCACTTTATTTATCCTCAAAGTAGACAAAAGTTGCTTTTTTGCTTCCTCTATCGTAAATATATTATCTGGAATGTCAAATCCTTTTTTTCTTAGTTCTCTTATTAGATATGTTACCTGAGGGACGCCAAGTCCTATCTTCTCTAGCACATCAACTTCTTTAAATACTTCTGCTGGAGTTCCTTGTAGTGCTACTTTTCCACCATTCATCACAATAATTCTTTCTGCAATCTTTGCAACATCCTCCATACTATGACTAACTATAATTATAGTCATATTATAATCCTCATGTAGCTTTCTTATCTGATCTAATATATCATCTCTACCCTTTGGATCTAACCCTGCCGTAGGCTCATCCAATATTAGTGTTGTAGGTTGCATTGCTATAACCCCTGCAATTGCTACTCTTCTCTTCTGACCGCCACTTAAGTCAAATGGCGACCTATCTTTATAAGTCTCATAGTCCAGACCAACCATTTCCATGGCCCTAATTACTCTCTCATTAATTTCACTATCTGAAAGTCCTAAATTTCTAGGCCCAAATTCAATATCCTTGGCTATAGTTTCCTCAAAAATTTGATATTCCGGATACTGAAATACCAAGCCAACCTTTTTTCTTATATCCGTAAGCTTTGCTTTTTTATCAGTAATATTTGTTCCATCAACAATTATTTCTCCACTAGTTGCTTCTAGTAAACCATTAAAATGTTGTATTAAAGTAGATTTACCAGAGCCAGTATGCCCAATTAGTGCTACAAATTCTCCATCTTTTATTTCTAAAGACACATTGTCCAATGCAGTCTTTTCAAATGGACTCTTAGGCATATATATGTGTGTTAAATTTTCTACTTTAATTGACATAATTCATTCACCATCTCATCCACATTTAATATTTTTTCGTTTATATCTATTCCTGCCTTTTTTAGCTCATAAGCTAATTCAGTAACCTGTGGAACGTCTAAACCTATCTTTTTCATTCGCTCTACCTGAGGAAAAATTTCTCTAGGAGTCCCCTCCATTTTTACACTTCCACCATCCATTACTACAATTCTATCAGCTTGAGCTGCCTCATCCATGTAGTGTGTTATCAATACAATAGTAATACCATGAATTTTATTTAATTCATTTATGGTTTTTAGAACTTCCCTTCTACCTGATGGATCCAACATTGCTGTCGGCTCATCAAAAATTATACATTCAGGTTGTATTGCAAGTATTCCTGCTATAGCAATTCTTTGCTTTTGTCCACCAGATAAAAGATGTGGTGCATGCCTTTTATATTTGCTCATTCCAACTTTCTCTAGACTCTCATCGACTCTTTTTCTTATTTCTAATGGTTCTATTCCTAAATTCTCTGGTCCAAAAGCTACATCTTCTTCTACTATAGTAGCAACTAATTGGTTATCAGGATTTTGAAACACCATTCCTGCTCTAGATCTAATCTCCCATACATTCTCCATTTTACTAGTATCCAAGCCATCTACAATCACTGTTCCCTCTGATGGTACGACCAATGCATTCATATGCTTAGCTATTGTTGATTTACCTGATCCATTATGTCCTAAAACTACTAAAAACTCCCCCCTTTTTACCTCCAAATCTACATCTTTTATTGCATATTTTTCTTGCTTAACTCCTTCTGTATCCTTTACATATTTAAAAGATACTTTTGCACACTTTATCATCGCATCACTCATAGTGTACCTCCCCATGATGTTTTATAGTTTTAATATATTATACAAATGTTTTTCATTAACAACATAGTTGTCTTTGATATTAAATTATTATTTTCATTATATCTCAAAATCCAGCATATTCAACAAAAAAATATATATCTTGAGTAAGAAAACATCTCTATAATAAATTAAGTTAAAATTTTATTTTCTATGTCAAAATGGGGATTAAGTTTAAACTTAATCCCCCATTAGTATTATACTAATTCAAGTATTACTATCTCAGCTCCGTCCCCTCTTCTAGGACCTTTTTTAATTATTCTTGTATATCCGCCGTTTCTCTCAGCATACTTTGGAGCTACATTATCAAATAAATTCTTAACAACTAATTCTTCTTGAACATAAGATAATACTTGTCTTCTAGCATGAAGATCTCCTCTTTTTCCAAGAGTAATCATTTTTTCTGCTAATGATCTAGTTTCTTTAGCTCTTGTTTCAGTTGTTTCGATTTTACCATGTTTTAATAGACTAGTAACAAGATTTCTTAGCATAGCTTTTCTTTGGTCTGTAGGAAGACCTAGTTTACGATAACCTGCCATGGATTTACCTCCTTACTCCTCGCTTAGTTTTAGTGCTAAACCTAATTCCTTAAGCTTTCTTTCAACTTCTTCTAAAGATTTCTTTCCTAAATTCCTTACCTTCATCATATCATCCATCGACTTTGTGGCAAGTTCTTGTACTGTATTAATTCCAGCTCTCTTTAAACAGTTATATGATCTAACTGATAAATCAAGTTCTTCTACAGTCATTTCTAGGACTTTTTCTTTCTTATCGTCTTCTTTTTCTATCATTATTTCAACATCATTAGTATTATCTGTTAATGACATGAATAATTTAAAATGTTCAATAAGTATCTTTGCTGATAAACTAATAGCTTCATCTATTTTTATGGTACCATTAGTCCAAATTTCTAAAGTTAATTTATCATAATCAGTAATTTGACCAACTCTTGTATTATCAACAGTAAAATTAACTCTTTTTACTGGTGTATAAATAGAATCAACTGCTATAGCTGAAATAGGCAATTCATCACTCTTATTTTTATTTTGAGTAACATATCCTCTTCCCTTATTAACTGTCAATTCCATATAAAGTCTTCCATCGTTATCTAAAGTTGCAATATGTAAATTCTTATTAACAACTTCAACATCACCATCAGTCTTTATATCTGCTCCAGTAACTTCTCCTGGTCCTTTAGCATCAATATAAATAACTTTTGGACCTTCACCATTCATTCTTAGAGCTAATGATTTGATATTAAGAATTAATTCAGTAACATCTTCTTTAACTCCTTGAACAGTAGAAAACTCATGAAGCACACCATCAATTTTGACAGAGGTTGTTGCAACTCCTGGAAGAGATGATAATAATATTCTTCTTAGGGCATTTCCTAATGTAATACCGTATCCTCTTTCAAGTGGTTCAACAACGTACTTACCATAAGTACCATCTTCATTAGCTTCTATACATTCTATTATTGGCTTTTCGATTTCTAACATTGACAAACCCTCCTTATTTTAAAAATGGCAACCTTATTATGAGGGCAACTGATTCTATATTTGCATATATTGTGATAAATTTCTCTAACAAATATAAATATATTATTTACTGTATAACTCAACAATAAGTGTTTCGTTAACAGGCACATCTATATCTTCTCTTGATGGCTCTGCAACTACTTTTCCTTCATAGTTATCAACATTAGCTTCTAACCATTTTGGTAAAGTTTTTGGATTTTCAACAAAAGTTTTAAACTTTTCACTTGATCTGCTCTTTTCGCATACAGTAATTACATCGTTAACTGAAACATGATATGAACAAATGTCAACCTTTTTACCATTTACTAAGAAATGTCCGTGAGTCACTAATTGTCTTGCCTCATTTCTTGATGAACCATAACCTAATCTATAAACTATGTTATCAAGTCTCATTTCTAGTAATTTAAGTAAGTTTTCACCTGTTATACCTTTAATATGCTCAGCTTTTTCATAATATGTTCTAAATTGGCCTTCTAATATGCCATAAATTCTTCTTGCTTTTTGCTTTTCTCTTAATTGAACACCATAGTTTGATACTTTCTTTTTGTTAGCTCCATGTTGTCCTGGTGCATAGCTTCTTCTAACGAAAGCACACTTATCTGTAAAACATCTATCACCTTTAAGGAAAAGTTTCATACCTTCTCTTCTACATAATCTACATGTAGCGCCAGTATATCTTGCCATTAAATTACACCTCCTATTACTACATTTATATTAGACTCTTCTTCTCTTTGGTGGTCTACAACCATTATGTGGTATTGGAGTAACATCTTTAATCAAAGTTACTTCTAGTCCTGCTGCTTGTAAGGATCTTATAGCTGCTTCTCTTCCTGAACCAGGTCCTTTAACATAAACCTCTATACTTTTTAAGCCGTGTTCCATTGCTACTTTAGCTGCAGTTTCTGCTGCCATTTGAGCTGCAAATGGTGTACTCTTTCTTGATCCTCTGAAACCTAGTGCTCCTGCACTTGACCATGATAAAGCATTTCCTACTGCATCTGTTAAAGTAACTATTGAATTATTAAAAGTTGACTTAATGTGTGCAGCACCATGCTCAACATTTTTTCTTTCTTTTCTTCTTCTAGTTTTCTTAACTGTTTTAGCTGCCATTATCTTCCCTCCTTACTATTTCTTCTTATTTGCTATTGTCTTCTTAGGACCTTTTCTAGTTCTTGCATTAGTCTTAGTTTTTTGTCCTCTTACTGGAAGACCTCTTCTATGTCTAATCCCTCTATATGATCCTATTTCTACTAATCTCTTGATATTTAAAGCGACATCTCTTCTTAAGTCACCTTCAACCATTAAATTCTTGTTGATATAAGTTCTGATTTCATTAACTTCTTCTTCTGATAAATCCTTAACTCTTGTATCTGGATTAATTCCTGTTACAGCTAAGATTTTTTGTGAAGTTGATAATCCTATTCCATATATATATGTTAAACCTATTTCAACTCTTTTTTCTCTTGGTAGATCAATACCTGATATTCTTGCCATTAAAATTTACACCTCCTGATAATTGAAATGTATAAAAGTTGATTTTATAATTTATGATTTATAATTTATAATAAAATTTTAGGTCAATAGACGATTCTATTGCCAGCCGCCCTAAAATTTATTTTTGATTAATTAAACGACTATATAATCATATTTGACTTTTGCTGAAATGTCAATATTATTTACATTTATTTTAATGTAAATAATATTGTAAACTTGATCATTAGCCTTGCTTTTGCTTGTGCTTAGGATTTTCACAGATTACCATTACTTTTCCTTTTCTTCTGATTACTTTGCACTTTTCACAAATAGGCTTAACTGATGGTCTTACTTTCATAGCTAACCCTCCTCATATTACTTTTGTAGTAGATCAATGTAAGTTATATCTACTTTATTTTGCTCTCCATGTAATTCTACCTCTGGTTAAATCATAAGGAGAAAGTTCTACTGTAACTTTGTCTCCTGGTAAAATTCTTATGAAGTTCATTCTTAATTTACCTGATATGTGTGCTAGAATCTTATGGCCACTTTCAAGTTCAACTTGAAACATAGCGTTTGGTAAAGATTCTAATACCGTACCTTGCATTTCTATAACATCATCTTTTGACATAAGGTAATCAACCCTCCTTAACAATGCCTCTAAGCTTTAGGAATCTCTTAATCTTTAAATTAGTACTCTTATCGCATGAGTTTATTAATGATAATAATTCATCATCTACATCTTCTAAAATACTTAAGTGTTTAATTTTTTTCTTCTTAGGCATCTCAATTAATTTTGTATCTCCATTAGCTAGTAATACATAATCATCATCTATCTGCCTAACAACAACATATAAGTGATCTTTATCTCTTCCTGCTTTTGAAAGTACTACTTTTCCAATCAAGTCATTGTTTTGCAAATTTTTCACCTCTATGATTACCTTAGTATAAATTAACACTACCACAACGGTATTATGCAAATTTATAACTAAGCAACACTCTTTATTCTACTTAATCAGTGTTAATATTTCAGGTCCATCTGATAAAATTGCAACTGTATTTTCATAATGTGCCGATAAAGAAGAATCCGCTGTTACAACTGTCCATCCATCTTTTAATGTCTTAACCTTATAAGTACCAGCGTTAACCATAGGTTCTATTGCTAACACCATACCCTCCAGTAATTTCGGACCTCTACCAGACTTTCCGAAATTAGGTACATTAGGATCCTCGTGAACTTTTCGCCCAATCCCATGACCTACAAAATCTCTTACAACTGAGAAACCTGCTGCTTCTACGTAGCTTTGTATCTCATGTGATATATCAGTTAATTTATTTCCTTGTTTTGCAAACTTTATACCTTGGAAAAAACTTTCTCTTGTTATATCAATTAATCTTTGAGCTTCCACTGAAACTTCCCCTACAGAGAAAGTTCTTGCAGCATCTCCATGGAATCCATCAAAAAACGCCCCACAGTCAATACTAACTATATCGCCTTCTTTAAGAACATATTCTCCTGGGAATCCATGTATTACTTGCTCATTTACTGAAATACATAGTGACGAAGGAAAACCATATAAGCCTTTAAATGAAGGTTTTGCTCCATGCTTAGTTATAAATTCTTCTGCTATTCTATCCAAATTTGCAGTTGTTACTCCGGGTTTTACCTCTTTTTCAAGCAATAGCAATGTTTCTCCTACTATTCTACCTGCTTTTCTCATTATGGCTATTTCATCATGATTCTTTACAGTAATCATTATTTGTTGTTCCCCAACAATTCACATATTCCTCTGAAAACTTCATTAATAGCTTTTGTGCCATCTACTTCTGAAAGCAAGCCTTTTTCACCGTAAAATTCAATTAGCGGTTGTGTTTCCTTCTGATATACATCAAGTCTTTCCTTTACAGTCTCAACTGTATCATCTTTTCTCTGTATAACTTCACTTCCACACAAATCACATTTTCCTTCATTTGTTGGAGGATTAAATTTAACATGATAACTTGCTCCGCATGATGGACATACTCTTCTACCAGTCATTCTTTCTAGAATAAATTCATTAGGTACCTTTATAAGCAATGCGGTATCTAATTGTTCATTCTTATCTACAAGAAAGTTGTTAAGAGCATCAGCTTGAGCCACAGTTCTAGGAAAACCATCTAATAAATATCCGACCTTACAATCGTCCTGTTGCAGTCTATCCTTAACCATATTAATTGTTACTTCATCAGGAACTAATTGTCCGTTATCAATATAACCCTTTGCTTCTATTCCTAAGGGAGTGTTTTCAGAAATATTCTTTCTGAAAATATCACCTGTAGAAATATGTGGTATTGAATATTTATTGCTAATTGATTTAGCCTGTGTTCCCTTTCCAGCTCCAGGAGGACCTAGTAATACTATCTTCACTGGCTTCATCTCCATTTATTCTAATCTATTTAAGAAATCCTTTATAGTGCCTAACTACCATTTGTGATTCTACTTTTCTAGTAAAATCTAACGCAACATTTATAACAATTAATAATCCAGTTCCTGAAAAAGCTATATTTTGAAATTGTGTATAATTTTGTATCATAACTGGAGTTACAGCTAATACCGCTGCTAATATACCTCCAATAAAAGATAGTCTGTTTAAAACTCTTTCAAAATATGTTGTGGTTTCTTCACCTGGCCTTACTCCAGGCACAAATCCTGCCGATTTATGCAAATTCTCAGACATTTCATCTGGTTTAAATGTAATCTGAGTATAAAACCAATTAAAGAATATTGTCAGTACTGCATATAGTACCATATACATCCAACTCTTCTGATTAAAGATAGATGTAGGATTATTTAATATCCATTTTGCCCACTCTTTTTGACTTTCACCTGCTCCACCAAATAATGTAGCAATAGTTTTTGGAAAATCCATTACAGACATAGAAAATATAATAGCAAGAACTGCCGATCCAATTATACTTAATGGTATATGTGTTGATTGTGATTTAACCATATTACTATTGCCTGATGCAAATTTACCAGCATACTGCACAGGTATCCTTCTTTCTGATAAAGAAAAATATAGTATAGTAGCAAGTAGAAATACAGTAAATACTCCAAATAGTACAATTTCCACAATACTTGCACTTCCTGCTTGCTGAAGTGTCATCATTGAAGCAATTGTTGCTGGAACTCTCGAAATTATATTAACGAATATTAGTATTGAAGTACCATTTCCAATGCCCTTAACTGTAAGTTGATCACCCAACCACATACAAAATGTTGTTCCAACCACTAGTGCAAAAACAACAATAGTTTTTTGGATTGCAGTTAATCCAACTGTAGCTCCACTACTTGAAATTGTTGCAAAAATTCCATAAGCTAAGATAAAAGCTATTCCAAGAGATACATAACGTGTTGCATTTTGTATCTTTTTTCTGCCAGTATCTCCTTCTTTTGATAGTTGTTCCAATTGTGGGATAGCAACAGTTAATAATTGAATTATTATTGATGCATTAATGTATGGCATAACTCCTAATGCTAATATACTGGATCTGCTAAAAGCTCCTCCAGAAAGCATATCATAAAATCCTAATAGTCCACCAGACTGAGATAGATTTTTTAAAAAATCAGAGTTAATTCCAGGAAGAGGAATATGACTTCCCATCCTGAAAACTGCAACTAATAATACTGTCCATAAAATCTTTTTTCTAAGTTCAGGAACTTTGAATGCATTGCTTAAAGTTTGAAGCACTTTACATCACCTCAACTTTTCCCCCAGCTGCTTCAATCTTTTCTATAGCAGACTTAGAGAACTTACATCCTTTAACCGTTAAGCTTTTTTCTAATGTTCCGTTTCCAAGAATCTTTACTCCATCCAAAACTTTACTTACAACTCTTCTTTCAAGTAATAATTCTGGAGTAACTTCAGTACCATTTTCAAAGATATTTAATCTGTCAAGATTTATGCTAACAATCTTCTTTGCAAAAATGTTTGTAAAACCTCTCTTAGGAAGTCTTCTATATAAAGGCATTTGACCGCCTTCAAAACCAGGTCTTACGCCACCACCTGATCTTGCATTTTGACCCTTTTCACCTTTACCAGCATTTCTTCCTAATCCAGAACCAGTACCTCTACCAATTCTTTTAGGTGCTTTCTTGCTACCTGCTGCTGGTTTTAATTCGTGAAGTTTCATATTCAGTGCACCTCCTTGTTTTTATACTTCTTCTACTTTTAATAGATATTCAATCTTTTTTATCATACCTTGAACTTGAGGTGTTGCCTCAGGTTCTACTGTTTTTCTTATCTTTGTTAGTCCAAGAGCATTTGCAGTAGCGATATGGTCTTTTTTTCTACCTATTAAGCTCTTAACTAATGTAATTCTTAATTTAGCCATTGCAATATCTCCTTAACCTAATATTTCTTCAACAGATTTGCCTCTTAATTTAGCTATATCTTCTACTGTTCTTAAGCTAGCTAATCCGTTTATTGTTGCATTTACCATGTTATTAGGATTATTTGAACCTAATGATTTAGCTCTAACATCCTTTAATCCTGCTAATTCAAGTACTGCTCTTGCTGGACCTCCAGCAATAACTCCTGTACCTTCTTTAGCTGGCATAATTAGAACATTTGCAGTTCCGAACTTACCATTAACTTGGTGAGGAATTGTTGTTCCTACCATTGCAACGCTTACTAAGTTCTTCTTAGCATCTTCTATTCCTTTTTTTATTGCTTCTGGGATTTCGATTGACTTACCCATTCCAACGCCAACGTGTCCGTTCTCGTCTCCGACAACAACTAGAGCGCTGAATCTGAAGTTTCTACCACCCTTAACAACCTTAGTAACTCTGTTTATGAAAACAACCTTTTCTTTAAGGTCTAGTGTACTAGGATCGATTCTCATTTATTTCCCTCCTTGTTTAATTAGAATTTCAAGCCAGCTTCTCTAGCTGCTTGTGCTAATTCTTGAATTCTTCCGTGATATATGTATCCGCCTCTATCAAATACCACTACGTCAATTCCTTTTTCTATAGCTTTTTTAGCTACTAATTCACCTACAAGTTTAGCACCTTCTTTGTTTCCGCCTTTTGCAGCAAAATCTTTTTCTAAACTTGAAGCAGCTACTAATGTAACACCATTTATATCATCAATAACTTGTGCATATATATTCTTTTCACTCTTAAATACTGAAAGTCTTGGTCTTTCCGCAGTTCCAAAAACTTTTTTACGAACTCTAAGGTGACGTTTTTCTCTGCTCGCCTTTTTGTCTACCTTTTTGAACATAAAACTCACTCCTTTCTATTATTTCTTACCAGTCTTACCTTCTTTACGTCTGATCACTTCATTTTCATACTTAATACCTTTACCCTTATATGGTTCTGGTACTCTCCATTTTCTTATATCCGCTGCAGCAAATCCAACTTTTTCTTTGTCGATTCCACTTACTATTACTCTAGTTGCAGCTGGAGTTTCAAATGTGATTCCGTCAATAGGTTCAATTTCAACTGGATGTGAATATCCAAGGTTCATTACAAGCTTTTTGCCTTGTAATTGAGCTCTATAACCAACACCAACTAAATCTAAAGTTTTTTGGTACCCTTGTTTTACTCCAATTACCATATTATTAATTAATGCTCTTGTTAAACCGTGAAGAGCTCTGTGATCTTTTTGTTCACTATGTCTAGTAACAATTACTTCATTGTTTTCAACAGCTATGCTAATATCTTTATGCATAGTTTTAACTAATTCACCTTTTGGTCCCTTAACTGTAACTAAATTGTCTGGTGTTACAGTAACAGTTACATCAGCAGGAATAGCTATTGGTAATCTACCTACTCTTGACATAATTGCACCTCCTGTATTATTTTAAAATTGCATTTTACAATTTTATCTAGTTTAATTTATCTGAGATATTACCAAACGTAGCAGATTACTTCTCCACCTAATCCGTTCTTTCTAGCTTCTCTATCTACCATTATTCCATTTGAAGTCGAAACAACAGCGATACCTAATCCATTAAGAACTTTTGGTACCTCGTCTTTCTTGCAATAAACTCTTAATCCTGGTTTAGAAATTCTCTTAATACCAGTTATAACTCTTTCTTTATTAGCTCCATACTTAAGAGATAATCTTAACATTGGAACAACTCCATCGTTATATTCATTTATTTCTTTTATATAACCCTCTTGTAATAATATATTTGCAATTTCCTTCTTTACGTTTGAAGAAGGTACTTCTACCACTTCATGTCTTACAGCATTAGCATTTCTTACACGAGTTAATAAATCTGCTATAGGATCTGTCATAACCATTTAATGTGCCTCCTTTCGTTACATCGTATATCTTACCAACTTGCTTTTCTACAACCTGGAATTTCGCCCTTATAAGCAAGTTCTCTAAAACAAATACGGCATACTCCATATTTTTTTAATACAGCATGTGGTCTTCCACATATTCTACATCTTGTATAAGCTCTTGTCTTGTATTTAGGAGTTTTGCTCCACTTTTCAATAATAGCCTTACGTGCCAATGTGTTTCCCTCCTTATTATTGAGCGAATGGCATTCCAAGGAATCTTAATAATTCCCTAGCTTCTTCGTCAGTGTTAGCTGTAGTAACGAAGATTATATCCATTCCTCTAACTTTATCTATCTTATCATATTCTATTTCTGGGAATATTAATTGTTCTTTAATTCCTAATGAATAATTTCCTCTACCATCGAAAGCTTTGCTAGAAACTCCTCTGAAATCTCTTACTCTTGGTAGTGCTATGCTCATTAGTTTATCAGCAAATTCAAACATGTTAGCTTTTCTTAGAGTAACTTTACATCCTAATGGCATATTTTCTCTAATTTTAAAGTTAGCTACAGACTTTTTAGCTCTTGTTAATACAGGCTTTTGACCTGCTATTAAAGTCAAATCATTAACTGCTGATTCTAGCACTTTTTGATTTTCCTTAGCTTCTCCAACTCCCATGTTGATTACTATCTTTTCTAGCTTTGGTACTTCCATTATGTTTTTATATCCGAACTTTTCAATCATAGCTGGAACTACTTCTTTTTGATATTTTTCTTGAAGTCTTGTCATATTAGTTACCTCCTTTCAAAATCTAGAATGTTTCTCCGCATTTTTTACATACTCTAACCTTAGTACCATCATCTAAAACTTTGTTACTAATTCTAGTCGCATTCTTACATTTGTTACAATATAACATAACTTTTGAGCTGTTGATTGCTGCTTCTTTTTCAATTATAGCGCTTTCAACTTGACCCTTATTAGCTTTTTGATGTTTTTTAACTATATTAACTCCTTGAACAAGAACTTTTCCTGTCTTTGGATACGCTTTTAACACTTCACCAGTTTTGCCTTTATCTTTTCCAGATATAACAATAACTGTATCATTCTTTCTTACATGTATCTTCAAGTTGGCCACCTCCTCTTATAGAACTTCTGGTGCTAATGATAAAATTTTAGTGAATTCTTTATCTCTTAGCTCCCTAGCAACAGGTCCAAAGATACGAGTTCCTCTTGGTTGCTTATCATCTTTGATTATAACTGCTGCGTTTTCGTCAAATTTAATATATGAACCATCAGCTCTTCTTACACCTTTTACTGATCTAACTACAACTGCCTTTACAACATCACCTTTTTTAACAACTCCACCTGGTGTTGCACTTTTAACGCTAGCAACTATAACATCGCCGATATTACCAAACTTTCTTTTAGATCCACCTAATACTCTGATACACATAATTTCCTTTGCACCTGAATTATCTGCAACCTTTAATAAGGTTTGTTGTTGTATCATTAAATTACCCTCCTTTCAGTTTTAAAGCTTATTTAGCCTTTTCAACTATTTCAACAAGTCTCCATCTCTTATCTTTAGATAAAGGTCTAGTTTCCATTATTGATACTCTATCATTAATTTTAGCTTCATTATTCTCATCATGTACTTTAAACTTTGTAGTTCTATTAACTGTCTTACCGTATAATGGGTGTCTAACCTTAGTTTCAACTGCAACTACAATAGTTTTTTCCATTTTATCAGAAACAACCCTACCAATTCTTTTCTTTCTTAATGATCTTTCCATTAGGGCTTACCTCCTTCCAACTTTTATTGTTCCAATGCTTTTAATTCTTCTTCTCTTAAGATGGTTTTTATTTGGGCTATAGATTTCTTAACTTCTCTTATTCTCATTGGATTTTCTAATTGTCCTGTAGCTAATTGAAATCTTAAATTAAATAACTCCGCTTTAAGATCGCCCAATTTAACTGTTAAATCTTGAGGATTGCTTGATTTCAATTCTTTTAATTCTCTAGCCTTCATTATTCTTCACCACCCATTTCCTCAAAATCTCTTTTTGAAACAAATTTTGTTTTTACAGGAAGTTTATGTGAAGCAAGTCTCATTGCTTCTCTTGCAGTTTCTTCTGGTACTCCTGATAATTCAAATAGTACTCTACCTGGTTTAACTACTGCAACCCAGTATTCTGGTGATCCTTTACCTGAACCCATTCTTGTTTCAGCTGGCTTTTCTGTAACTGGTTTATCTGGGAAAATCTTTATCCAAAGTTTTCCACCTCTTTTAATGTATCTATTGATAGCAATTCTGGCAGATTCAATTTGGTTACTTGTTATCCATCCACAAGTTAGCGCTTGGATTCCGTAATCACCATAAGCTAAGAAATTACCTCTTGTAGCTTTACCTTTCATTCTACCACGTTGCACCTTACGATGTTTTACCCTTTTAGGCATTAACATGATCTATTCCTCCTTTCCTATGCGTTAGCCTCTTCCTTTTCTACTTTCTTAGTTGGAAGAACTTCTCCATTATAAACCCAAACCTTAACTCCGATTTTTCCATATGTTGTATCTGCTTCAGCAAATCCATAATCGATATCAGCTCTTAATGTTTGTAGTGGAATTGTTCCTTCATGATAATGTTCAGTTCTTGCTATTTCTGCTCCACCTAATCTACCAGAACAAGCAGTTTTTACACCTTTTATTCCGTGTTTCATAGCTCTTTGCATTGTTTGCTTCATAGCTCTTCTGAATGAAATTCTTTTTTCTAATTGTGCAGCAATATTTTCAGCCATTAATTGTGCATCAGCTTCTGCACTTTTAACTTCAACTATGTTTATTAAAACATTCTTATTTTCAACGAATTGAGTTAATTTATTTTTTAAAGCCTCAATTCCAGATCCACCTTTACCTATTATAACACCAGGCTTTGCTGTATATATGTTTAATTTTACTCTTTTAGCAGCTCTTTCAATTTCAATTTTAGAAATACCTGCAGAAAAAAGTTCCTTTTTCACAAATTTTCTGATCTTGTTATCTTCTATAAGATTATCAGCAAAGTTTTTCTTGTTAGCATACCATTTTGCGTCCCATCCCTTGATAACACCTACTCTAAGGCCATGAGGATTTACTTTTTGACCCACTTGCTTTTCCCTCCTTTTATCTTATTAAGCTCTTTCTTTAACAACTACTGTTATATTGCTTGTTTTCTTTAATATTTTAAATGCTCTACCTTGAGCATGAGGTTGGAATCTCTTTAATGTTGATCCTTGACCAACGAAACACTCTGAAACATATAAGTTATCAGCATTCAATTCCAAATTGTTTTCTGCATTAGCAACAGCTGATTTTAAAACTTTATTTATAACTACCGCTGCTTCTCTTGGAGTATATTGTAAAATAGCAAAAGCTTCGTTAACTTGTTTTCCTCTTATTAAATCAAGAATTACTCCTACCTTTGTTGGAGACATTCTAATATATTTTGCTATAGCTCTAGCTTCCATTTATGATCCTCCTTTCCAGGCTATCTTTTTGATGTTTTATCGTCATGACCTTTATAAGTTCTAGTTAATACAAACTCACCTAATTTATGGCCAACCATATCTTCTGATATATATACTGGTACATGCTTTCTTCCATCATGAACAGCAATTGTATGACCTATGAATTGTGGAAAAATTGTTGAACTTCTTGACCAAGTCTTAACAACCTTTTTTTCTCCATTACCATTCATTTCTTCTATTTTCTTAAAAAGTCCCTCATGAACAAAAGGTGCTTTCTTTGTTGATCTACTCACTAATATGCCTCCCTTCATAAACACTAAGGTCTAAGTTGTGAAGAGAACTTACTATTCTCCTCAAACTACTTAGCTCTTCTATCTTTGATAATAAATTTATCTGAATATTTCTTAGTCTTTCTAGTTTTGTATCCAAGTGCTGGTTTACCCCATGGAGTAACTGGACTTGGTCTACCAACTGGAGACTTACCTTCACCACCACCATGAGGGTGATCATTAGGGTTCATTACAGATCCTCTAACTGTTGGTCTCCATCCCATATGTCTCTTTCTACCAGCTTTACCGATATTAACAATATCGTTTGTTGCATTAGAAAGTGTTCCTATTGTAGCTCTACATTCGATTCTTACATATCTCATTTCACCTGATGGTAATCTAAGAGTTGCATAATCTCCTTCTTTAGCCATTAATTGAGCTGATCCACCTGCTGCTCTAACTAATTGACCACCTTTACCTCTTTGTAACTCTATATTGTGAATAACTGTACCTACTGGTATGTTCTTTAATGGAAGTGCATTACCAGGTTTGATATCAGCATTAACTCCAGACTCTATTACATCTCCAACTTTTAATCCTGCAGGCGCAAGAATATATCTCTTTTCTCCATCGCTATATATAACAAGAGCAATATATGCTGATCTGTTTGGATCATATTCTATAGTTGCAACCTTTGCTGGGATTTCATCTTTATTTCTTTTAAAGTCTATTATTCTATATTTTCTCTTAACACCGCCGCCACGATGTCTAACAGTAATTTTACCTTGAGCATTTCTACCCGCTTTACTCTTTAATGCAACAAGAAGTGACTTTTCTGGTTCTTGTGAAGTTATTTCTTCAAAAGTTGGCATAGTCATTTGTCTTCTTGCTGGTGTAATAGGGTTAAACTTTTTAACTGCCATTTAAAATTCCCTCCTTCTTCAAGCTTCTCTGGTGTTGATCACCAATAATGGCTTTATTCTACTATTATTGCATTCCCTCGAAGAATTCAATTCCATTACTTTCTTCAGTTAATGTAACTATAGCTTTCTTGTAATCTGATCTCTTACCTACATGTACGCCCATTCTCTTAGTTTTACCTAAGCCGTTTATAGTGTTAACAGATTCAACTTTAACATTGAAAACTTCTTCCACAGCTCTCTTTATTTGAGATTTATTAGCATCAACATGAACTATGAAAGTGTACCTTTTTTCGGCCATAGACGCCATACTTTTTTCAGTTATGATTGGCTTTCTTATTATATCATGGCTTGTTAATTTCATTATGCGTACACCTCCTCAATTTTTGATACAGCATCTTTAGTTATGATTAATTTTTCATATTTTAATAAATCATATACATTGATGTTGTTTGCAGGAATAACACTTATTCCTTGAATGTTTCTTGCTGACTTATAAACAACTTCATTTGATTCAGCTGTTATAATTAATGCTTTATTAGCTTCTAAAGCCTTTAGCATTTCTATCATGCTCTTAGTTTTTGGTGCTTCAAAATTTAACGAATCAAGAACTATCATTTGATTATCTTGAACCTTGCTAGTTAAAGCAGATTTCATAGCAACCTTTCTCATACTCTTTGGAACTGAAACTCTGTAGTCTCTTGGCTTTGGTGCGAATACAATTCCACCTTTGATCCATTGTGGTGATCTGATAGAACCTTGTCTTGCTCTTCCAGTACCCTTTTGTCTCCAAGGCTTGATTCCGCCTCCTCTAACTTCAGATCTAGTTTTAGTTGATTGAGTTCCTTGTCTTTTGTTAGCTAATAATGCAACTACTACTTGGTGCAATGCATATTCATTAATTTCTGCTGCAAATACATTTTCATTTAATTCCATATCTGCAACTTTATTTCCTTCTTTATTAAATACTCCTACTGTAGGCATTTTATTTCCTCCTTTCTTCAAAGAAATTAAGCTCTAACTGTATCTTTAATTACTACTGTACCTTTATTAGGTCCTGGGATTCCACCCTTAATTAGTATTAAATTCTTTTCAGCTATTACTTTAACAACTTCTAAATTAAGTACTGTTGTATTTACAGACCCCATATGTCCTGGCATTCTCTTGTTTTTGAATGTTCTAGACGGATCTGATGAAGCTCCCATTGAACCTGGTGCTCTATGGAACTTAGAACCATGAGTCATAGGTCCTCTTTGTTGATTCCATCTTTTAATTGATCCTTGGAAACCCTTTCCCTTAGATACTGCAGATACATCAACTTTATCTCCTGCTCCAAATACATCAGCTTTTATTTCATTTCCAACTTCGTATTGACTTATATCGTCAAGTCTAAATTCTTTAAGAGTTCTTCTTAAAGTAGCTCCAGCCTTAGCAAAGTGACCTTTTCTTGGCTTGTTAGCTAATTTTTCTCTTATTTCATCGAAACCAACTTGTATTGCTTCATAACCATCATTTTCTAATGTTTTCTTTTGAACAACAACACATGGGCCAGCTTCTACTACAGTTACAGGAATCACTTTTCCTTTTTCATCAAAAACTTGTGTCATTCCTACTTTTCTTCCAATTATAGCTTTTTTCATGTATTTACACCTCCCAAACTAATTAGCGGACTGTTAACAATCATAACTAGCCGTTTTATATTATTTCCAGTACTAAAGCTTGATTTCTATATCAACACCAGCTGGAAGATTTAATCTCATTAATGCATCAACAGTTTTAGGTGATGGATTAACAATATCGATTAATCTCTTATGAGTTCTTATCTCAAATTGTTCTCTTGAATCTTTGTACTTGTGAACCGCTCTTAATATTGTAACAACATCTTTTTCAGTTGGTAGTGGCACTGGCCCTACAACCTTAGCTCCTGATGTTTTTGCAGTTTCAACAATTTTTTCAGCTGATTGATCTAAAATTGTATGATCAAAAGCCTTTAATCTAATTCTTATTTTTTGCTTTGACATTTCATTTCCCTCCTTTTATGTACGTTTTACTTCTAACGCACAACAGCGGCCATTCTGTAAACTGTTCCAGGTGTTTCGTGATATCCAAACTTAATACAGAATCCCTGTCGTCGGATTCTAGATCCAAACTTACTCATCAAGAATTACCCGGAAGTCCGGCAACCTCTTGAATCCTCGCTGTATGCTATGCAACTTCTTAATTATACTATTGTTATATTGTCTTTTCAAGCTTTTTTTTACATTTTCCTATTTTTTTTTAATTCCTGATATTTGGTGATTTTTTAATTATCTTTACTAAAACTTTTATATCATTTTGTCATAATTTATTTTCGGATAATAAATAAATATTTGTGATAACAATCTGATTTCATTATGAAATACTAACTAAATTATACAATTCATAAAATAAAAGCAAGGAAATTATACCTTGCTTTTACTGTCAAATATAAATGTATCTTATTCTACTATTTTAGTAACAACTCCAGAACCTACAGTTCTTCCGCCTTCTCTGATAGCGAATCTTAATCCTTCATCCATTGCGATTGGAGTGATTAATTCAACATTCATATCAATGTGATCTCCAGGCATTACCATTTCCATTCCGTCTGGTAATTTGATTGATCCTGTAACGTCTGTTGTTCTGAAGTAGAATTGTGGTCTGTATCCATCGAAGAATGGAGTATGTCTTCCGCCTTCTTCTTTCTTAAGTACGTATACTTGACCTACAAATTTAGTATGAGGATGTACTGAATTTGGTTTTGATAAAACTTGACCTCTTTCAATATCAGTTCTTTGAACTCCTCTTAATAATGCTCCAATGTTATCTCCTGCTTGCGCTTCATCCAATAACTTTCTGAACATTTCGATTCCAGTTACTACAACTTTCTTCTTTTCTTCTGTTAATCCAACGATTTCTACTTCATCTCCTACATGAAGTACTCCAGCTTCAACTCTTCCTGTTGCAACTGTTCCTCTTCCTGTAATTGTGAATACATCTTCGATTGGCATTAAGAATGGCTTATCTGTTGCTCTTTCTGGAGTTGGGATATAGCTATCTACTGCTTCCATTAAATCCATGATTGGCTTAATTGCTTCTTCATCTGTTGGATTTTCTAATGCTTTTAATGCTGATCCTGTTATTACTGGAATATCATCTCCTGGGAAGTCATATTCGCTTAATAATTCTCTAACTTCCATTTCTACTAATTCTAATAATTCTGGATCGTCTACCATATCTGCTTTATTTAAGAATACTACGATATATTGGATACCAACTCTTGATCCTAGTAGTATATGTTCTCTTGTTTGTGGCATTGGACCATCTGCTGCTGATACAACTAAGATAGCTCCATCCATTTGTGCTGCTCCTGTGATCATGTTCTTAACATAGTCAGCATGCCCTGGACAGTCAACGTGCGCATAGTGTCTGTTTTCTGTTTGGTACTCAACGTGTGCTGTATTGATTGTGATTCCTCTTTCTTTTTCTTCTGGAGCCTTATCAATATCTGCATAGTTAAATGCTTCTGCAAATCCTTTATTTGCTAATACTGTTGTGATTGCTGCTGTTAATGTTGTCTTACCATGGTCTACGTGACCTATTGTTCCAATATTAACGTGTGGCTTACTTCTTTCATACTTTGCTTTTGCCATTATAATTTTCCTCCCTTGATAGACATAATTTAAAGAATCTTTTCGTAAATATTATAACTTATAGATATTTTAATATCTATATTTATTATTCAAGTTTTTTACCATATTATATAAAAATTATTAAAACACATTATATGTTCCATAAAATAATTTAATATACAATATGATAAAAACTTTATATTACTCTTTATTTAGCTCTGCTACCTGCAATTTGTTCTTGAATATTCTTTGGAACTTCATCATAGTGATCAAATACCATTGAGTAAACTCCTCTACCTTGAGTTCTAGATCTTAAAGTAGTAGCATATCCAAACATTTCTGATAATGGAACAAACGCTCTGATAACTTGCGCTCCATTAAGAGCTTCCATACCTTCCATTATACCTCTTCTTGAATTGATATCTCCGATAACATCTCCCATGTATTCTTCTGGAACTGTTACTTCAACTTTCATCATTGGTTCAAGAAGTACAGGGCTTGCTTTAGACATTGCATTCTTGAATGCCATAGAACCTGCTATTTTAAATGCCATTTCAGATGAGTCAACTTCATGGTATGAACCGTGTACTAACTTAACTTTAAAGTTAATAACATTATAACCTGCAATTATACCATTTTTAGATGCCTCTTGAATACCTGCATCGATTGCTGGAATATATTCCTTAGGAATAGCTCCTCCCACGATAGCATTTTCAAATACATATTCACCTTCAGTTGGTTCCATTTCAATTACAGCATGACCGTATTGTCCTTTACCACCTGATTGTTTAGCATATTTAGCTTCTGCTTTAACAGCTGATCTAATTGTTTCCTTATAAGCAACCTGAGGTGCTCCAACATTACATTCAACTTTAAATTCTCTTTGAAGTCTATCAACAATTATTTCTAAGTGAAGTTCTCCCATACCTGCAATAATTGTTTGACCTGTTTCTGTATCAGTCCAAGTCTTGAAAGTAGGATCTTCTTCTGCTAGTTTAGCTAATGCCAATCCCATCTTTTCTTGAGCATCTTTTGTCTTTGGCTCAATAGCTACTCTTATAACTGGTTCTGGGAATTCCATTGCTTCAAGAATTATTGGACTATTTTCTGCACATAAAGTATCACCTGTTGTAGTGTTCTTTAAACCAATTACAGCACCAATTTCTCCTGCTTCTAACGATTCAACTTCTGATCTTGAATTTGAATGCATCTTAACAAGTCTACCAATTCTTTCCTTCTTACCTTTTGTTGAGTTAAGAACATAAGAACCACTTTGCATTACACCAGAATATATTCTTGTAAATGCTAACTTACCAACAAATGGATCAGTTGCTATTTTAAATGCTAAAGCTGATAATGGTTCAGAGTCTGAAGAATTTCTATGATCATCTTCTCCATCTAATGTTGTTCCTTTTATTGCTGGAACATCTAATGGTGATGGTAAATAATCTACAACTCCATCAATCATTTCTTGAACACCTTTGTTTTTGTATGAAGAACCACAAATACAAGGATATATTTCATTAGCAATTGTAGCTTTTCTTAAGGCAGTCTTTAATTCTTCAACTGTAAGCTCTTCGCCTTCTAAATATTTTTCCATTAATTCTTCATCTGTTTCAGCAATAGCTTCTATCATTGCTGCTCTGTATTCTTCAGCTTGATCAGCATATTCAGCTGGTATAGCTTCTTCTCTCATATCTTTTCCAAGATCATCATAGAATATAAAAGCAACATTCTTTATAAGATCAACCATTCCTTTAAAGTCTTGTTCGCTACCTATTGGAATTTGAATCGGAACTGCATTTGCTTTTAATCTATCTTTAACTGTTTGAATACATCTAAAGAAATCAGCACCTGTTGCATCCATTTTATTTACATAAATCATTCTTGGCACGCCATACTTATCTGCCTGTCTCCAAACAGTTTCAGTTTGTGGTTCAACACCGCTCTTTGCATCAAGAACTGTAACAGCTCCATCAAGTACTCTTAATGATCTTTCAACTTCAACTGTGAAGTCTACGTGACCAGGAGTATCTATAATATTAAGTTCATGTTCTTTCCAGAAACATGAAGTTGCTGCAGAAGTAATTGTTATACCTCTTTCTTGTTCTTGAACCATCCAGTCCATTGTAGCTTCACCATCATGAACTTCCCCTATTTTGTGACTCACGCCTGTATAGAACAATATACGTTCAGTAGTTGTTGTCTTACCAGCATCTATATGAGCCATTATACCGAAGTTACGGAATTTATCTAAAGGATATTTTCTAGCCATTTATTTGTCCTCCTCTCAATGAGTAAAATATAATTTAATTTGACAAAACTGCCTTAGCATAAGCCAAAACAGTTTTATAGATATTAGTATCTGTAATGAGCAAATGCCTTATTAGCTTCTGCCATTTTATGAGTATCTTCTCTCTTCTTAACAGCTGCTCCTGTATTATTAGATGCATCTAATAATTCACCAGCAACTCTTTCACTCATTAGCTTTTCGCCTCTTTTTCTAGCTGCTATTAACATCCATCTTATTCCTAATGTCTGTCTTCTTTCTGGTCTAACTTCGATTGGAACTTGATAAGTAGCACCACCTATTCTTCTAGCTTTAACTTCTAGTAATGGCATTACATTGTTCATAGCTTCTTCAAATACTTCTAAAGCTTCTTTTCCACTTCTTTTTGCTATTAATTCAAATGCTTCATAGCATATCTTTTGGGCTACACCCTTCTTACCATCTTCCATTATACTATTTATAAATTTAGTAACAACCTTTGAATTGTATACTGGATCTGGTAATACGTCTCTTTTTGCGATATGTCCTTTTCTTGGCACTTTTCTTCCCTCCTTAACATTTTAAATTTAAGTTCATCGGTACTCGGTATTTTTCATACCGTAAAGTGCTACATCTTTTACATCTATATAAACTCAAAATAAAATCTATAATTTCTGTTGAAGATAAGCACTATTCTTTGTTAAAATCCCTATTTTTTCTTAGGTCTCTTAGCACCGTACTTTGATCTTCCTTGTAATCTGTTAGCTACTCCAGCGCAGTCTAGTGCACCTCTTACGATATGGTATCTAACACCAGGAAGGTCTTTAACTCTTCCACCTCTTATAAGAACAACACTATGTTCTTGTAAGTTGTGACCTACTCCACCAATATATGCAGTTACTTCAAATCCATTTGTTAATCTAACTCTGGCAATTTTTCTTAACGCTGAGTTAGGTTTTTTAGGAGTTGTTGTTTTAACTACTGTACATACACCTCTTTTTTGAGGACACTCTTTAAGTGCTGGTGCAGTTGATTTAACTACTGCTGTTTTTCTGCCTTTTCTTACTAATTGGCTAATAGTTGGCATTTTTTCACCTCCTGAAATTTATTTATCTATTTTAAAATTAAGATAAACACTAATTTATCAAGTTATATGAGTTAGTATATCATACAACTTATCAAATATACCTAAATTTTACACAATAAATCAATATCCTATGTATTAAGCTATAAATTTACTTTTATAAAATGATATATTGACATTAATTTGTGTGATTTCACATTTAAAATCACACAAATTGTATTTTATCATTTAATTTTGCACATGTCAATATAATACATGCTTATTCTTCAACAGTTTCTCCAATAGTTTCTTCAACTAATTCACTATCTGTTTCCACCTTTAAAGATCTATATCTCATCATTCCAGTACCAGCTGGAATAAGCTTACCAATTATTACATTTTCTTTTAATCCAACTAAAGGATCAACTTTTCCTTTAATTGCTGCTTCTGTTAGAACTCTTGTCGTTTCTTGGAACGAAGCTGCTGATAGGAAACTATCAGTTGCTAATGCTGCTTTAGTTATACCTAGTAGAGTTTGTTCTCCTTTTGCTTCTTCTCCACCAAATTCTCTTACTCTAGCATTTTCTTCATAGAAATCAAACATATCAATCATAGTTCCTGGTAATAGATCCGTGTCACCTGAATCAACAATTTTTATCTTTCTAGTCATTTGTCTAACAACAACTTCTAAGTGTTTATCATTAATATCAACACCTTGTAGTCTATAAACTTTTTGAACCTCTGAAAGTAAGTATCTTCTCGCTCCATCTATTCCTTTTATGCTCATTATATCATGAGGATTTACTGAACCTTCTGTGATTTCATCTCCAGCTTCAACATAATCACTTTCATTAACTCTCAATCTTGATCCAAAAGGTATATCGTAGCTACGTTCTTCTCCATCGGCACCCATAACTATTACTGTTCTTTTCTTTTTAGTTTCTTCTATTCTCGCAGTACCAGCAATTTCACTTACTATTGCAAGCCCCTTCGGTTTTCTAGCCTCAAATAGCTCCTCAACTCTAGGTAAACCTTGAGTAATATCTGCTCCTGCAACTCCACCAGTATGGAATGTTCTCATTGTAAGCTGTGTTCCTGGTTCTCCAATTGACTGAGCCGCTATTATTCCAACAGCTTCTCCAATATCAATCTTTTTAGCTGTCGCCATATTCATACCATAACACCTAGCACATACACCAACTTTACACTTACAAGTGAATACGGATCTAATCTTCACTTTCTTAATTCCTGCAGAAACTATCTTGTCAGCGGCATATGGATCCATATATTCATTCTTTGGATGTAATACATCCCCAGTTTCTGGATCAACAATATCTTCTGCTGTATATCTACCAATTAATCTTTCTCTTAATTCCTCGATAACTTCGTTACCTTCTTTAATTTCACTTACAAATATTCCTTCATCTGTACCACAATCTTCTTCTCTTACGATAACATCTTGTGAAACATCAACAAGTCTTCTAGTTAAATATCCAGAATCCGCAGTCTTTAAGGCTGTATCCGCATTACCCTTTCTAGCTCCATGTGTTGACAAGAAATATTCTATTACATCTAATCCTTCTTTAAATGATGCCCTTATAGGTAACTCTATAATCTTACCTGATGGACTAGCCATAAGACCTCTCATACCAGCTAGCTGCTTGATCTGAGATTTCGATCCTCTGGCTCCTGAATCAGCCATCATGTATATCGGATTAAATTTATCAAGACTATCCATTAATGCATTAGCTACATCTTCAGTCGTCTGAGTCCATTTTTCTATAACTCTTTCATATCTTTCCTCATCGGATATGAAGCCTCTCTTATACATCTTTTCAATTTTTTCTACTGTTTCATCTGCTTCCTTAAGTAAATCATATTTTACTTTAGGAACTATTATATCTGAAGAAGCAACTGTTACAGCTCCAATTGATGAATAATGGTATCCTAATGCCTTAATATTATCAAGCATTATTGATGTCTTTACTGGACCATGTTTCATATAACATTGATCGATAATCTTTCCTAGCGATTTCTTAGTAATTAAGAAATCAACTTCAAGATTAAATGATTCTTCTTCATTTTCTCTATTTACTAATCCAAGATTTTGTGGAATTGATTCATTAAATATAATCTTTCCAACAGTAGTTTTAATAATCCTAGATTTTATTTCCCCATCGACTTCTCTAAACATTCTAACATTTATTTGAGCATGTATGTCAATTTCTTTAACTTCATATGCCATTATAGCTTCATCTTTGCTTGAGAATGTCATTCCATCGCCTTTAGCTCCATTTTTATCCATTGTTAAATAGTATGATCCAAGAATCATATCTTGTGTAGGTACACAAACCGGCTTACCATCTGATGGTTTTAAAATATTTGTTGCAGCTAACATTAAAAATCTAGCTTCAGCTTGAGCCTCTACTGATAATGGAAGATGGACAGCCATTTGGTCTCCATCGAAGTCAGCATTATAAGCTGTACATGCTAATGGATGAAGTTTTATTGCTCTACCTTCTACTAATACAGGTTGGAACGCTTGAATACCAAGTCTATGTAGAGTAGGTGCACGGTTAAGTAATACTGGATGATCCGCAATGACTTCTTCCAATACATCCCATACTTGTGGTAATACTCTCTCAACCATTCTCTTGGCACTCTTTATATTATGAGCTATTCCATCTTGTACAAGCTTTTTCATAACAAATGGTTTAAATAATTCTATTGCCATTTCCTTAGGAAGTCCGCATTGATACATTTTAAGTTCTGGACCAACAACAATAACTGATCTACCTGAGTAGTCAACTCTCTTACCAAGTAAGTTTTGTCTAAATCTACCTTGTTTACCTTTTAACATATCCGAAAGAGATTTTAAAGGTCTATTTCCTGGTCCAGTTACCGGTCTGCCTCTTCTACCATTGTCAATAAGAGCATCTACTGCTTCTTGAAGCATTCTTTTTTCATTTCTTACAATTATATCTGGAGCACCTAAATCTAATAACTTCTTTAATCTGTTATTTCTGTTTATTACTCTTCTATATAAATCATTTAAATCAGATGTTGCAAATCTTCCTCCATCTAATTGAACCATAGGTCTTAAATCCGGTGGAATTACTGGTATAACATTTATAACCATCCACTGTGGATCATTACCTGATTTTCTAAATGACTCTACAACTTCTAGTCTTCTAATTATTCTAACTTTCTTTTGTCCTGAACTTTGTTTTAATTCTTCTTTAAGTTCTTTTGAAGAAGTTTCTAAGTCAATTTCATTTAGCAAATCTTGAATTGCCTCTGCTCCCATACCTGCTACAAAGCTTTCATCACCATATTTATCTACAGCTTCTCTATATTCCTTTTCATTAAGAAGTTGTTTCTTTAATAATGGTGTTTCCTTAGGATCTATCACTATATAAGATGCAAAATACAGAACTTTTTCCAAAGCTCTTGGCGACATATCTAAAATCAATCCCATTCTTGATGGAATCCCCTTAAAATACCAAATATGAGATACTGGGGCAGCTAATTCTATATGCCCCATTCTTTCTCTTCTTACTTTAGCTTTTGTGACTTCAACTCCACATCTATCACAAACTATCCCTTTATATCTAACTCTCTTATACTTTCCACAGTGACATTCCCAATCTTTCATTGGTCCAAAAATTCTTTCACAGAATAAACCATCTCTCTCTGGTTTTAAAGTCCTATAGTTAATAGTTTCTGGTTTTTTAACTTCTCCTCTTGACCACTGTCTTATTTGCTCTGGAGATGCTAAACCAATTTGTATTGCATCAAAATTATTTAATTCAAACAAGGGTAAATCCTCCCTTCAAAATTAGTGTTCATCATTAAAATCATCTAGTTCTAATTCAGTCTCAAGATCAGCTATATCGACACTTTCATCATAATCAATTTCATCCATGTCTTCATCATTATTTTGATCATAACTGTCATCATCTAATACATCTGGTTCTGGCACCATAATCTCTTCAGTGCCTTCTATATTAACTTCTAGATTTGCCATATCTTCATCAACAAATTCCTTTAAAGTTACTTCTTCATGTGCATCATTTAATACCTTAATATCTAAGCATAATGCTTGTAGTTCCTTAATAAGAACTTTGAATGATTCTGGAACCCCTGGTTCAGGTATATTTTCGCCTTTTACTATAGCTTCATATGTTTTAACTCTACCTACAACATCATCTGACTTAACAGTTAATATTTCCTGAAGTGTATGTGCTGCTCCATATGCTTCTAATGCCCAAACTTCCATTTCACCAAATCTTTGACCACCAAATTGAGCTTTACCTCCCAATGGTTGTTGAGTAACCAATGAATATGGTCCTGTAGATCTAGCATGAATCTTATCATCTACTAAATGGTGAAGTTTCAAAATATACATTATTCCAACAGTAACCGGATTATCAAATGGCTCTCCAGTTCTACCATCATATAATATGGTTTTAGCATCTTCTCTAAATCCTGCCTTTACCATGCACTCTGTGATTTCAGGCTGAGTTGCGCCATCAAATACAGGTGTAGCTATATGCCATCCTAAATGACTAGCTGCCCATCCTAAGTGAACTTCAAGTACTTGCCCTATGTTCATACGCGAAGGTACTCCTAATGGGTTTAAGCATATTTGAAGAGGTCTACCGTCTGGCAAGAATGGCATATCTTCTTCTGGTAATATTCTAGAGATAACCCCCTTATTACCATGACGTCCTGCCATTTTATCTCCAACTGAAATTTTTCTTTTTTGTGCAATATAGCATCTTACAAGTTCATTTACTCCAGGATTCAATTCATCTCCATTTTCTCTTGTAAATACTTTTATATCAACTATTATTCCAGCTTCTCCGTGAGGCACTCTTAATGAAGTATCTCTTACTTCTCTTGCCTTTTCACCAAATATTGCTCTTAGCAATCTTTCTTCTGCTGTAAGCTCAGTTTCACCTTTAGGAGTTACTTTTCCAACCAATATGTCTCCTGATCTTACTTCTGCACCAATTCTTATAATTCCTCTATCATCTACATCTTTAAGTGCATCATCACTTACATTTGGTATGTCTCTTGTAATTTCTTCTGGCCCTAACTTAGTGTCCCTAGCTTCACATTCATATTCTTCTATATGCATAGATGTAAATATATCTTCTCTTACTAATTCTTCTGAAATTAGCATAGCATCTTCGTAATTATAACCTTCCCAAGTTATAAATCCCATTCTGATGTTCTTACCTAACGCTATTTCTCCTAAATCTGTAGATGGACCATCTGCAATAACTTGATTCTTGTATACTATTTCTCCCGTATCTACTATAGGCCTTTGATTTATACAAGTTCCAGAGTTACTTCTCTTAAACTTCAATAATTTATATATATCTGTACCGCCATCTGAATCTCTCTTAATTCTAATTTCACTACCTGATACATATGAAACTACTCCAGCATTTTTTGCTTTAGGCAATACTCCCGAATCAACAGCAGCTTTATATTCTATTCCTGTTCCAACTATTGGTGCTTGTGGACTTAATAACGGAACTGCTTGACGTTGCATGTTAGATCCCATAAGTGCTCTCGAAGCATCATCATTTTCAAGGAACGGTATCATTGCTGTAGCTACAGAAACAATTTGTCTTGCAGATACATCTATCAAATCAACTTCAGTTGCTGGAACAACTAATATATCTTCTAAATGCCTTACTCTAACTTTTTTATTTGTAAAGTTTCCATCTTCATCCATAGGCTCTTTTGCTTCCGCAATTAAACATTGATCTTCTTCATCAGCCGTAAAGTATCTTATTTCATCTGTAGCTCTTGCGTTCTCTTTGTCTACAATTCTATACGGAGTTTCAATAAAGCCATACTCATTAACTTTTGCGAAAGTTGCCAAAGAATTTATAAGCCCTATATTTGGACCTTCTGGTGTTTCAATAGGACACATCCTACCATAATGTGAATGGTGAACATCTCTTACTTCGAAACCGGCTCTTTCTCTCGAAAGACCACCTGGTCCCAATGCTGACAATCTTCTTTTATGTGTAAGTTCTGATAATGGATTTGTTTGATCCATGAATTGCGATAATTGCGAACTACCAAAGAATTCTTTAATAGCTGCTGCTACTGGTCTTATATTAATTAACATTTGAGGAGTTATAGCTTCTTGATCTTGAATAGTCATTCTTTCCTTTACTACTCTTTCCATTCTAGATAGACCAATTCTAAATTGGTTCTGCAATAATTCCCCTACAGATCTCAATCTTCTATTACCTAAATGATCTATATCATCAACATAACCTATTCCATAAGTTAATCCTAGCTCATAGCTTATAGTTGCAAATATATCATCTCTTATAATATGTTTAGGAATAAGTTTACTAATATTCTTCTTGATTTCCTCTTTAATACTTGCTTCATCAGAAAAATTATCTAATATTTCTTTCAAAGTAGGATAATGAACTAATTCTTTTATCCCTAGGTCTGAAATATCAAAAGAAACTTGTTTCTTCAAATCTACAAAGTTATTACTAATTACTCTAATAACTTTATCTTCTATTAATACATCAACAGATTTAACACCTGCATTCTGAATTTCTTCAGCTACTAATCTACTTATTTTTTGACCCTTCTCCACCATTATTTCTCCAGTTTGTGGATTAACAATATCAGCGGCTGCTACTTGGTTAGCTATTCTTAGATTTAATGCAAGTTTTTTATTAAATTTGTATCTTCCTACTCTAGATAAATCATATCTTTTTGCGTCAAAGAATAATGTATCTATTAAAGATATAGCACTATCTACTGTTGGTGGTTCACCAGGTCTCAATCTTTTATATATTTCAAGTAGTGCTTCCTCTTTAGTTTTAGTATTGTCTTTTTCTATTGAAGCTCTAAATCTTTCTTCTTCGCCGAAGAAATCTAACAACTCCTGATCACTGCCTAATCCCATAGCTCTTGCTAATATACTAATTGATAATTTTCTAGTTTTATCAATTCTTACATAAATTACATCATTAGAATCTGTTTCGTATTCCAACCATGCTCCTCTATTAGGGATAACAGTTGATGAATATAACTTTTTACCACTCTTATCTATAGAGTAGTTATAATATACACCCGGTGATCTTACTAATTGACTAACTATAACTCTTTCAGCACCATTAATTACAAAGGTACCTTGCTCTGTCATTAATGGGAAGTCACCCATAAATACTTCTTGTTCTTTAATTTCACCAGTTTCATTATTTTGCAATCTGATTGAAACTTTTAATGGTGCAGCATAAGTCGCGTCTCTTTCCTTACATTCTTCGACAGAATACTTGATATTTTCCATATCAAGTTTATAGTCTACGAACTCAAGTACTAAATTCCCCGTGAAGTTTGTGATAGGATTAATATCATCAAAAACTTCATGCAGCCCTTCTCTTAAAAACCATTCATATGAATCTAATTGAACTTCAATTAAATTCGGCATTTCAGTAACATCATTAACCTTACCGAAACTCATTCTTGTTCTTTTTCCAACTTGGACAGGATGTACCATGAATTTTCACCCCTTGTATAAAATAAACTAAAATAGCCAAAAGCATACTTTCCCTAAGGACTTTGCTTTCGGACAGCGTCTTTCTATAGTATAACCATTATTCACCAGATTATACTCCTTATTTCCACTATAAATATATAGTATTCCATAGAGAATAATACATTACATTATAATATCATAGGATATTTTTCTTGTCAATAAATATTATTAAAGAATCCTTTTCAGTTATAAAGCTATATAAAATACCTATTTACCTAACAAGCATTTTATATAGCTTTATAAATTTAGTTTAAAAAAGGTGCTATAAAGCACCTTTTTCTTTAAAACAAACTACTTAACTTCTGCAGTAGCTCCTACTTCAGCTAATTTAGCTTTCATATCTTCAGCTTCGTCTTTAGAAACGCCTTCTTTTAATGTCTTAGGAGCTCCATCAACTATTTCCTTAGCTTCTTTTAATCCTAATCCTGTTATTTCTCTAACTACTTTGATAACTTTAATCTTGTTATCTCCTGCGCTTGCTAATACTACGTCGAATTCAGTTTTTTCTTCAGCAGCAGCTCCACCAGCTACAGCTCCACCAGCTACAACAGCAGCAGCAGCACTTACTCCAAATTCTTCTTCACAAGCCTTTACTAATTCATTTAAATCTAAAACGCTCATTTCTTTTATTGCTTGAATTATTTCTTCTCTTGTCATTTTTAATAGCACCTCCGAATTTTTTTCTTAAAATTTTAATTAATCTTTAAATTATTCTGCAGATTCAGTTCCCTTGCTATCAGCAATAGCACTTAATACACGTGCAAAGCTTGATATTGGAGACTTGATACTTCCAAGAAGTTTTGCAATAAGAACTTCTTTTGATGGTATTGTTGCAAGCTGTTTAATTTTAGCTTCATCATAGATTTCTCCTTCTATAATACCAGCTTTTAATTCCAACTTCTTATGATCTTTAGCAAAGTCATTTAAAAGTCTTGCAGCTAATGTTACATCTTCATAACTAAATGCAACAGATACTGGTCCTTCTAAATATTCTGCTATACCATCTAAGCCTAATTCTTTAGCTGCTAAAGCTACTAAAGTATTTTTATATACTTTGTATTCAACTCCAGCTTCTCTTAAACTTTTTCTAAGAGCTGTATCTTCTTCAACATTTAGACCTTGATACTTACTAAGAACAACAGCTTTTGATTTTTCTAATTTTTCCTTAATTTCAGCAACTTTTGCTTCTTTAAGTTGTCTGTTTTTATTCATTACTGTAGTCCACCTCCTCACAGTTATAAACTGCTTCTTTTATTAAAAAAGACCTTCCGCAGACATGGAAGGTCTATAATATAATCTATTATATACACCTAGGCGGGCAGTTATCTTTACGCTTTCGCACCCACTGTCTACGGAAAAAATATTTTCTTTTTACAACATTTGAAATTATACTACATAATTTCACTTAAGTCAATACTAATCTAAAGCTCTTGTAGGATTAACTTTTGCACTTGGTCCCATTGTACTTGAAACAGATACTGATTTTAAGTATTGCCCTTTTGCTGCTGCTGGTTTAGCCTTAACTAAAGCTTCCATTAATGCAGTAAAGTTTTCTTTTAATTTTTCAGTTCCAAATGATTTTTTTCCAATTGGACAGTGAACTATTGCTGTTTTATCTACTCTATATTCAACTTTACCAGCTTTAATTTCTTCAATTGCCTTAGCAACATCAAATGTTACTGTTCCTGACTTTGGATTTGGCATTAGTCCTTTAGGTCCTAACACTCTACCAATTCTACCTACAACTCCCATCATATCTGGTGTTGCAACAACTACATCATAATCAAACCAGTTTTCGCTTTGGATTTTTTGAACTAGTTCATCTGCTCCAACGAAATCTGCTCCTGCTTGTTGTGCTTCTGCAGCCTTATCTCCTTTAGCAAAAACAAGTACTCTAACTGTTTTACCTGTTCCGTTTGGTAATACAACTGCACCTCTAACTTGTTGATCTGCATGTCTTGGATCTACTCCAAGTCTTACATGTAATTCAATAGTTTCATCGAAGTTTGCCTTTGCAGTCTTTAATGTAAGATCTAATGCTTCTACTGGATTATATAATGCACTCTTGTCTATAAGCTTTGCACTTTCAATGTATTTTTTTCCCATAATTTGCCTCCTCTGTGGTATTAACGGTTTTGACCTCCCACTTATTTTTACGAATTACTCTTCAATAGTTACGCCCATACTTCTAGCTGTTCCTGCTATCATTCTCATAGCTGATTCAACACTTGCAGCATTTAAGTCTGGCATCTTAGTTTCAGCAATCTTTCTAAGTTGATCTTGAGTTAATTTACCAACCTTTGTTTTATTAGGTACTCCAGAACCACTTTCTAATCCTATTTCTTTCTTAATTAGAACTGCAGCTGGAGGAGTCTTTAATATAAAACTAAAAGATCTGTCTTGGTAAACTGTAATAACTACTGGTATTATATACCCAGCTTGATTTGCAGTTTTTGCATTAAACTCCTTACAGAATCCCATTATATTTACACCGTGTTGACCTAAAGCTGGACCTACAGGTGGAGCTGGTGTTGCCTTACCTGCTTGAAGTTGAAGTTTAATCATTCCAGTTACTTTCTTAGCCATTTTTGTTATTCCTCCTATTACTGTGGTATAACGAACTCTTTTTAGTTCTCCCACTTAATTAAAATTAGTTCATTATAGTTAAACTAATTTTTCAACTTGATTAAAGTCTAATTCGGCAAGTGTTTCTCTGCCAAACATCTCCACTAAAGCTTTCACTTTGCGTTTATCTGGAATTATCTCTTGTATTGTGGCTACTGAATCTCTCAATGGCCCAGAGATAATTCTTATACTTTCCCCTACCTCTAAGTCAATCTCAACAGGAACTTCTAACACTCCCATCGATTCCACTTCTTCATCAGAAAGAGGAACTGGTTTAGATCCTGGGCCTACAAATCCTGTTACGCCTCTAGTATTTCTAACAACGTACCAAGCTTCATCACCCATTAACATTTTTACAAGCACATATCCAGGAAATTTCTTCTTTAATGAGACTTTTTGCTTTCCATCTTTTTCTTCAACCACTTCTTCCATGGGTACTTGTATATCATGGATTAATGCTTCAAGATTTCTATTTTCAATTGCTTTTTCTAAGTTTGCTTTTACTTTATTTTCATATCCTGAGTATGTATGAACTACATACCATCGTGCTCTATCACTCATATTCGTCAGGCGATATAAAATCACCCAAACCTCCCTTTTACTTGAAATTTAAAATCATTTTAAAGAGGTTATTGAAAATAGAATCCAATCCACCAACTAATATAGTATACATTAGTGTGAACACAATAACTGCAACAAATGCTTTCTTTGTCTCATCTTTTGAAGGCCAAGTTATCTTCTTAACCTCTACCTTAACCTCTCGAAAAAAACCAAACAAACCATTACTTTTAATAGCTTTTTCAGTTTTTACACTGTTCTTTGCTGACATATCTTCACATCCTTAAATTTAATAACTATATGTCATTACTTCGGCTAATTACTTTGTTTCTCTATGAAGAGTGTGCTTTTTACAGAATTTACAATACTTTTTCATTTCTAATCTATCTGGATCATTCTTTTTGTTTTTCATTGAATCATAATTTCTTTGTTTACACTCTGTGCATGCTAAAGTTACTTTTGTTCTCATGACTGCACCTCCAGTTTTCTTATATATTAAATAGGAATCTTGAGTTCCTATTCACTTCTAAAATTTACGTTGCTTAAAATGTCACTTTTATACAATATCATAGAATATTTGACTTGTCAATCATCCTTTAAATAGGACTAAGTTATACAACTTAGTCCTATTAGTAATAAATGTATCTTATTCTACTATTTTAGTAACAACTCCAGAACCTACAGTTCTTCCGCCTTCTCTGATAGCGAATCTTAATCCTTCATCCATTGCGATTGGAGTGATTAATTCAACATTCATATCAATGTGATCTCCAGGCATTACCATTTCCATTCCGTCTGGTAATTTGATTGATCCTGTAACGTCTGTTGTTCTGAAGTAGAATTGTGGTCTGTATCCATCGAAGAATGGAGTATGTCTTCCGCCTTCTTCTTTCTTAAGTACGTATACTTGACCTACAAATTTAGTATGAGGATGTACTGAATTTGGTTTTGATAAAACTTGACCTCTTTCAATATCAGTTCTTTGAACTCCTCTTAATAATGCTCCAATGTTATCTCCTGCTTGCGCTTCATCCAATAACTTTCTGAACATTTCGATTCCAGTTACTACAACTTTCTTCTTTTCTTCTGTTAATCCAACGATTTCTACTTCATCTCCTACATGAAGTACTCCAGCTTCAACTCTTCCTGTTGCAACTGTTCCTCTTCCTGTAATTGTGAATACATCTTCGATTGGCATTAAGAATGGCTTATCTGTTGCTCTTTCTGGAGTTGGGATATAGCTATCTACTGCTTCCATTAAATCCATGATTGGCTTAATTGCTTCTTCATCTGTTGGATTTTCTAATGCTTTTAATGCTGATCCTGTTATTACTGGAATATCATCTCCTGGGAAGTCATATTCGCTTAATAATTCTCTAACTTCCATTTCTACTAATTCTAATAATTCTGGATCGTCTACCATATCTGCTTTATTTAAGAATACTACGATATATTGGATACCAACTCTTGATCCTAGTAGTATATGTTCTCTTGTTTGTGGCATTGGACCATCTGCTGCTGATACAACTAAGATAGCTCCATCCATTTGTGCTGCTCCTGTGATCATGTTCTTAACATAGTCAGCATGCCCTGGACAGTCAACGTGCGCATAGTGTCTGTTTTCTGTTTGGTACTCAACGTGTGCTGTATTGATTGTGATTCCTCTTTCTTTTTCTTCTGGAGCCTTATCAATATCTGCATAGTTAAATGCTTCTGCAAATCCTTTATTTGCTAATACTGTTGTGATTGCTGCTGTTAATGTTGTCTTACCATGGTCTACGTGACCTATTGTTCCAATATTAACGTGTGGCTTACTTCTTTCATACTTTGCTTTTGCCATTATAATTTTCCTCCCTTATTATCTTCTAATAAACTTGGCCTAGTGTTTTTTTATTTTTTATTATTTGGAGCTCACAATCGGAATCGAACCGACGACCTCCACCTTACCAAGGTGACGCTCTGCCGACTGAGCTATGTGAGCGTTCAAAATTGCTATCTTCTTTGATATACCAATTATAAAGTTTACTATTATTCTTTTTATTTGTCAATATAAATTATCACTTTAAATCTAAGCATTTTTCTAATTTTCTCTTTACTCTTTGTAATGCATTATCTATGGACTTCGAATGTCGTTCTAAATCACTTGCAATCTCCTGATAAGATTTTCCATCTAGGTATGAAGTAAGAACCTCTAATTCCAAATCTGATAACACTTTCGAAATCTTTTTCTCGATATAATCCATTTGTTCCTTACTAATCATTAGCTCTTCAGGATCTGAAATTTTCAATCCTGCCAAAACATCAAGCAGAGTTCTCTCTGATTCCTCTTCATATATTGGCTTATTTAAAGAGACATAAGTATTTAACGGAATATGTTTCTGCCTAGTAGCTGTTTTTATTGCAGTTATTATTTGTCTGATTACACATATTTCTGCAAAGGCTTTAAATGATGTTGATTTTTCTGCATTAAAATCTCTGATAGCCTTATATAAACCTATCATCCCTTCTTGATAAATGTCTTCCTTGTCGGCTCCAATTAAAAAATATGATTTAGCCTTTGACTTCACAAAGTTCTCATATTTTGAAATTAAATATTCTTGCGCCCTACTATTACCACTCTTAGCTTTCGCAACAATTTCTTCGTCTGATTTATCTTTGAAATCTAAAAAACCTTTCAACTGCTTATTCTCAACTCTCTTCTGCATTAAACTAACCACTCGTTTAGACAATTATACCCCAGTAAAATTATGTTAGTCAACTGAATTTACTTACTTCTTCTGATTTCTTCTAATATTTTGACTATCCTATCATCTATATTATCACTTATTATATTTTTTTGTGAAATTCTGTTCTTATCTGCTTTATTTTTTATAGACTTCTCTATCCTTAGAACCTCATTATAAAATTCTAAAGATGACATTCTAACTGCACCTCTTTGAAAAATTGTTTGCTGCTCTAGGCTATCAGATGTTACAACAACTATTTCATGTTTCCTTCCTAGAGCATTTACTTGTTTCTCAATATAACTATCCGCAGTTTCTCCATCCTTTGTAAATACTACCGATATATTTCTATTTACCTCTTCTTTCTTTTCAATGCTCCCAGTAACTTTATGAGCATCAAATACTAATATTATTCTACAAGCATTAAAAACTCCATAATTATGTAAAGTATCTATAAGAGTTTGTCTTGCACCCTCAAAGCTAGAATCTTTTTTTTGTTTTAAATTAGGCCAACTATTTATAACATTATATCCATCTACAAAAATAGTTTTCACGATATACCTCTCTCTATTTCAATCGTCCTTTTAAAACTTCATACATAATTATACCACCAGCTACAGATGCGTTTAAAGAATTAATCTTTCCGACCATTGGTATTTTTATTAGCTTATCACACTTTTCCACCGTTAATTTTGAAATACCTCTCCCTTCATTTCCAATTATAACCGCACAAGGTCCTCCAAAATCTACTTGGTAGCTATATTCTTCTGCTCTTATGTCTGCCCCATAAATCCAGATCCCCTTTTCTTTTAGTTCCTCTATTGTCGAATTTAAATTTGTTACCTTAGCTATTTTTACATGTTCTATTGCTCCAACCGAAGATTTATAAACGGTTGTACTTACAGATGCACTTCTTCTCTTTGGGAGTATAATTCCATGAACTCCAAATAATTCCGCAGTCCTTACTATTGATCCTAAATTATGCGGATCCTCAATCTCATCTAATATAACTATGAACGGAGCTTCCCCTCTTTTCTCTGCTAAATCCAATATATCCGATACTTCTGAATATTTATATGGAGTAACTTTTGCTATTACCCCTTGATGTACTTCTCCACCACACATTGAATCAAGTTTTCTTTTATCAACTTCTTTTATTAATATCCTATTTTCTTTTGCCAAACCAACAATAGTTTTTATTGAACCTTCTAATTTACTATTAGATATATATAGCGTTTCGATCGTTCTTTCTCCTTTTAGAGCTTCAATTACGGCATTTCTTCCAATAACTATATCTTCTCTCTCTTCAATAGCGCCCGTTGATTTATCATTTCCTACTATATTATCTTTCTTCGTTTTATTTTTTGCCTCATTATAGCTTTTAACTTTACCTTTTGATTGATTTACAGATTTATCTTTGCTTTCCATAAACTTGACATTTGAAATATTTTTTTTCGGCTTACTATTCATTATAAACCCTCCTTTTTTTAATTTTATAAACTAATTAATAATTTCAATACTTCTGTTAAATATAAATTCTAATCTTTCCTTATCACCTACTAAGTATAGATAACCAATTAACGCTTCAAACCCAGTTGCCATTCTATAATCTCTTATCTCTGCATTCTTAGGAACAGTAGGTGATTTCGCATTTCTTCCCCTTTTGTAAACTGCTTCTTCCTCCTCATTTAGGAGATTTTCAATTTCATGCATTATACACGCCTGACTTTTTGCTTTTACATATCCAATTGCCTTCACATGTATCTTATTTGCAGATAATGCTGTATTTTGAGTCAAAATATAATTTCTAATAAAAACCTCAAATACACCATCACCTATTAATGCCAATTGTAATGAATTCAACATTCTTGCTTCATCTTTTGAAAATTTTCTAATTCTTAAGTCATCTAACATTATAATTCTCCTTTAAATAAGGGTTGCAAAAATGCAACCCTTTCTTTAATTAATCAATCTTCTTCCATCTAACACCTTGTGGTGTATCTTCTAAAATTATATTTCTGCTTTTTAAATCATCTCTTATTTTATCCGCAAGTGCAAAATCTTTATTTTTTCTGGCTTGCTGTCTCTTTTCAATAAGCTCTTGAATTTCTGTTTCCAAATCCTTCTCAATACGATCTTGAAGTATACCTAGCGGATTTCCTAGTTCTCTAACTACTGATTCCGCTTTCTCACATAATTCAGAGGATGAATTAATATTCACATTATTGTTAATATCTTTAGTCAAATCAAACAATACCGAAATAGCGTCTGCTGTATTAAAATCATCATCCATCTTCTCAATAAATTTTTCTCTATATTTATCTAAAGACTTTAGATATTTTTCTTCCTCTTCATCCATTAATTTTTTAGTGACTTCATCTTTCAAATTTTCAAGATTATTTATGCAATTATATAATCTTTCTATTGATGATTTTGCTGAATCTAAAAGTTCTTTAGTAAAATTTATTTGTATTCTATAGTGTCCAGACAACATCAAAAACCTTATTGCATCGGAACTATATTCCTCAAGAACTTCTCTTGCTGTAAAGAAGTTATTTAATGATTTTGACATTTTCTTATTATCTACATTAACAAATGCTGCATGAAGCCAATAATTTGCAAATGGTTTTCCTGTTAGAGCTTCACTTTGAGCTATTTCATTTTCATGATGCGGGAATCTTAAATCCATGCCACCTGCATGAATATCTATTGTATCTCCCAACAATTTCTTCGCCATGCACGAACACTCTATATGCCACCCAGGCCTTCCAGGTCCCCAAGGACTTTCCCAAGCAGGTTCACCTGGCTTTTGTGCTTTCCATACTGCAAAATCCATAGGATCTTTCTTTCTTTCATCAACAGATATTCTTGCGCCAACCTGCAAATCATCTAAATTCTGCCCTACCAATCTTCCATAATTATTAAATTTTTTTGTGCTATAATAAACATCACCATCAACTTCATAAGCAAATCCTGCTTCAATCAACTCTTCAACAAATTTGATTATATCATGAATATATTCTGTTGCTCTAGGATTTACAGTAGCTCTTTCTATCTTTAATGAATCGGCATCTTGGTAGTATTCTTTTATATATTTATCTCCAAGCTCTTTTACTGTAATTCCCTCATCATTAGCTTTATTAATCATTTTATCGTCTATGTCAGTAAAGTTTTGGATAAATCTAACCTTGTATCCTCTATACTCCAAATATCTTCTTATAGTGTCAAAGACAATAAATGTTCTTCCGTTACCTATGTGAAAGAAATTATATACAGTCGGCCCACAGACATACATTTTAACTTCGCCTGGACTAATAGGGATAAACTCTTCTTTTTGTCTTGTTAAAGTATTAAATACCTTCATTAATTTACCTCCTAAAATTATTTTAGTTTTATATTGTTTTTCTCAAATTCACCTTTTATTATATTATAAACATCTTCTATTTTGATTACTTCCATTTCTCCATCTCTAAGTTTAAATTCAATTTCTCCATCATTAATCTTTTTACCTACTGTTATTCTCATTGGTATTCCCATTAATTCTGAATCTTTGAATTTCACTCCTGCTCTTTCATTTCTATCATCTAAAAGAACTTCTATTCCGGCACTTGTTAATTTTTCATAAATTTCATTTGCAATTCTAGCTTGTTCCTCATCTTTTACATTAACAGGAATTACAGAAACATGGTATGGTGCAACAGACAATGGCCATACTATTCCATTTTCATCATGATGTTGCTCAATTATAGATGCCATTGTTCTTGTAACTCCAATTCCATAGCATCCCATTATAAATGGCTTTTCTTTTCCATCTTCATCTATAAACTTAGCATTCATGGCTTCTGAATATTTAGTACCAAGTTTAAATATATGACCCACTTCTGTTCCTCTTGCAATAGTCACCTTACCACCGCAAACCGGGCACTTCTCACCTTCAGTTACGTTTCTATAATCTCCTATTACACCTTCAAAGTCTCTTCCATAATTTACATTATTAATATGGTAACCTGTTTCATTAGCACCCACAATAAAGTTATACATATTAGCTACTTCTTCATCAACTAATAGCATATCTACTTTTATACCTATTGGTCCCGCAAATCCTATTTCTGCTCCCGTTGCCTTTTTTACATCTTCTGAACTAGCAAGATCTAGGTTAATCACTTCACCAATTGCATTGCTAACCTTAACCTCATTAATTTCTCTATCACCCCTAACCATAACTGCTACTATTTTGCCATCTGCATTAAACAAGATAGTCTTTGCGAATTTTTTTTCATTAGTACCGAAAAACTTAACCAATTCATCTATAGTTTTTGTATTAGGTGTCTCAACTTTATTTATTTCCTTGAATTCCTCTTTTAACTCTTTCTCTGCTGGTGATGAAGCTTTCTCGATATTTGCTGCATAGTTACATTCACTGCAAAATACCACATCATCCTCTCCAACTTCCGATTTAACCATAAACTCTGCTGAATTTGAACCACCAATAGCACCAGAATCAGCAGCAACACATTTTGCATCTAAACCACATCTATTAAATATTTTTACATATGCATCATGCATTTTATCATAAGCTAAATCTAGCCCAACTTGATCTTTATCAAAGCTATAAGCATCTTTCATTACAAATTCCCTAGATCTCATCACCCCAAACCTAGGCCTACGCTCATCTCTATACTTTGTTTGGATCTGATATAAATTAAGAGGTAATTGCTTGTAAGACTTAATTTCATTTCTCGCTATATCTGTAAATACTTCTTCATGAGTTGGCCCTAAACAGAAATCTCTATCACCTCTATCCTTTAATCTAAACATTTCTGCTCCATATGCATCCCATCTACCAGATTCCTGCCATAATTCTGCTGGAATAATAGCTGATGCTAGAAATTCCTGTGCACCTGCCGCATTCATTTCTTCCCTAATTATATCCTCAACTTTTTTTAAAACTTTTAATCCAAGAGGCATATAATTATATACTCCTGCAGCCATTTTCCTTATCATTCCAGCTCTTAACATAAGCTTATGGCTGTCAATCTCTGCTTCAGCTGGTACTTCTCTTAATGTTGATATTAACATATTAGACATTTTCATTTGGTGTTCCTCCTAAATAATATTGGTTAGATTGCAAATAATATTTTATATATGATGTAATAAAATCTGAATATTAGATTTTATAAATAATTAATAGATTAAAAATATATAATTGGATAAATAAAAAAGCCCGCCTAATAATATATATTAGGGCGAACTTTATATCGCGGTACCACCTAAATTTGTTCTCTAGCAATGATAACGGTTTTAGACCGATAGTTTTTCCCTATACTCAAAAGCTGGTTCAAAGCCTGTTTAAAAGTCTTTCAGCCCACGGACTTTTTCTCTTATATAATCGACTTCTACTATTCTTCATCAACGTTTTACAATCTTAATTAAATTTTATTTTAATATATTATAACTTCCTGAATTTAGCCTGTCAATACATTATCACTATACTATATTTTTCACAAAATACTCTGCAAGTATTAAATCTTCCGGTGTAGTTATTTTTATATTTTTATAATCACCCTCATAAATATAAACTTTATGTCCCAAAAGTTCTACTACACTAGTATCATCAGTAACCGATATACATCTTTTCTTTATTTCTTTATGGCATTCATATATTAGATTGAAATCAAAAGCTTGTGGCGTTTGAATTGCAACAAGTTCACTTCTAACTAAAGTATCTACTGAAAAATTATTACTATCTTTAATTTTTATAGTATCCTTTGGCATAACTCCAGGCGCTGCAGCTTTATAACGCTTAGCATATTCAACCGCATCATTTATTATTTTCTGAGATACAAATGGCCTAGCTCCATCATGAATTAATACTATATCAGATTTTTCTAATTTCTCCAAAGCATTATATACTGATTCTTGTCTTTCATTCCCACCAGATACTAAATCATCTATTTTTAATCCATATTTATTTAATACTTCTCTTTCACAATAATCTTTTTCATCTTCAGGCACTACTAAAATGATCTTATCTATCAAATCATTTTCTATAAACTGCTTTAACGTGTAATAAAGAATGGGCGCACCATTCAAATCAATATATTGCTTGCTTTGAATATAGCCCATTCTCTTACCTCTGCCTCCAGCTAATACTATCGCACTAACCATACAGAAAACTCTCCTTAACTTTTAATTATCTTTTGGTTTTGCAAAAATCATTCGTCCAGCTGCTGTCTGAAGAACTGATGTAACTATAACACTTGTTGTTTGTCCTATATATTTTCTTCCACCTTCAACAACAATCATAGTTCCATCTTCTAAATACGCAACACCTTGGCTTGATTCTTTTCCATCTTTTACTATATCAATCGTCATTTCTTCACCAGGTAACACTACTGGTTTTATTGCATTCGATAATTCATTTATATTTAATACTGGTACCCCTTGAAACTCAGCCACTTTATTTAGATTATAATCATTAGTTATAACCTTTCCTTCCATTTTTTGTGCAAGCTTAAGCAGCTTTGCATCAACTTCTGCGATTTTAGGAAAATCATCTTCTACAATTTGAGTTTCTATGGCTAGCTCTTTTTGTATTTTATTTAATATATCTAGACCTCTTCTTCCTCTATTTCTTTTTAGCGAATCAGAAGAATCGGATATATGTCTTAATTCATCCAGTACAAAGTTAGGTATAACCAGTGGTCCTTCAACAAATCCAGTCTCACAAATATCAAATATTCTCCCATCAATTATAACTGATGTATCTAATACTTTTGGAATTCCTTTTATAGATTCTTTTATTACCTCTTTAACTTTTTTCTCTTTAATTACAGGCTTTTTCATATTAACAAGAAGAGCTGTTATATCTTCCTTTTTTTTAATCATTATTTCTGCACCTATTATAGCAGCTAACACATTTAATAAAATTAATAAAATTGGCCCAATTATATTTATATCATTTATCGGTTTTGCAATAAACGTCATAAGAATTAAAGCAATTACAGCTCCAAAAGTTCCATAAATGATTTCAGTTATGCTCATTTTTTGCATACTCTTTTCAATATACTCAATTAAATTAGAAATTCCTTTGTATATAATAGGAGAAATAATATAAAATATAAGTCCAAAAATAAAAGATATGATAATAATAAATAAAACTCTAGTAATAGTGGTTGAAATGTAAGTTAAATTATCAACCTGAGGGATTGTAAGTAATATTTCAGATATGAAATATCCCAGTATCAATCCAATTACAGAAAAAATTCCCCTTAATAGTCTTTTTAACACATACTTCACCTCCTTCTAATTATTTACAATTAGATAGTATTTTAATCATATTTTCAATATTTCTCTAAATCATATTAATTATATCATACAATAAGTACCTCTAAAATGAATAAATTATTAAGTTTACTAATAATTTCATTCAAGTTTAAAAAATCAGATTAAATCTTATATCAATAAATCAAAATAAATGCCTTTTTCTCTGTATAAACTAAATTCAATTTAATTTAACACAAATTAAATTATCATATTTCCTTTTTTAATGAGACTTGCTCTTTTATACGTTTCAATCCATCTTTAATGGCAGTAGCTCTCGCTTCTCCTATTCCTTCAACATTATCTAAGTCATTTATATCAGCATCAATTATATTACTTAATTCTTCAAATTCTTTTATAAGATTATCAATAACATTAGATGGTATTCTTGGCACCTTACTCAACATTCTATATCCCTTTGGAGATATTAATGTATCCATAAGCGGAATTCCTCCACGACCTAATGTTCTTGCAACTGCGTCTAATTCTAATAATTCTGAAGAATTTAGTTTTTGAATGTGTTCATATACCTCGTTATATTGAAGTCCATCTTTACAATAATCTCTAATTAGCAATATTCCATCTCTTTCTATATGCTTAACTAATTCATTTAATTGCATTGATATTAATCGTCCTTCATTCCCCAACTCTAGTATATACATATTAATTTCTTCCACTATTCTCATTACCATTTCAGTTCTTTGAATTGCTGTAACTACATCGAATAGTGTTGTTAAGTCTTGAAACTCCAATAAATTCAAGTTATTAATAACACGTTCAAGTACTGCAACATATTTTTCTAGTGTTTGAAGCGCTTGATTTGCCTTTCCAAGAATTACACTACTTTCTCTTAATACATACTTTATATCACCCTTGTACATAGTTATTATATTTCTTCTTTGAGAAATTGCAATTACTATGTTATTCGTTTGCTTAGCTACCCTATGCGCTGTTCTATGCCTAGTTCCTGTTTCATATGTTGGAATAGATGAATCCGGTATTAATTGCGCATTAGCACAAACGATTTTCTTTAAATCTCCAGTTATGACTATAGCTCCATCCATTTTAGCTAATTCGTATGCATATGATGGTGTATACTCTGAATTAATATAAAAACCACCATCAACGAGTTTCATAACTTCTTCATCGTCACCAATCACTAATAAGCCACCTGTTTTAGCTCTTAATATATTTTCAAGACCTTCCCTTAGTTGAGTGCCTGGGCACATTATCTTTAAGACATTCTTTATTCCTATTCCCTTTTCTATTCTCATACACTCACCCATTTTCTTTAAAAATCATTTTGATACTTTTCTAGATTTATTTAAAATCAAATATTAAACATTTTGACTGATATTATTTTCGGAGTAAATTTAACCTACGCCCTAGAAACTATAATACTATAATAAATATAATCCCTCAACAACATTTGTAAAATTTAAGTTATAATATATTTATTTGTAAGAAATGCCTCTATTCTCTTCATATTTAATATGTCATTTCTATAGTGTTCTAACTTCTATAAACATTATTTATTACATCCATCAAGGTCTTTAATTCAATTATATCTATTTTCTTCAAGCTGCTGCTTTTTCCTATAGAATCCTTTGGAACATAAACCTTTTTAAATCCCATTCTCTCAAGTTCCCTAATTCTACTTTCTAATGATGGTACTTTTTTAAGTTCCCCAGTCAGTCCTACATCTGCTATAAACGCTATATTTGATTCTATCCCCTGCTGCTTTACTGAGGATACTATACTCATTATTACAGCTAAATTAATGCCCTGTTCTCTTATTTTTATACCACCTGTAGTTTTAATAATTACATTCTTATCGTATAAATTAATTCCTCCACGTTGTTCAAGTATAGATATCAAAGTGTTTAATTTATCCTTTCCTAATGTTTCTCCTATTCTTGTAGGATATGGAGTAAAACTCTTGGATACTAAACTTTCTATTTCAGTTATTATTGCTCTTGTTCCTTCTTTAATTACGGTTAATGCACTTCCTGATACAATTTCTCCTTCTTCACGCTTTGTCATAAAAAATTCTGATGGATTATCTATTGAAATAATCCCCCTCTCTCCCATTTGAAAGAAGCCATTTTCAATACCACCAAATCTATTTTTAGAGCTTACAAGTACTCTTAACTCTTCATCACTATCATCTTCTATTATAAGCACCGTATCAACTAAATGCTCTAAGGCTCTTAACCCTGCAAGTTCATCACTTTTAGTCATCTGCCCAACTATTATAACCGCTCTTGGCCTTTTATCGTTTTTAGCCACTTGAAGCAATGCATTAGCACATTCCATAGTTTGTGTAGGTGACCCTGCTCTCGCTGGCAAAGATGATTCCATAGTAAATGTTTGTATACTATCTATTATTATAATATCTGGATCTATTTCTTCAACCGCATCTAAAACATTATCAAGACTTGTTTCTTGTAGTACCCATATATCTTCGTGGATTTTATTAAGAATTCTATCTGCTCTATTTTTTATCTGACTATCACTTTCCTCCCCTGACGCATAAATTACTTTATATCCCTTTTGGGCGACAGCATCGGAAATTTCAAGAAGAAGTGTTGATTTTCCCGCTCCTGGTCTTGCTGTTATAATCGAAATTGAATCCTTTACGATTCCTCCACCCATAACTCTATCAAATTCATTTATCCCTGTTACTATTCTATCGCTTTTATTGGAAACTATCTCAAAAAGTTTTTTTAACGGCTTTTTTGCTATCTGTCTTGATCTGGTCTCTAAATTTTTTGCTTCAATAGTAATTTCCTCTAATGTATTCCAACTATTGCATGTGGGGCATTTACCAAGCCACTTTATACTTTCAAAACCACAACTATTACATCTATATAATGTTTTTTTCTTCATAAACCTCTCCCTTCGTTTCTAGATCTTTATTACATCTTACTTTTTTAATAAAAATCTTAATTATATTATAGCATATTACTTTCTTACTCATATATTTTGAATTAAATATAGCTAGCTTTTAACCTCCATCCAATCATTATATATAATACTTTATGGCTATTTTATTTTTTGTTCTTAGAATATTTAATAAATTATTGCAAAAGCTATTATAAAATAGATTAGTAAAGAACAAATATATAATAAAAAGAAATTATAATATTAATATCAACACTAGAAAATAAATATAAAATATAATTCACTAGTTATGTATTAACGAAATTACTCTATAATGATTATTCTAATAATGAGACAACAATATATAACCAAATTATAATTTAATTTATAATAAACTCATTATTTTCTAGTTATATTGAATGATTATAAAATCTATATTATAATATTAATTACAATATAATAATAATTATTAAGGAGGCGTATTCATTTATGGTAAAAGTATATACTACCAATACTTGTCCTTGGTGCGTTAAAGCAAAAAGTTTTCTTAAATCAGAAAATATTGAATTTCAAGAATTAAATGTTCAAGATGATATGGAAGCTAGAGAAGAAATGATAAAAAAGTCTAATCAAATGGGTGTACCAGTATTAGATATTAATGATAATATTATTATAGGCTTTGATAAGCCTGCTATTTTAAAGGCTTTAGGTAAATAATTAAGAGGCGTATATGCGCCTCTTAATTATTTTGGCATATATCAATTAATATCTGACTTATATTTCCATGCTTAATGCTATTTTCTTTTTCGTAATATATACTTTTCCGCATTTAAAAGCGCAATCGTGCCATCTGATACAGCAGTTGTTATTTGCCTATACTTCTTTTGTCTTACATCCCCTGCTGCATATACTCCTTGAATATTTGTCTGTAAATCTTCATCAGTAATTATATATCCTTGCTCATTCAATTTTATATAATCCTTTACTTCTTTTGTTCTAGGCTCTGTTCCTATATACCCAAAAACTGCATTAACATCTAAGCTACTAGTTTCTTGAGTCTTAGTGTCTTTTATGATAACTGATTCCAAAAATTCCTTACCATTAGCCTGAATTAAATCCTTATTTAATAGAACCTCTATTTTAGGGTTATTGAAAACTTCATCAATTAATGACTGTTCCCCTTTAAAATAATCATATCTTCTGATTAGGTACACTTTTTCAGCAAATCTAGTTAAAAATATAGACTCTTCTAGTGCAGAATTTCCACCGCCTACAACAGCAACTTTTTTGCCTTGATAAAGTGCTCCATCACAAATAGCACAGTAATGAATTCCTCTTCCTGAAAATTGTTCTTCTTGAGGAATAGGCAGTTTTCTTGGTGCCGCTCCTGTAGCAATTATTACAGCTTTAGGTTGGTATATATATGATTCAGTTTCTATAATCTTTTCATCATCTGATATATATATTTTTTCAATTGAATCAAATTCATCAATATTTGCTCCAAGATCTCTAGCTTGCTCTTGAAATATATCAGCTAAATCTCCTCCACCTATACTTTTAAATCCTGGATAATTCTCTATAGTATAACTATTTCTAACTTGACCTCCCACAAGTTCATTTTCTAACAACAAAGTATTCAACTTTGCCCTTCCTGCATACATTGCTGCTGTAAGACCTGCTGGTCCACCCCCAATTATAATTAAATCCAATTCCTTTTTTTCTTTACTCATATCTATTTTCTCCTACTATTTAATACATTTTAAACTACTCAATACCCAAATATTAATCTTTAAGCTAAACGGACTATTTCAATGTATAAATAATTTATAGCGTTGAAATAGCCCATTAACATAAATTAATTCTTATTGAGCTCCAAATTGCTTTCAGCCAATCTTTTGAAAATAAGTTTGTTTTCTAACTCACTTACCTTTACCCTATCTCCGATTCTTATATTTCCTTGTAATATTTCCTCACTTAATTTATCTTCTACCTCTTTTATTATCAATCTTCTAAGTGGCCTTGCACCATAATCAAGGTCAATTCCTTTGTTTAGTAGGAACTTTTTACTATTATCTTCAAAGTTTAAGTATATATCTCTGTCCTCAAGCCTTTTTCTTATTGATGCAAGCATTAAATCTATAATTTGATTTAAATCTTCATCACTCAATTTGTGGAATACTATTGTATCATCTATTCTATTTAAAAATTCTGGCCTAAATTTTTGCTTTAGTTCCCCTAATATATTTTCCTTCATCTTTTCATATTCAGTTTCATTTTCGTTTTTAGAAGTAACGCTACTAAATCCTATGCTTTTCTGCTTTTTAATTTGATGAGCACCAACATTTGAAGTCATTATAATTATTGTATTCTTAAAATTAACTATTTTTCCTTTACCATCAGTAAGTCTTCCATCTTCCATAATTTGAAGCAATATATTGAATACCTCTGGATTTGCCTTTTCTATCTCATCTAAAAGAACTATTGAATAAGGTTTTCTTCTAACAGCTTCTGTAAGTTGACCACCTTCTTCATGTCCTACATATCCTGGAGGCGATCCTATTAATCTAGATACCGAATGACTTTCCATGTATTCTGACATATCAATTCTTATAATATTATTTTCATCACCAAACATAGCTTCTGCAAGTGCTTTAGAAAGCTCAGTCTTTCCAACTCCAGTTGGTCCTAAGAATATAAAACTTCCTATTGGTCTATTAGGATCCTTTATTCCAACTCTTGCCCGTCTCACAGCCCTTGCTATAGATTTAACCGCCTCATTTTGCCCAACGACTCTCTTGTGTAATATTTCCTCTAATTTTAATAACCTTTCACTTTCCGATTCAGTTAATTTTTGAATTGGAATCTTAGTCCAAGATGATACTACACTCGCTATCTTTTCTGCATCTACAACTAGTGTCTTTATAGAATTCTGAGTATCCCAACTATCTTTCATATTACCTAACTGCTCTTTTAAAATTCTCTCTTTATCCCTTAAATTAGCAGCTCTCTCAAAGTCTTGAACTCGTATAGCTTCTTCCTTTTCTTTACCTATATTTTCAATTTTTTCTTCTAGATCTTTTAAATCCGGAGGGGCTGTTAAGCTTTGGATTCTCACTTTAGCAGCTCCTTCATCAATCAAATCAATGGCTTTGTCCGGCATAAATCTATCTGTTATATACCTATCTGCCAAATTAACGGCCGCTTCTAAAGCTTCATCTGTTATTTCAACTCTGTGATGAGCTTCATATTTATCTCTTAATCCTTTAAGAATTTTTAGCGTTTCTTCCTTTGAAGGCTCTCCCACTGTTACAGGTTGAAATCTTCTTTCTAATGCAGAATCCTTTTCAATATACTTTCTATATTCATCTATAGTTGTGGCTCCTATACATTGAATCTCTCCTCTTGCTAAAGCAGGCTTTAATATATTAGATGCATCGATAGCACCTTCTGCTCCTCCTGCTCCTATAATAGTATGAATCTCATCTATAAAAATAATTATATCTTTATCTTTAATTATTTCATCCATAGTTTTCTTAAGTCTTTCCTCAAATTCACCTCTATACTTAGCTCCTGCAATCATAGATGTTAAATCTAAAGAAACAACTCTTTTATTTCTAAGTATCTCTGGAATATTTCCCTCCACTATTCTCTGTGCTAGTCCTTCAACTACAGCAGTTTTACCAACACCTGGTTCCCCAATCAGACACGGGTTATTTTTAATTCTCCTACAAAGAATTTCTAATAACCTTTGAGTTTCATTATCCCTTCCAATTACAGGATCTAGTCCTTGTTCCTTAGATAGTACTGTTAAATCCCTTCCATACTTATCAAGCATTGGAGTATTAGCTTTCTTATTATCAATTATATTTTTATCGCTAGCTTTATCTTCATAAGTACCAGATAAGAATACAAGTAATTCTTCACTTATAATGGTGAAGTTAAGATTCAAGCTTTTTAATATAGTGTATGCCATTCCTTCTTCTTGATTAAGTAAGGCTAATAAAATATGTTCAGGGCTAACATATTTATGATTTAATCTTTTTGCTGCTGCGAAACTTTCATCTATTAACCTTTTGGTACGAGGGGTCAGTAAAATATTATCGTCTGTTTTCTTGATATCCCCATAACCCAAGTATCTTTGTATCATATTTCTAATATTCTCACTATTAACCCCATATTTTTTTAATAACTTAGCAGAATATCCATCTTCTTTTAATATGCCAAGTAATATATGCTCAGTTCCAACATACCCATGTTTAAATTTTTCTGATTCATTTTCAGCTTCTAAAATTACTGCTTGTGCCCTTTCTGTTAATTTATTATATTCCATATACTTTAAACCTCCTATCTTCTCCTTAGGTTAACATTTCTTTCACTAATTTAGCTCTTTCATACTTAATTTCCTTATCATCTAGTGATTTTTTTAAATAATTTTGAAGGGATGAATTAGTAATTAGAATAAATAGTTTATCTAACTTACCCTTATCAATATTTATAATTGATAATTCCGCTCCTAATCTAACATTTGATAATAGTTCAATAGACTCTTTAAAATCCAAAATCATTGCATATTTCAGTATTCCATATGCTCTATATATCTTATCCTCTAATTCATGTCTACATTTACTAAGTAATATTTCTCGGAATTTATTTTCCTCTATTATTATGCTCCAAACTGCTTCTTTTAATTTATTTATAATATTCTCCTCTGTCAAACCTAATGACACTTTATTAAATATTCTGTATAAATTTCCAAAAACTTTTGTACCATCTAAATGGACTCCTTTTATAGCAATCCCTAGCTTACCAAGTTTTTTGGATATATTACTAATTTCTTCACTCATACTAAGAGCTGGCAAATGTAATACTACTGATGCCTTCATTCCTGTTCCGATATTCTCTGGTGATGCTGTTAAATAACCTAATGTTTCATCAAAGGCATAGTCAAAATTTTCTTCTATCTTATCATCAATAACTGTTGCTCTCTCAAAAATTTCTTCTAATTTCAATCCGTCACTTACACATTGAAGATTTATATGATCTTTTTCATTTATCATAATGCTAAGATCTTCTTCTTTATTCAATATAAATGAGCCCTTATCAGAATTTTTCAAAAGTTCTTTGCTAATTAGATCCCTTTCTAAATATTGTTTACTAAATTCCTCTTTTGTATTCCAAATCTCATATAACGTAATTTCTTCATTATCTAATTCGTTCCTAAGAACGTTATATACTTCTTTACCATTTTCTCTACCCTTAATATAGTTTAGTTTATTAGGAAAAGGTAAATTACTAAAGTTTCTAGCTAACAACACTTTGCTACTTAATACTGCTCCAAGTCTTTCATTATCATCTTCCCAGCTATTCATCACAATTGCCCTCCTTTCTATTTATAATCTCCTTAGTGTTACTTTCTAATATATATAATTCTAGTTTTTTAATTTCATCTCTTACTATTGCTGCTCTCTCATATTCCTCGGCTACTATCAATTTTTGCATCTCTTCTTTTAAATCCTTAAGATTTTTTCTTTGAACCAATTCCTTTCCCTTAACCTTAGGAATCTTACCAATATGTTTAGTTCCAACTTGTAAGCTCTTTATCCTTGGCTCAAGTACAATATTAAATTCTTTATAACAATCAGCACATCCCAATCTTCCTGATTTCTTAAATTCCTGATAAGTTAACCCACAATTTGGACAAATAATTTCTTTTACTTTATTGCTATCTATATTTGATTTACCATTATCTACATTAGATAATATTTCTGTAAGTATGCCTTGAAATGGAACATTTATATTTTGCATTATTGGACTGAAGAACGGAATATTAGCTATATCTTTTGCACAATTTTCACACAACCAAATTTCCTGTTTCTGACCATTCATCACTGTAATTAAATTTATCTTTGCTTCATTTTTTTTACATTTTTCACATAACATATATATCCCCACCTTTAAGATAAAATTATCATAATCATAGCTTTTAAAATATCAGCTCTTACTTTATTTTTATTATCTACTGAAGTTAAACTTCTATCATTTATTGCTATCTTCATTATTTCACATTCTCTTTCTTCAATAACTCCAGATTCTAATAAGTGATTAAGCAATGCGTTTGCATTATGATATGTTATTGTTTCTCCTATGCTTTGGTTAATTAGCTCTTCCCTTCTATTGGAGTTATCCTCATCCAACTGCTTGATCGCTATATGACCTCCGCCGCCTCTCTTGCTCTCAATTAAATATCCTCTTTCATAGGTAAATCGAGTTGTTAATACATAGTTTATTTGGGACGGCGCGCATCTAAACTGATCTGCTAACTCATTTCTTTGTATAAAAATCACATTATCTCTATTCTCATTAAACATTTGTTTTATAAACTCTTCTATTATATCTGAAAGTCTTGCCATAACATCACCTGCTTAAACCTTTATTTAATTATTTGTTTTTGACTTACTTTGACTTTATAATATTATACTATACTTCTTTTACTTTTTGAAGTATCAATATAAATTTATGATTATTTATAATACTGTATGTTAATAATATCTAATATATTTCAATTTATGGAGGTTTTATATGCAAATTATTTGGTATGGACATTCTTGTTTCCTTATGAAAACATCCATTGGTAAAAGAATTCTAATTGATCCGTTTAGCAACAATTTAGGTTATGATAATAATTTCCCTAAATCTGATTTAATTACCATTAGTCATAACCATTTTGATAGTTCATATATTAATGATATAAATAATACAACCAAGATTATTAATGAGAGCGGAAACTTTAACTTAAGCTTCCTTAACATAGAAGGACTTGACTCCTTTCATGATAAGTGCAATGGACTAAAAAGAGGCTCAAATATTATTTATATATTTAAGGATGATAAACTTTCTATATGCCATTTAGGACATTTAGGCCATATACCTTGTTCATTGATTTTAGAAAAGCTTAAAAATATTGATATTTTACTTATCCCTATTGGTGGACATTTCACTCTGGACGGTTTTGAGTCTGCGAAACTTTGTAACCTTATTTCCCCAAAATACATAGTTCCTATGCATTATAAAACTAATACAACATCTTTATACTTAGACGACCCTAAGAATTTTATAATATCTATGAAGAGCATAAAAAAAATAAATTCTAATATATTAGATACTTCTGACTTGGATATAAATTCTAACCTTAAGTCTGAATGTATCTTGTTAACACCTCCATATAAATAGTGAAAATAACTATTTCAACTATTTTTTAAATAAAAAAAAAGACCGCCTAAAGACGATCTCTCTTTTATTACTCTTGGTTTGGAGCTCCCACTGGGCAAACATTAGCACAGTTTCCGCAATCGATACAAGTATCTGCATCAATAACGAATTGAGTATCTCCTTGAGTTATAGCACTAACTGGACATTCTCCAGCGCATGCTCCACAGCTAACACATGAATCATTAATAACAAATGCCATCTAGAACACCTCCTAATAAATTGTGGTAATTAACCTCTTACATTTTAACACGTATTCGTATGTTTTAAAAGTGTTTTGTATTCTAGACTTCTTATTTTTTAATATTGTTGTATTATTTACGATTACAAAACAACATATCCTAAATCCTCTATGGAATTTATAATCCTTTCGAGTTTTAAAAAGATATCATTATATATTACTGTTATCTCCCTTTTTGCAAGCGAAATTTCAGTAGCTATTACCCCCGAATTCTTAACAACTGTATCTTGAATTATCTTGGCATCGTCATTAGACTCCATATTACAAATCTTAATAACAGATTTCATAGAAATTCCTCCTATTTTTCATTAATAAGATTTTTTATTAATGTTTTATCTTCTTCTGACTCAACAATCAATTTTATATTATTTTCATCAATTGTATCTTCATATTTTCCTGAAACGAGCTCTACATCAGTTATTTTGAATTCCTCAACAACTTCCTCGTCTCCTCTTCTAACCTTAACCTTTACCATCTCTTTAACTATTGAATTACCAACAACTTCTCCATTCCCAGCATCTGTCTTAACAATAGAGCCGACCTTAGGCAATCTCTTTCTTATACCTTCATATGTAGTTTGTTCATAGTTCAAACAGCACATCAATCTTCCACATATTCCAGATATCTTGGTTGGATTCAAAGAAAGATTCTGTTCCTTTGCCATTTTTATTGATACAGATGCAAAGTCTCCTAAGAATGTAGAGCAGCACATAGGTCTACCACATGGTCCAAGTCCTCCAACCATTTTAGCCTCATCTCTTACTCCTATTTGTCTTAATTCTATTCTAGTTTTAAATATAGTAGCTAAATCCTTAACTAACTCTCTGAAATCTACTCTACCATCTGCTGTAAAGTAGAATATAACCTTATGATTATCAAATGTATATTCAACATCTATTAATTTCATATTTAATTTATGTTCTTGAATTTTCGCTAAGCATATATCTAAGGCTTCTTTTTCTTTTTCTTTATTTTCTTTATGTTTTCTAATATCATCCTCATCAGCAATTCTAATAACATTCTTTAAAGGTGATACTATATCTTCCTCTTTTATCTCCTTAATTCCTATAACGCATTCGCCAAATTCTATACCTCTAGCTGTCTCTACTATTACATAATTGCCCTTTTTTATATCTAATTCTAGTGGACTAAAGTAGTAAATCTTTCCCGCTTTCTTGAATCTTACGCCTATAACTTTTATCATTAATTATACCTCCGCAAAGCCCATAAGCAAAACACTTATGACCATTGAATAGTTCGTATTACTATTAAAATTTATTCTAGCTTCTTTTATGTATTCTAACATACTATTTAATTTCTTATAAGACATTCCTCTTGATATATTTTTTATCTTATATATTTTATCAAAATTAACAACGAGTTCACTATCATTAAGCTCTTTAAGAAGTAAGATATCTCTTATATATGATAGAAGTATATTTAGTAACTCTAATTTATCTTCTTTTGCACTTTTTAATAATTCCTCATACTTTAATATAATACCTTTTTGTCTACTTACGATATCTTCAAATAATTCTATACATATATCTCTCAAATTTCTCAACTTATCATCGCTAAAAAATCTATCTACATTTCCAGGTATTCCAGCACTATAAGCTAGTGCTGCTTTTTTATCATCTTCACTTAAATTATTATATTTTTCCTCAAGGTAACTCAAAATTTCTTCTTTATTTAATGGTGTTAACCTATATATTTGGCAACGCGATTTTATGGTATCCAAAATTACTTCTAAAGAATCACTTAACAATATTAAATGTACACCTCTTGGCGGTTCTTCAATAGTTTTTAATAATGCATTTTGAGCTTGAACTGTTAGCTTGTCACATTTATATAATATTAATACCTTTTTATCACCTTCATAAGGCTTTTTATTGACTTCACTTATAATGTTTCTCACATCATCAACACCAAATGAATTGGAATTAGGAGAATACCTTACAATATCTACACTCTCCACACTATTTCTCTCTTTAATAATTTGATTTGAAAGGTACTTAGCTACTATACTTTTTCCTATTCCATCATTACCAATTATTAGATTTGCATGAGAAAATGAATCCTTTTGTCTTCTATTATTTATATTATCGATAATATTTTTATGTCCGATTATCTTTCTCAATGCTTATCTCTCCTTGATATCATATTTTTACGAACTTATCCACATCAATTACGAATACAGTAGCACCTCCCACGCTAATTTGCACTGGGTATTGTTGCATATATCCACTTTCACTTCCCCCAAGGGTAGTTGGTGTAACTACTGTCTCATTCCGCTTTCTACATACATTCCTAATAACTTCAATAACAAGTTCAACTTTTTCCTCTTCAATTCCTACCAATAATGTAGTATTACCAGATTTAAGAAATCCTCCTGTAGTTGCTAATTTTGTAACTCTATAATCCTCTTCTGTTAAAGCCTCTATGACATCTGCTGAATCTTCATCCTGAACAATTGCAATTATCAATTTCATTTTAATTCCCACCCTTAAACTAATAATAATTTACTACATATTATTTTACCACAAATAGGTGGCTTTTTATTACTTAGTTTATATTTGTCCATATTTTAGGCCTTAGTATATTTTTTATTTGATTAATTACATTTTCTTTCGTATTATTTGCATCTATCTTAACAATTCTATGATTATTATTTTTATAAACAATATCATATCCTTCTCTAACTCTTTCATGAAACTCTAACTTTTCTATATCTAATCTATTTACTTCTCTGCAATCATTATTAGCTATTCTAGCCAATCCTATTTTAGGATCAAGATCAAATAGCACTGATATATCCGGCATGTACTCACCAATAGCAAATTTATTTATGCTTAAAACTTCTTCCATTCCTAAATTTCTCGCATAACCCTGATATGCCAAAGAAGAATCTATAAACCTATCACAAAGAACTATTACACCTTGATTCAATGCTGGTATCACTTTTTCTACAAGGTGTTGTCTTCTCGCAGCTGCATATAATAGTGCTTCTGTTTTAGCATCCATCTCCTTGTTATCTTTGCTTAAAATAACTTGTCTTATTTGCTCTGATATTTTAATTCCGCCTGGCTCTCTCGTCTTTATACATTCAAAATTATTTTCTGTAATCCAATCATATATTGCATCAATCGCCGTTGTTTTTCCGGTTCCCTCGCCACCTTCAAAAACTATAAATAAACCTTTTTCCATCTTAAAGTACCCCTCTATATATTAGCGTTTAAATGTAAGAATTTAATTTCTAAGCATGTTCGCTAAATAAGATTATCCTAACATTATCCTTATAATAATCATAATCTGGATCCTCTACATTTGTATTAACAATTTTCTCTTCACATGCTTTACAAATCTTTTCTCCATTTAATATTATACCATCGCAATCACTTGCTCCACATAAAAAACATGATTTATTTGTATTCTCCATCAGTAATTCCCCCTTAATTTTATGATTCTTATAAAATTATTACCAATTATGTAGACTTTATACACCCTATGGATGTTAATAACTTCTATATAGATATTTTTTAAATTTCTGGTAATACTAATAAAGAGAATTATATATTTACACAATTACTACTGAATTTAATACAAATTACATAATGTAAATATAGCTTGCAAAAATAGCTTATATTATTAAATTTTCAAATAATAATTTGCTCATAATATTTAAAGTGATAGCTATATTAAGCTTATATTTAATACCGCTATTATCATGTTAACAATAAAAACATTAATATGAAAGGAGAACTTACTGTAAAACAAAGCAAAACCTGTACTATATACAAGATCTAGTAATTTATTTTGCAAGTTTTAAGTAAGAAATTGCGCTTATGAAAAACAAAATTATTTCATTTCTATCTACTTGTGCTGACGATATTAAAAATCTCTGTACCTATTTATATGAGAATCCAGAAAAAAGTTATAATGAAGTTAACGCATCTAATTGCATATGCAATTTATTAAATAAATACAAATTTGAAGTTGATAGAAATTTTTTAAACATTAACAATTCATTTATAGCAAAGAAAGGCCAAGGTCATCCTAAAATATGTTATCTATGTGAATATGACGCTATCGAAAATGACGGTCATATTACCGGGCATAATATGGTTACTGCAATGTCAGTATCCGCTACATTAGCTTTAGGAAGTGTTATAGATGACATCGGAGGTTCTGTAATACTGGTAGGTTGCCCCGGTGAATACTTTGGCGGGACTAAAGGGACAATGGTAAAACAAGGACTATTTGATGACATAGATGTTGTAATGGTAGCTCACCCTGACACATGTACATGTGAAAGTGGCTCTTCATCAGCAATTATCCCATTAGGACTTAAGTTTGAAAGCGAAAGCAAGTTGAGTTTTTTAAATCAGAATTCTTATACATCGTTAGATGCCGTTTTACTAACTCTTAATATTTTAAACTCTATAAAAAAAGGATTTCCAGATAATTTAGAAATAAATTCGGTTATATCTAATGGTGGGTATACAACATTGCTATTACCAGCAGATTCTGAAATTAAATTTTGCATTCGTGCATCTAACACAAAAACTGCTAACGAAGCTTATGATAAAATAAGAAAAATCGCAAATAATGTGACAGCATTAATAGATATTCCTAATAAATTTTTCTTATATGAGTCTCCTAATAAGGAGTTAATAACCAATAGAACGCTAAATAGGCTATTTAGTCATAACCTTAAAGAAAGTGGAATAATAAATATTAATCCACCAAAAGATATATATGCTGGATTAAGCATTGGAGATGTAAGTCATAAGGTTCCTTGCATACATCCATATATATCTATAATAGATGATGAAAATATTAAATATGGAAGCCTAGATTTCGCAAAAGCAACTACATCTGAGTTTGCTTTAAAACAATGCAATATAGCAGCTACAGCCCTTGCATTAACTGCTATTGACTTAATACAAAACGAAACTTTACTCTCTGAAGTTAAATCTGAATTCTTTAATAATAGAAATTGCTAATAAAAAAAATTTAAGATATGGTATCTTAAAAATAATATAATATATGCTTTTGATAATAATAAACTCCATATATTATATCGATTTATATTTTAAGGTACCATATTTCACTTCATAGATTCTGGCATAATAAAAAATCAAACGTAAAATCCTTTGATGTATTTTCACATTAAACTTACAGAATAATAAAATAATAGTATATTACAAGAAATGCTATGTGTTTACAAACCATCTTATAATAGTATAATATTAGTTGTACTGCTTAGGAGGTGTTATAAATTGATTCAAATCTATAAAAGCGAAAGTGAATTTGATCCTTCCCTAAAATTAATAGATACGATAGAAAATGGTGCTTGGATAAATCTTATTGCGCCATCTGCTGAAGAACTAATATTAATATCAAAGAAAACAGGTGTCCCTTTGGAATTCTTAAAAGCAGCCCTAGATGATGAAGAAACCTCACGTATTGATATTGAAGAGGATTCATTATTAATAATAGTGGATATACCGTTTACCGAAATGGAAGATAACTCTCTTACTTATGATACATACCCATTATCAATAATACATACTAATAAACAATTGATAACTGTATGCTTAAAAAAAAGTAAAATCCTAACGGATTTTGCTAATAACAAAATTAAATCTTTTTATACATTTAAAAAATCAAGATTTACATTACAAATACTAAATAGAATATCAACATACTATTTACTTTATTTGCGTCAAATAGATAAAAAAAGTTTAATGATTGAAAAAAGGCTTCATAAATCTATGAAAAATAGAGAGCTTATACAATTACATTCTCTGGAAAAATCACTTGTTTATTTTTCAACTTCACTAAAGGCTAATGAAATTACTTTAGAGAAAATGCTGAAATTAGAGCTTATGCAAAAATATGAAGAAGATAAAGATGTTTTAGAAGATGTAATTATAGAAAATAAACAAGCTATAGAAATGACTGAAATCTATAGTAATATATTAGCTAGTACAATGGATTTTTTTGCTTCTGTAATATCTAATAATTTAAATATTGTTATGAAAGTACTTGCATCAGTTACAATTCTTATGGCAATACCGACCATAATAGGTGGAATATTTGGTATGAATATAGCATTACCATTATCTGCAGATAATCCACATGCATTCTCTATCGTTATGGGCGTAACTGTTGGCATTTGCGGACTTGTTGCCTTTATATTATATAAAAAAGATATGTTTAATTAACATATCTTTTTTATAGCATCTTATAACTACTCTTATCACCTAAGCCTTAGTTGTAGCATCTTGTGTGCAGATATCCTTTTGGAGTTTTTCTACTCCTTTATATGATCTAAGTTCAGCTTCTATATCTTCAAGTGAACGATTACGAGTTTCAAATACTTTAAATTGAACAAACCAAATTGCCGCAAAACAGATTATACCATAACCTATAAATAAACTACCTGTACCAAAGTAATTCAATAATGCTGGAAATGTCAATGATACCATCATATTAGCACTCCAATTAATTACACTACTAAATGAATTACCTAATCCACGAATATTTAGTGGAAATACTTCTCCTACCATAACCCACATTACAGGTCCCCAAGTAGCTGAGAAAAAAGCAATGTAGATAGTTAATGCGATAACACATATAATCGAAGCAACAGATGAACCATTAGAAAATTTCATTGAGATGCTCATAATCATTAGCGAAACTCCCATTCCAATAGCTCCATAAATAAGCATTTTTTTACGGTCAATCTTATCCATAATGGCTACAGCTATAGCAGTAATTATTATATTAAAGACTCCAATTCCAATATGGGCAAGTAAAGCTGCTTGTACACCAAATCCGACATCTGTAAATATAGTTGGTGCATAATAAAGAACTGTATTGCATCCCATAATTTGTTGAAAAATAGCTAGACCAAAGCCTATGATTAATGCAGGGCGTACAAATTCGCTAAATAGTTCTTTAACTCCACCACTTTTAATCTCAGCTTGTTTTTTTATTTGAGCTAATTCATAATTAACAGCGCTTTTATCATGTTTATTCATATGTTCTAGTATACTTCTTGCTTCGTCTACTCGTCCATCTTTTACTAAAAATCTAGGACTTTCTGGTAACACAAGTGCGCCTATTAAAAGAACTGCTGCTGGAATAGCTGCGAACCCTAACATCACTCGCCAACCAGTATATAAATCTGAAAATGCATAATTTGTAATATAAGCCAATAGAATTCCGCTCATAACCATTAGCTGAAACAAACTTGATATGGTTCCACGTTTTTCAGATGGTGATAATTCAGCTAAATAAGTTGGAATTAGAGCTGAAGACGCACCAACTGCGACACCAAGAATGATTCTAAATATAATTAATGACCAAATTTCTGGAGCAAATGCTGATCCAAGTGCGCCGACAAAGAAGATAACAGCCGATGTAAGAATTAGCTTTATACGGCCATATTTATCAGACATAGGACCAATGATCGCAGCCCCAAGAATAGCTCCTAATAATACAGAACTTACAACCCATCCTTGCTGCCATGAATCAAGGTGCATTTGTTCTTGAATAAATAAAATAGCTCCTGAAATAACTCCAGTATCATAACCAAACAAAAGCCCACTAAGTGCAGCGAAAATATATATTACAGAGTTACTAATTTTTATTTTCATTAAAATCATCTCCCATTTTTTATTTCATTTGATTTAAATTCGTATATTCCTAGTGCGTTTATAATATTCCTAAAATTTCTTCGTTCGGAAGACTATTTTTATCGTTTACAAAAGATACATTAATTGCCCAGTATATTTATAATTTGACTTCCATGAAATTTCGGTAAGAATAACTAGCAATGCTAATTTTCTCTTACATTCTCTAAATAATGCTGTACTAGTTTTTATTCATATTTATCATATCAATAAATATACCTTCTATTAATAATCTAATGATGCATGCATGTCTATTAGCTTTTAGAAAAATAGGTACCCAATATTTATTTTCCTTAAATTTAGTATAACACTCTTTGAAACCTTTTTCAATAAACTTTAAAAAGTAATTTAAAAAGTAATTTAAAAATTTATTTAATATATGGTTATAATAATGGCTGACATTTGTGATTATAATAAATGAATTTACCCAATACAATCCTATTAAATATAAAAACTCAATCACCGCAACACATGCCATGTGATATATGATTCATTAATTCACTCTATTAGTAGCTCACTAACTATAGTATTTCTATATAACTAATTTAATTTTAAGTTATAGATTTCCATAAAACTTATTATATACAGAACAAAAGTGGCTGCGCCACGCTCCTTCGGAGAAATATATTAAAATATAAATCAAAACCATAGAGATTTACTTTTCTCTATGGTTTTAATTCTATAATTTATATTCTTTTCCGTGTATACCACTATATTTTTGAGGTCTCATGACTCCGCCGCATTTTTCGCATGAAAAACAAGGTGGTTCATTTATGTTACTTTGATCCATTTCATCAAAGTATTCTACAACCTCCTTAGGTATATTTTCTTCAGTTTTACATTCCATACAAATATATAGTATCTCTTCGTTCAATTTTTCTGCCCTCCAACTACGTTGTTGTCGGATTTATTCTACCATATATAAGACCTTTTGTAATTGCATATAATTCAATAGTTTTTTCTAAATTTTCTTTCCCTTCACTAATAATCTTCTTTTTAAAATATTCCCTCATAGAACCGTTATCCCCATAAACTATGTCATTAAATTTCATTAACTCCCCACATCTGGGGCACTTACAAGGGTTAATTCCAAATGAAGCCAGTATTCTATATTCCCATTTAGATATTGCTTTTCGTAGTTTTATCATTTTATCATCCAACATTTTTATAAAATTGTCTTTCTTCTTACTTCTCCTAGAATAAATACCAAAGTATCTGATCATCTTAAAATGCTTTTCTGGAATATGTATTATGACTTTCTTTATAAACTCATGCGCATTTAAAGTTTCTATTATGGTTTTATTATCTTCATGTCTAGTATATTTAAATGTGATATTTCTGCCATCATACTTTATAATTCTAGATTCTGCTATCGCAGGTCGTCCAACATATCTTCCAATATACTTTGCCGCTATTTTAGCTGATTTTATTTGTGTTTTTGCGTGTACATAAAATCCTTTATCCTTATCTCTATATAATTTATTCTTCAGCTTTTTAGCTTCGCTTTTCTTTCCTACTAATTCTTCTAAATGATCCAGCAATAATTTTTGCCATCGCTTTCCCAGTGATAAATATGATATATGTCTTATATGTCTCCACTCAGTATTATTTCCTGTTCCGCCCTCTGTAACCATCATGTGTACATGTGGATTCCACTTTAAATCACGGCCAAATGTATGTATCACAGTTACTATTCCTGGAGTAAATTCCTCACTTTTATTTAAATCTCTCATCCAAGTCGTAACAGCTTTTGCTGCGCATTGCGGAAGTATTTTTAATTTGTTTCTGTTTTTGCCGAAGTATATCCTTAATTCTTCTGGCATAGTGAATACAATATGTCTATGTCTAACGTTTATTAGTTTTAATAACATACTATCAATCCAGTTATCAACATAAACTTTGCCGCAAGATGTGCAAAATCTACTCTTACAAGTAAACCCTATCTTCTTGATTTAATTACACTTTTTACACTTCAACTCAATGTAACCATACTTAGTATCCTTACATCTTAAAACTTTATCAACTTCAGCCTTTACATTAGGTCTAATTTTTTTTACCATACAATTTTACAAAGCTATGCCAATGGTCTTCTAATATCTTATTCATCTTCCCTTTTTTCATCTGTATACCTCTTAATTTTATAGTTACATCTTAACATACCGAAGAGTCTAAAGCTAGATTCCATCTAGCTTTAGACTCTTCGAAATTCTATAATTTCCTATACAAGAACAAAAGTGGCTGCGCCACGCTCTTTCTTGATACCATTTTTTACAGGCCAATATCCTTATAACCATTGATATCACTCACTTTCAAAATCAAAAAATTCTATACTTTCCTACGAAAATTAAATTCACAGCACTTTCTCTAAATTTGACAATAGGAAACTAAACTAGCCTATTTTAGGCTAGTCCAAGCCTTATATTAAATTATTTGTTTCTTTTACTTATTGATTTTTTCTATATTATAGCCTTTTGACTTTAGAATTTTTATCATACTTTCTTCTCTTTTTTCTCTAAGTTTATCTAAATAAATAGTACCATATTCTATATAGTTTTTTCTTTCCTTTAACAATTGATAGCATATTCTTAACATTAAACTTGCTAATGCTATTGTGGCTTTTTTCTTTCCCATTCTTTTCACCCATCGCTTATAGCATATTGATAATCTAGTATCCTTACTCATGCTTGCTGCCCAAGCACATTCACACATTACACTTTTTAATGCTTTATCTCCATTCATTGTTTTACTTCTTTTTTTTTACCTGCGCTTTCACAATTTCCAGGACTTAGGCCTGCCCATGATGTTAGATGCTTATCTGTTGGGAAATAACTCATATCAGTTCCAATCTCTGCTATTATTACTGATGCTGCATTCTTGTTTATACCTGGTATAGTATCTATTATCTCTACTTCTTCAAAATATGGCTCTATATATTCACCTATTTCTTTTTCTATATGGACTACTTGTTCTTCTAAAAACCTAATGTGATCATAGCTGTATTTTATCATTGTCAAATGATGGTTTCTTATTTTTCCGTTTACAGCCTCTTTTATTTCTCCTAGTTTCTTTCTTATACTTGCTTTACCTCTACCATTTGATATCTCAATTAAGTCTGTCATTCTAATTTCTTCTTGATTAATGATTTTATTTAATATTTTTCGTCCTGTATCTCCAAATATATCTGAAATATAACTTGAAATCTTTATATTACAATCCTCTAGAATTTTATGAATCCTATTCTTCTCTCTATTAAGTTCGTATAGTATTTTCTTCCTATATCTTGTTATATCTCTAAGATCTCTTATATGTGCATCTGGTACAAAACTCTTATTAATTAATCCACTTCTCAATAATTGAGCTATCCATTCTGCGTCTTTCACGTCGGTCTTTCTTCCTGGAAGATTCTTTATATGTCTAGCATTTGCAAGTATAATTTCAAAATCACCTGATTCTAATACATTCCAGACAGGCTTCCAGTATACGCCTGTGCTTTCCATTGCTACTTGCGTACAGCCTCTTTCTTCAATCCAATCTAAAAGTTTTAACAAATCTGTAGTCGTAGTATTAAATGTCTCTATTTCCTTTTCCGGTTTTTTCTTTAAATCACCCTTTAAAACACATACTACTACTGTTCTTTCGTGCACATCTATACCTGCACACCTTTCAATTATTGCTTCCATTCCTACCTTCTCCATAATAAATTCAGTGAGTTCAACAGTAATTACTTATCAAAAAAAAATTTCCTACACGTGCTCTAGACACAATACTTTGTGCTCAAAATTACCGTAGCCAGTTTCCTAAAAGGAGTTCTTGCTACCAGAAAGTACAACGGCTTACTTCCTCACCTTTCTATATTATTGACAAGGTTATCCATTTGTTAACAGAAACCACTTAATTTTCATTATACTTTGTGAAGGCTTTGCCTTCATGGGCGGTTCCTAAACAATAAAAAATAGCTCATGTATCAACCATTTAGTTAATACATAAGCTATCTTAAATAAATTGGAGGCGCCACCCAGATTTGAACTGGGGAATAAAGGTTTTGCAGACCTCTGCCTTACCACTTGGCTATAGCGCCATTATGGTGGCTCGAACTGGAATCGAACCAGTGACACGAGGATTTTCAGTCCTCTGCTCTACCGACTGAGCTATCGAGCCATCTTACCTCGCGACTTCCTACTCTCCCACATAGTCTCCCATGCAGTACCATCAGCGTAATAGACCTTAACTTTCCTGTTCGGAATGGGAAGGAGTGTTACCTCTATGCCATCATCACGAGATTTTCTTTTGAAAGAAATACTATTCTTTCAAAATTGCATATAATTTTAATGTATATTACAACTTGATTATATTGGTCAAGCCCTCGACCTATTAGTATCAGTCAGCTAAATATGTTACCATACTTACACCTCTGACCTATCAACCTTGTAGTCTTCAAGGGGTCTTACTAGCTTATGCTATGGGAAATCTCATCTTGAGGTGGGCTTCACACTTAGATGCTTTCAGCGTTTATCCCTTCCCGACTTAGCTACCCAGCTATGCTTCTGGCGAAACAACTGGTACACCATAGGTCAGTCCATCCCGGTCCTCTCGTACTAAGGACAGCTCCTCTCAAATTTCCTACGCCCGCGACGGATAGGGACCGAACTGTCTCACGACGTTCTGAACCCAGCTCGCGTGCCGCTTTAATGGGCGAACAGCCCAACCCTTGGGACCTACTTCAGCCCCAGGATGCGACGAGCCGACATCGAGGTGCCAAACCTCCCCGTCGATGTGAACTCTTGGGGGAGATCAGCCTGTTATCCCCGAGGTAGCTTTTATCCGTTGAGCGATGGCCCTCCCACGAGGTACCACCGGATCACTAAGCCCGACTTTCGTCCCTGCTCCACTTGTAGGTGTCGCAGTCAGGCTCCCTTCTGCCTTTACACTCTTCGAACGATTTCCGACCGTTCTGAGGGAACCTTTGGGCGCCTCCGTTACATTTTAGGAGGCGACCGCCCCAGTCAAACTGCCCACCTAACAATGTCCTGTCACCAGTTTCATGGCATCCAGTTAGAACTTCAATACTATCAGGGTGGTATCCCAACAACGACTCCACCAAGGCTGACGCCCTAGTTTCCCAGTCTCCCACCTATCCTGTACAGACAATACCGAAATTCAATGCTAAGCTACAGTAAAGCTCTACGGGGTCTTTCCGTCCAATCGCGGGTAGCGAGCATCTTCACTCGCACTACAACTTCGCCGGATTTGCAGTTGAGACAGTGCACAAGTCATTACGCCATTCGTGCGGGTCAGAACTTACCTGACAAGGAATTTCGCTACCTTAGGACCGTTATAGTTACGGCCGCCGTTTACTGGGGCTTAAGTTCACACCTTCGCGATATTTCGCTAAGTGTTCCCCTTAACCTTCCAGCACCGGGCAGGCGTCAGCCCCTATACATCAGCTTTCGCTTTAGCAGAGACCTGTGTTTTTGTTAAACAGTTGCTTGTGCCTATTCTCTGCGGCCTGATTTCTCAGGCACCCCTTCTCCCGAAGTTACGGGGTCAATTTGCCTAGTTCCTTAACTGCAATTCTTCCGTCGGCCTTAGGATTCTCTCCTCATCTACCTGTGTCGGTTTGCGGTACGGGCACTACTTCTCTCTCTAGATGCTTTTCTTGGAAGCATGGAATCAGATACTTCGGTTCCGTAGAACCTTCCCCATCACGCCTCAGAATTGTTGGAACGGATTTGCCAATCCCAACTCCCTAAACGCTTAGACTAGCATCCAATAGCTAGCACATCCTATCCTTCTCCGTCACACCATCGATAATAACGATTATAGTGGTATTGGAATATCAACCAATTGTCCATCGACTACGCCTTTCGGCCTCGCCTTAGGTCCCGACTAACCCTGAGAAGACAAACTTTACTCAGGAAACCTTAGATATTCGGCCTGTAGGATTCTCGCCTACATCTCGCTACTAATGCCAACATTCTCACTCGTAATCAGTCCACCGCTCCTTACGGTACGACTTCAGCCCGATTACGACGCTCCTCTACCGCTCACGTAAAACGTGAACCCGTAGCTTCGGTGGTAAGTTTGAGCCCCGGACATTTTCGGCGCAGGATCTCTTGACTAGTGAGCTATTACGCACTCTTTTAATGAGTGGCTGCTTCTAAGCCAACATCCTAGTTGTCTTAGAAATCCCACATCCTTTTCCACTTAACTTACACTTTGGGACCTTAGCTGACGATCTGGGCTGTTTCCCTTTTGACCATGGAACTTATCTTTCATAGTCTGACTGCCGGACTGATAGTATGTGGCATTCGGAGTTTGATAAGGTTCGGTAAGCGCTATGCCCCCTAGCCTATTCAGTGCTCTACCTCCACTACTCACATTTTCCGACGCTAGCCCTAAAGCTATTTCGAGGAGAACCAGCTATATCCGAGTTCGATTGGAATTTCTCCGCTATCCACAGCTCATCCCATGCTTTTTCAACAGCAACGTGGTTCGGTCCTCCACGAGGTTTTACCCTCGCTTCAACCTGGCCATGGATAGGTCACCCGGTTTCGGGTCTACAGCATGCAACTAGTCGCCCTATTAAGACTCGGTTTCCCTTCGGCTCCGTACCTTAAGTACTTAACCTCGCTACATACCGTAACTCGTTGGCTCGTTCTACAAAAAGCACATCATCACACACATAAGGTGCTCTGATCGGTTGTAGGCACATGGTTTCAGGTTCTATTTCACTCCCCTCCCGGGGTTCTTTTCACCTTTCCCTCACGGTACTGCTTCACTATCGGTCATCAGGTAGTATTTAGCCTTGGGAGGTGGTCCTCCCTGCTTCCCACAAGGTTTCACGTGTCTCGTGGTACTCTGGTGCAGAACTGATTATCATAGTTTTCACTTACGGGACTAT